>JAQUDN010000110.1 GCA_028685665.1 Burkholderiaceae bacterium | reverse complement strand
GGCGCGCAAACTGCCCGTGCTCACCCCGCTGCTGGCCCTGCTGCTGGCCCGCGAAGGCCTGCCGGTGCTGGTGCACGGCATGCGCACCGAAGCGCGCCGGGTTTTGAGCTCTGATGTGCTTGTAGCCCTGGATATACAAGCCCTGATAGCTCCTGAAAAAATAGCAAATGGCCAGGTGGCCCACCTCGCCACCGGGACGCTGCTGCCGGGCCTGGCCCGGCTGCTGGCGGTGCGCGAAGTGGTGGGGCTGCGCAACCCGGCCCACAGCGTGGTGAAGCTGATGAACCCCTGCCAGGGGCCGGCCGTGGTGGTCAGCAGCTACACCCACCCCGAATACCTCGACAAACTCAGCGCCACCCTGGGCCTGCTGGGCATGACCGCCCTGCTCTCGCGCGGGCTCGAAGGCGAAGTCTGCGCCGACCCGCGCCGCAGCCCTCGCTACGACGCCTTTGTCCAGGGCCAGCACCAGGCGCTCGACGAACAGCAAGCCGGCACCGCCACCGAGGTGCCCGGCCTGCCCACCGCCATTGACGTGGACAGCACCGCCCACTACACCCGCCAGGTGCTCGCGGGGCAAGCCCCCCTGCCCCCGGCCCTGGCCCGGCAGGTGCAGCACATCGTCTGGCTGGCCGAGCAAGCCGCCGCCGGAGCGCAGCCATGAACCCGCCGACCCGGCCCCCGTCTGCCGCGCCGCGCGGCTCCTGCACGCTGGTGGGCGCCGGCCCGGGCGATCCCGAACTGCTGACCCTGAAGGCGCTCAAGGCCATCCAGAGCGCCACGGTGCTGCTGGTGGACGATCTGGTCAGCGAGGCCATCGTGGCCCACGCGGCGCCCACGGCCCGCATCGTGTATGTCGGCAAGCGCGGCGGCTGCAAGAGCACGCCCCAGGCCTTCATTGAAAAGCTGCTGCTGCAGGCGGTGCAGGCGGGCGAGACGGTGGTGCGCCTCAAGGGCGGCGACCCCTTCATCTTTGGGCGGGGCGGCGAAGAAGTCGAACACCTGCGCGCGGCCGGCATCGAGGTGCAGGTGGTCAACGGCATCACGGCCGGCCTGGCCGGGCTGAGCTCGCTGGGCGCGCCCCTGACCCACCGGGAGCACGCGCACGGCGTGGTCTTCATCACCGGCCACGCCCAGCCCGGCGCACAAGGCACCGACTGGCGCCAACTGTCCGCCACGGCGCGCGACGCCCGGCTGACCCTGGTGATCTACATGGGGGTGGCTGGCGCCGCGCACATCCAGCAGGGCCTGCTGACCGGCCTGGCCGCCACCACGCCCGCGGCCATCGTCCAGCACGCCAGCCTGCCCCGGCAACGCCACGCCGTGACCACCCTGGACCAGCTCTGCGCCACCCTGCAGCGCGAACAGCTGGGCAGCCCCAGCGTGATCGTGGTGGGCGATGTGGTGCGGGGGGTGCGTGCGGCGGGGGCCGCCGGGCCCCGCGCCCAAACCGCCTGACAGGACGCTGCCTGCTCAGCCCAGCGGCGCCGGGCTCGATGCCGAGCGGGTCTGTTCGAAGCGCGTTGCCAATTCCTTGCGCAGCTCCTTGCGCAGCAGGGCGGCGTCCCAGCGGCGCTTTTCATCGGGGGTGGCAGGGGCCAGGGGCGGCACGCCCACCGGCTTGCGGGCCTCGTCCACCGCCACCATGGTGAAAAAACAGCTGTTGACATGGCGCACGGCCTGGGTGCGGATGTCTTCGGCCACCACCTTGATGCCCACTTCCATCGACGAAGTGCCGGTGTAGTTCACGCTGGCCAGGAAGGTCACCAGCTCGCCCACATGGATGGGTTGCAGAAACATCACCTGGTCCACGCTGAGGGTGACCACGTAGCAGGCCGAATAGCGGCTGGCGCACGAATAGGCTACCTGGTCGAGCAGGCGCAAAACCGCTCCGCCGTGGACGTTGCCCGAAAAATTCGCCATGTCGGGGGTCATCAGCACGGTCATGCTGAGCTGGTGCAAAGGGATATTCATGGGCAAATTCTAGAAGGCGGCCATGACCCCAGCCCCCTCCCCTACACTGCCGCCCATGCAAATATTTGACGTGGTGATCGTGGGGGCCGGTGCGGCCGGCCTGTTTTGCGCAGCCCAGGCGGGCCAGCGCGGCCTGAGGGTGCTGCTGCTGGACCATGCCGAAAAAGTGGCCGAAAAAATCCGCATCTCCGGCGGCGGGCGCTGCAACTTCACCAACCGCGACCTCGATCCCCGGGCGCCGCACAAGCACTTTGTCGGGCAGAACCCGCAGTTCTGCCGCTCGGCGCTGTCGCGCTACACGCCGCAGGACTTCATCGCCCTGGTGCAGAAACACGGCATCGCCTTCCACGAAAAGCACAAAGGCCAGCTGTTTGCCGACCGTTCGGCCGAAGACCTGATTGCCATGCTGCGGGCGGAGTGCGCTGAGGGCCAGGTAGCGCATTGGCAGCCCTGCGCCGTGAAAAAAATCACGTTTTTGGCCTCTGAGGCAAGCGAGGTAAGCGCGGGCAGCTATCAAATCGAGACCGATCGCGGCCCCGTGCAGGCGCCCAGCCTGGTGATTGCCACGGGCGGGCTGTCGATTCCCAAGATCGGCGCCACGGATTTCGGCTACCGCGTGGCGCAGCAGTTCCAGATCCCGCTGATCGAACGCCGCCCCGGCCTGGTGCCGCTGACCTTCGATGGCGCCGGCTGGGCCCCCTATGCGCAGCTGGCGGGTCTGGCACTGCCGGTGCAGATCAGCACCGGCGCCAAGAAAGCGCGCATGGCCTTCGACGAAGACCTGCTCTTCACCCACCGCGGCCTGTCGGGCCCGGCGGTGCTGCAAATCTCGAGCTACTGGCACGAAGGCCAGCCGCTGTCGATCAACCTGGCACCGGGCGTGGACCTGCCGAGCGCCCTGGCACAGGCCAAGGCGCGCTCGCGCAAACTGATCGCCAACGAACTCGCCAGCCTCGTGCCCAGCCGGCTGGCCGACGCCTGGGTGCAGCAGGACGCCGACTGGCAACGGCCCATCGCCGAAGCCTCCGACAAGGCCCTGGCCCGCCTGGCCGAACGCCTGGCCCGCTGGGAACTCACCCCCACGGGCACCGAAGGCTACAAAAAAGCCGAAGTCACCCTGGGCGGTGTCGACACCCAGGCCCTGTCTTCGCAGACCATGGAATGCAAGCAGCAGCCCGGCCTGTATTTCATTGGCGAGGTCATGGATGTCACCGGCTGGCTGGGCGGCTACAACTTCCAATGGGCCTGGGCCAGTGCACATGCCTGCGCCCAGGCTTTGCCGATGCGCGGCGAGCCGCTATAATCTTTGGCTTTGCTGGCAAACCCCGTCGGCCAATACTAGTTACAGACGGGGAATTCGCTGACCATGGCCTCCAGGCCCGATCTTCCTGGAAGTCCTCTGCAGGCACACTTTGGAAACACATTAGCTAATGACCACGATCCGCGTAAAAGAAAACGAACCCTTTGACGTTGCACTGCGCCGCTTCAAGCGCACCATTGAAAAGCTCGGCCTGCTGACCGACCTGCGCGCCCGCGAGTTCTACGAAAAGCCCACGACCGAGCGCAAGCGCAAGAAGTCGGCTGCCGTGAAGCGCCACTACAAGCGCGTTCGCAGCATGCAACTGCCCAAGAAGCTGTACTGATCTTTGTTGGCCCCGTGCCGACGGAACCCGCGCTAGGGACGCCCAGCGCGGGTTTTTTGCTTTTGCGGCGCACCAGGGCGGTGCCTGCGATAGGCTGACCGGATGCAACTGTCCCTTCCTCCCCTGCACACCCTGGTGGCCTTCGAGGTGGCGGCCCGGCTGGGCAGCTTCCAGCAGGCCGCGCAGGCCCTGCACCTGACGCCCTCGGCCGTCAGCCACCGCATCCAGCTGCTGGAGGCGCACCTGGGCAAGCCCCTGTTCGAGCGGCGCCACCGCCAGATCGCGCTCACGCCGGACGGCCAGCGCTACTACGCCACCGTCCACGACGCCCTGCTGCGCATCCACGGCATCACCGAAGCCCTGCAGGCCGGCCCCACGCGGCGGCTGCGCCTGTCGGTCGCGCCCGCCATTGGCAGCAAATGGCTGATGGGCCGCATCACCCAGTACCAGGAACAGCACCCGGACATCGACTTCGAATTCGCCACCGCCACCGGCCTGGCCCCGCTGTGGGCGGGCGAGGCCGACCTGGGACTGAAGTACGGCGACGAGGAATGGCCGGGCCTGGACGCCTGGAAGCTTTTCGACGAAACCCTGATCCCCGTCTGCGCCCCACGCTACGCGGCCCGCCTGGCCGGCCTGCCGGACCCCCAGGCCCTGCGCGGCGCGCGGCTGCTGCGCCACCCCCTGCTGTCCTGGGCGCCCTGGTGTGCCGCCGCCGGGCTGCCGGCCCCGGAGCCCGACGGCCCGCGCTACGACGACGCCCTGCTGATGCTCGAAGCCGCCGTGGCCGGACAGGGCGTGGCCTTGATCACCTCCACCCTGGCCGCGTCCTACCTGGCCGAGGGTTCGCTGGTGCAGCCCGTGCCGCTGGCCTGCCCCGACCGGGGCTTTTACCTGGTGGCGCCGCGCGCCCTGCAGGACAAGCCCTGGGCCCTGGCCTTTGTGCGCTGGTTGATCGCCAGCGTGCGGCAGCCAGCCAGCCGGCCCGGCCTGAGCCAGGCCCCGCCCCGGTACCAGGGCGGTACCGGGGCAGGGCCGTCCGTCACTTGAATTTCCTTCACCCCAAGCCGCCGCGTTTCGTTTGAACGCCCGGGGCGGCGCGGGGAAGATCCTGCCACCGCCTCCTGAAACCGCGCGGGCCTGGCACACCGCCGCCGCGCCCCGCGTTTCCCGCCCACGTCCGACCGGGACGTCCGTTTTGTCTTTCCCCCCCTTCTCCCGACACAAGGAATTCCCATGTCCATGGACAACCGCGACGGCTGGATCTGGCTCGACGGCCAATGGCGCCCCTGGCGCGAGGCCCAGGTCCACGTGCTGACCCACACCCTGCATTACGGCTACGGCTGTTTCGAAGGCCTGCGCGCCTACCCCACCGCCACGGGCGGTGCCATCTTCCGGCTGGACGAGCACCTGCGCCGGCTCGAAGACTCCTGCCACATCCTGGGCATCGACCTGCCCTGGCCGCGCGAGGTGCTGGCCCAGGCCTGCCGCGAGGTGTTCCGCCGCAACGGTCTGACCGAAGGCTACATCCGCCCCCTGGTGTTCCTGGGCGCCGAAAAAATGGGCGTTGACCCGCTGGGCACCCAGACCCATGTGGCGATTGCCGCCTGGCCCTGGGGCAGTTACCTGGGCGAACAGGCGGCCAGCGCGGGCATCCGGGTGCGCGTGTCCTCGTTCGCCCGGCACCACGTGAACGTGCAGATGTGCCGGGCCAAGGCCATCTCGGCCTATGCCAACGCCATCCTGGCGGTGCGCGAGGCGCGGCGCGACCAGTACGACGAGGCCATCCTGCTGGACACGCAGGGCTTCGTGGCCGAAGGCTCGAGCGAGAACGTCTTCGTGGTGCGCGACGGCCAGCTCTACGAGCCCCAGACCAGCTCGGCGCTGGACGGCATCACCCGGCGCACGGTCCACACCCTGGCGCGGGCGCAGGGCCTGGAGGTGCAGGCCAAGCCCCTCACCCGCGACGAGCTGTACTGCGCCGACGAGGTCTTCCTGACCGGCACCGCCGCCGAAATCACCCCGGTGGTGGAGGTGGACCGCCGCCGCGTGGGCCAGGGCACGCCCGGGCCGCTGACCCGCCAACTGCAGCAGGCCTACGCCGCCTGCGTGCGCGGCGAACTGCCCCAGCACCAGGGCTGGCTGACGCCGGTCTGAGCCAGGACGCCCTCCGGGCGCGCGGCGGGCGCGGGTAAGATGCACGCCCCCGCGACCCCGTCGCGCAACCGCATTTTGCAAAGCACTCCATGGCCCTCAAAGAGCAGATCACCGAAGACATGAAAACCGCCATGCGCGCCAAAGACAGCGAGCGCCTGGGCACCATCCGCCTGCTGCAGGCGGCGATGAAGCAGCGTGAAGTCGATGAGCGCATCACGCTCGATGATGTGGCCATCGTCGCCATCGTGGACAAGCTGATCAAGCAGCGCAAGGACAGCATCACCGCCTTTGAGCAGGCCGCCCGCCAGGACCTGGCCGACAAGGAAAAAGCCGAAATGGCCGTGCTGCAGGCCTACCTGCCCGAGCGCATGTCGGCGGAAGAAGTCACCGCCGCCGTGCAGGCCATCGTGGCCGAAGTCGGTGCCGAACTGGGCCGTGCGCTGGCTGCAGGTGACATGGGCAAGCTCATGGGCGTGGTCAAGACCCGCCTGGCCGGCAAGGCCGACATGGGCCAGGTGTCTGCCGCCGTCAAGGCCGCACTGGCCGGCTGAGGCCCGCTTTTCGCCGGCACCCCAGCGAAAACGCTCTCAAATCAAGAGCAAAGAGGGCAGGTGGATAAAGGCCTGGAAGGCCATAGAGCCTTAAATCCATCCATCCATGGGACGACCGGCCGCCCCGCCTGCCCGCCGATCACGCGGGCGGGGGCGGGGCCAGACCGGATCAGCCCGGCTCACACCAGATCAGACCCGGCCGCCCCAGAGGCCGGGGCCTGAGCCGGCCACACCGCCTGGAACACCCCCTGTAGATACTCCACGCAGACCCGCACCTTGGCCGATCGGTTGAGCCGCGTGGGGTACACGGCCCAGATATTCGCCTCCTGCCGCCACTCGGGCAGCACCGCCACCAGCCGCCCGGCCTCCAGGTGCTCGCGCACATCCCACCAGGAGCGCAGCACGATGCCGTGGCCGTCCACCGCCCACTGCACCGCCATCTCGCCGTTGTTGGCCGACAGCGGGCCCGTCACCTTGACCGTCTCTTCCAACGCCCCGGCGCGCAGGCGCCACACGCCAAAGGGGTGGTCGCGCTCCTTGATCACCAGGCAGTCGTGGGCCGAGATCTCGCCCAGGCTGCGCGGCAGGCCCCGGCGCTCCAGGTAGCGCGGCGCCGCGCACAGCACGCGGTGGTTGCTGGCCAGGCGGCGCGCGATCAGGTGGGGCGCGATCTCGTCGCCCACGCGCACGTCCAGATCAAAACCCTCGGCCGCCACGTCCACCAGGCGGTCAAACACCTCCAGCCGCACCTGCAGGCCCGGGTGGCGCTCCACCAGCCGGGACAGGGCCGGCGCCACCACCTTGCGGCCAAAGCCAAAGCTGCAGCTCACCCGCAGCAGCCCGCGCGGCTCGCGGCGGGTGATGCTGACCTCCTGCAGGAGCTGGTCCATGTCGTCCAGGATGCGCTGCGCCCAGTGGAAGACGCGCTCGCCCTCCTCCGTCACCACCACCCGGCGCGTGGTGCGGTGCAGCAGCTTCACGCCCAGCGCCTGCTCCAGCAGGCGGATGCGCTTGCTGACAAAGGCCGGCGAGGCCTCCAGGGCCTGGGCCGCCGCGGCAAAGCTGGATTTGCGCACCACCACGGTGAACACGCGCAGGTCGTCAGGGGCAGGGGTTTTATGCACGATCTGTGACCAATCAAACCACGAAGCGGCCATTGTATTTATCTTCGGCTTCTACAACAATGCCAGCCATGCCCGGTGCCGCCCTGCTGGCACCGCCCACTTGTCCCCCCTCGTCGCCACCGCCCCCAGGAGCCCCCCATGTCGAATCCGAAAAAAATCGCTGTCATCGCTGGTGACGGCATTGGCAAAGAAGTCATGCCCGAAGGCCTGCGCGCCGTGCAGGCCGCCGCCGCGCGCTTTGGCCTGCCGCTGGAATTCCACACCTTTGATTGGGCGCATTGCGACTACTACGCCGCCCACGGAAAAATGATGCCCGACGACTGGAAAGCCCAGCTCTCGGGCATGGACGCCATCCTGTTCGGCGCCGTGGGCTGGCCCGCGACGGTGCCCGACCACATCTCGCTGTGGGGCTCGCTGCTGAAGTTCCGCCGCGAATTCGACCAGTACATCAACCTGCGCCCGGTCCGCCTGTTCGAGGGCGTGCCCTGCCCCCTGGCCGGCCGCAAGCCGGGCGACATCGACTACCTGGTGGTGCGCGAGAACACCGAGGGCGAGTACACCGCGCTGGGCGGCATCATGTACCAGGGCACCGACCGCGAAATCGTCATCCAGGAATCCGTGTACTCGCGCCACGGCGCCAACCGCCTGCTGAAATTCGCGTTTGACCTGGCCCAGAGCCGCCCGCGCAAGCATGTCACCCTGGCCACCAAGAGCAACGGCATCGCCATCAGCATGCCCTGGTGGGACCAGCGCGCCGACGAAGTCGCCCAGGCCTACCCCGAGGTGGCGCTGGACAAGCAGCACATCGACATCCTCACCGCCCGCTTCGTGCTGCAGCCCGGGCGGTTTGACGTGGTGGCCGCCACCAACCTGTTTGGCGACATCCTCTCCGACCTGGGCCCGGCCACCACGGGCACGATTGGCCTGGCCCCCTCGGCCAACCTGAACCCCGAGCGCCACTTCCCCAGCCTGTTCGAGCCCGTGCACGGCTCCGCGCCCGACATCTACGGCCAGAACATCGCCAACCCCATCGCCATGGTCTGGTCCGGCGCGCTGATGCTGGACTTCCTGGGCCACAGCCAGGGCCCCTGGCGCCAGGCCCACGACGCCATCGTCGCGGCCATCGAAACCACCCTCAAAACCGGCCCACGCACTCCCGACCTGGGCGGCAGCGCCAACACCACCGAAATGGGCACCGCGCTGGCCCAGGCGATTGCCCAGGCCTAATGGCCACCGCCCTGCGCGGTAGAACACTTCTGTTTTGATAGCGCCTAGCGCCCGTATTCAGGGCTCTGGGCGCTTTTTTCATGGTCATCAGATGCTGGGATTTCCCCACGCCCCAGCCCGGCCCCCACCTCCCGCAAACACGCCACCAGCAGCCTGGTGGTGGGCGTCATGGGCTGGCCGCGCAGGGTGATGAGGCCGACGGGGGGCAGATCGATGGGCACGGGCAGGTCCAGCAAGGCCAGGGTGCCTTGGGCGGCGCCATGCCGGGCCACGGAGCGGGCCACGAAGGTGACGGCGCCGCGCTGGTGGACGAAGGTGAGTTGCGACAAAAAAGACGCGGTTTCGACAATGTCCGCCGGAGGGTGCAGTCCGTGGGCAAAGAACTGCTGCTCCAGCTTGACGCGCAGCGAGGCCCAGGGCGGCGGCATCACGCACGGGGTTTCAGCCAGGGCCTGCCAGGTGGCGGGCCGGGCCAGCAGCGGGTGGCCGGGGCGCACCACGGCGACCATGGGCTCGTCGTAGAGGGCTTCGGTTTCCAGATCGGGGGCCGCATAGCCGGGTTCCAGGCGGCCCACGAACAAATCGAGTTCGCCCAGGCGCAGTTTGGGCAGCAGGCGGGTCAGGTCCCCTTCTTCGACCAGCACGGTGGTCTGGGCCGAGCGCGCCTTGAGCTGCTCTACGGCCTGCGCCAGCAGCACGGGGGTGGCCACCACCATGGCGCCCACACTGGTGCGGCCGCGGGCGCCGCTGGCTTCGGCGGCGATTTCGTCGCGGGTGCGTTCGTAGCCCGCGAGCACCGAGCGCGCAAAGCGCACCATGCTGACACCCGCAGCCGTGGGCTCGGTGCCGCGCGTGGAGCGATCAAAAAGCACCACGTCCAGCATGCGCACGATCTCGGCCAGGGTTTTGGAGACAGCGGGCTGGGTCACCGACAGAAATTCGGCAGCGCGGCCCAGGTGGCGAAACTGGTCGAGCGCCACCAGCAGCTGCAGGTGGCGCAGCTTGAGGTTGGAGCGCAGCACGCGGTCGAGGTGGCCCATGCGTCTTCATTCTTTTTAGGTTATGAAAGAAGTCTATATTTTCATTGGATTTTCATGGAGGGGTTTTGAACAATCGCGACTGACAGCCAAACCACTACGGAGACACCCCATGCCTATTTCCAACCCCCGCCGGCGCGACGTCGTGCTCGGCTTCGGCGCCGCCGCGCTGGCCACTTCGGTCCCTCTGTGGGCGCAGACCTGGCCCGAGCGACCAATCACCTTTGTCTGCCCCTGGCCGGCGGGCGGCACGGCCGACCAGTCGATGCGGGCGCTGTGCTCGGTGGCCAGCCGGGTGCTGGGCCACTCGGTGGCAGTAGAGAACAAGGTGGGGGCCTCGGGAATGATCGGCGCCAAGGCCCTGGCTTCGGCCAGGCCGGACGGCTACACCATCGGGCAGATCCCGATCTCGGTCACGCGCTTTTCCCAGCTGGGTACGCTGCAGGCCGATCCGCGCAAGGATTTCACCTACATCGCACGCACGTCGGGCCAGACCTTCGGCATCGCGGTGCCGACCGGCTCGCCCTTCAAGACCTTGCAGGACCTGGTGGCCGCGGCTAAGGCCACGCCGGGCAAGGTCAGTTACGCCCACGCCGGCGTGGGTGGCGCCACGCATGTGGGCATGGAAGAGTTTGCCGCCGCGGCGGGCATTCAGCTGAACCACGTGCCTTACAAGGGCGGCGCCGAGGCGCTGCAAGGCGTGCTGGGCGGCCATGTGGATCTGCTGGCGGATTCCAGCTCGTGGGCACCGCATGTGGAGGGCGGCAAACTGCGCCTGCTGGCCACCTGGGGCGAGCAGCGCACCACCCGCTTCAAAGACGTGCCCACACTCAAAGAGCTGGGCTACAACGTGGTGGTAGATGCGCCCAACGGCATTGGCGCCCCCAAGGGCCTGCCCCCGGCCATCGAAGCCAGGCTGCGCGAGGCCTTCCGCGTGGCGGTGGCCAGCCCAGAGTTCAAGGCCCTGGCCGACAAACTCGACGCCCCCCTGCTCTACCTGGATGGCCCCGAGTACGCCCAGTATGTGAACGCGGTTTACCAAAAAGAAACCATGTTGATCGACAAACTCAAGCTGCGCGAACTGATGCGCAGCTGAGAGCCTTCCGCCCCCCTTTTTTTCACCGACCGACGAACCCACAAGGGATTCCTGCCATGCCCCGCCCTGATAGCGCACTGCTGCACCTGCACCCCCACGACAACGTGTTTGTCACCAAAACCGCCCTGGCCCTGGGCCAGGAGATTCCCGAGCTGGGGGTGCGCACCCGGGCCCAGGTGCCCGCCGGCCACAAGATCGCTGCCCGGGCCATTGCCGAGGGCGAGCAGGTCAAGAAGTACGACACGGTGATCGGCGTGGCCACGCGCGACCTGGCGCCCGGCGACTACGTACACAGCCACAACCTGCAGTTGGTGGACTACTACCGTGACCCGGCCTTTGGCACCGACGTGCGCCCGGTGGAGTACGTTCCCGAGGCCGAGCGCGCCACCTTCCAGGGCTATGCGCGCCCGGGCGGCGGCGTGGGGACGCGCAATTTCATTGGCATCCTCTCGTCGGTGAACTGCTCGGCCACGGTGATCACACGCATCGCAGCGCATTTCACGCCCGAGCGGCTGGCCGCGTTTCCGAACGTGGATGGCGTGGCCGCCTTTGCGCAGACCAGCGGCTGCGGCATGTCTTCGCCCAGCGAGCATTTCGACGTGCTGCGCCGCACCCTGGCCGGCTACGCGCGCCACCCCAATCTGGCTGGCGTGCTGATCGTGGGCCTGGGCTGCGAACGCAACCAGGTGGCCTCGCTGGTCGATTCGCAAGGGCTGCAGGAAGGCCCGCATCTGCGCACCCTGGTGATGCAGGACGT
>JAQUDN010000109.1 GCA_028685665.1 Burkholderiaceae bacterium | reverse complement strand
AGATGAACCGCCGCGAAGGCCTGGACGCCATCCTCGACATGGTCGAAGAAAGCGCGCCCGAGGGCTTCGAGCGCATCGAAGACGTCACCGACCCGGCCGTGCTGGCCGAATGGGTGCAGGCCTACAAGAAAGTCGCAGGGCACCGGCAGCAGACCGCCGCCGGCTGATTCCCCCGGCCCGCACCGGGCCAGCCCTCCCCCGCGGCAGGGCTGCGGGCCCAGGGCTTCGGCGCCGGCCGCTTCAGGCCAGCGACAGGGCCGCACCGCCTTCGTCGAGGGCACGGTGCACCGCCTGGGCCACCGCCAGCAAACGCCGCTCCCCACCCGGAGGGCCGACCAACTGCATGCCGATCGGCAGTCCGCTGGGCCCCCGCAGTCCCGGCACGTTGACGCAGGGCAGCCCCAGCAGATTCCAGACCCGGCTGAACACGGGATCGCCCGTGGCCGCCAGGCCGGCCGGGGCTTCGCCCGGTGCGGCCGGCACCAGCAGCGCGTCGGCGCCCTGCATCAACGCCGCGATCTGTTCCCGGCCGGCTTGCGCCAGGGCCTGGGCGGCCTGGTAGGCGGCCTCGGTGGTGGCCTGGCCGGTGGTGACCAGGGCCTGGATGTGGCTGCTGAGCTGCGCGCGGTGCTGGGTGAACTCCCAGTCCAGGCTGCGGGCGGCCTCGTAGGCCATGATGGTTTTCTGCGCGTCCACCAGGCCGGCCAGCGCGGCCGGCACGGACACTTCGCGCACCGCCATGCCCTGGGCTACCGCCTTGGCGCAGGCCCGCGCCCAGGCCTGGGCGCCGCCCGCGTCGCAGGCAGGCCATTCGTGGGTCTGGCAGGCCAGCAAGGTGATGTCCGCAGGGGCCGGGATGTGCAGGGGCTGGAAGGGTTCGCCGGCCAGGGCGCAGCGCAGCAGCTCCAGGTCGTCGGCACTGCGGGCCAGCCAGCCCAGCGTGTCCAGCGAATGGGAGAACGCCTTGGCGCCCTCGACGCTGAACCGTCCATAGGTCGGCTTGAGCGCAAACACCCCGCAGTACGAGGCCGGGCGGATCAGCGAACCCGCCGTTTGCGAGCCCAGCGCCAGCGGCACCATGCCACTGGCCACCGCCGCCGCCGAGCCGCTGGACGAGCCCCCGGGCGTGTGCGCCAGGTTCCAGGGATTGGCGGTGGGGCCGGGCGTGAAATACGCAAACTCGGTGGTCACCGTCTTGCCCAGCACAAGGGCGCCGGCCTGCCGGGCCTGGGCTACGGGGACGGCATCGACCGCAGGCCGGTGGCCCTGGTAGATGGGTGAGCCGTAGGCGGTGGGAAAGTCCGCCGTGTCGAAGAGGTCCTTCACGGCCAGCGGAATGCCGGCCAGCAGGCCCAGGGGCGCGCCCTGCGCACGCAAGGCATCGACCGCGTCGGCCCGGGCCCGTGCGGCCTGGGCATCGCGGTGCAGCCAGGCATGGACCTGGGGTTCCAGGCGATCGATGCGCGCCAGGGTGGCTTCGAGGGCGTCGCGGGCCTGGAGGCGGCCCTCGCGCAGGCCTTGGTACAGCGACAGGGCGGAGGGAGTGGCTTCGTGGCACAGGCTCATGGCGTGGGCTTCTTTCGGGGTCGTTTGGAAGGCGAAGGGACGGGGGACTGGGCAGACTCCGGCGGGGCCGGCAAGGCGGGCGGGCGGGCGCCGCTGCGCGCCGACAGGTTGCGCTTCTTGGCCACCCCGCTGTAGAGCGGCGACAGGTTCTCCAGCACCTGGCCCAGCAGTTCGTTGAGCCGGGCGATTTGCGTGGGGGTCAGGCCCTCGAAGCTGCGCGCAAAGATGTGCTGCATCACGGGGTCGGCCCGCTCAATGGCACGGCGTCCGGTCTCGGTCATGGTGACCACCGTGACCCGCGCATCCGCCGTGGATGTGTCGGTGGTCACCAGGCCATCGGCCTTCATGCGCAGCACCGTGCGCGTCACGGTGGAGAGTTTGGTCACGGCATTCAGCGCGATTTCCGACACGCTCATGGGCCCGTGCTCTCTCAGCAGGGCCAGGGTGCGCCAGGCGGGCACATCCAGATCGGCCCGCTTCAGGGCCTGCTCGGCCTCCAGGGTATAGGCCCCGTGCACCAAAGTGAGCAGGAAAAAGGGAAAGCGGCTGGGAAAGTCTGCGCTGGGTAGTTGGTACATAGATTCAAACAAGGCGGCACCGGGTTGCAGGCAGGGGGCTTGGGCCATCGCAGGCCCACAGGCCTGCGCCCGGCTCGTCACACAGAGGGATGCGTTGCTATTTTGCCCTGGAGAGGTCGGTGAAATATTTGCGTGAATTATCAACTTTAAACCCAGCACCCTCAATGCACCACCGCAGTGCAGAAACCATGGCACAACCTTTGCTTAGAGCTTTCTTGTGGCGATTCCTCCGTGTTTTTAGGGGGAAGAAGGGAGACCTCCTTGCGCCGAGAGCCCCGACCGGTCGGTCCCTCTCGCCCCAAACGCAGGCCTCCGGACTTTCCCTAGGTTGCACGAAATTACATGAAAAATCATGCAATTAATCCTAAACTTGCGCACCGCTTGACCCGGATCAATCCGCCAAGACGCTCTGCCCACCCGGCCATCCCGGCCCCCTGCTTGAAGGAAGCGACATGCTGAATCGACGAAATGTTCTGCTCGCCACCGCCTCGACGGCCTTCAGCCTGGCGGGCGGCACCGCCGGGGCCCAGGGCAGCAAGCACCTGACCCGCCTGGTCGTGGGCTTCCCCCCGGGCGGTACGGTCGATGTGCTGGCGCGCGTGATCGCCCAGAAACTCCACAAGGACACGGCCCCGGTCCTGGTGGAGAACAAGCCCGGCGCGGGCGGCCGGCTGGCGGTGGTGGAAACCAAAAACGCCCCCGCCGACGGCAAGACGGTGCTGATGACCGCCGACCCCATCCTGGTGATGTACCCGCACATCTTCAAGAACCTGGCCTACAACACGCTCACCGACATCACGCCCGTGGCCCCGCTGGCCTCCGACCCCTGCTGCCTGGTGGTCGGCCCCCTGGTCCCCGACAGCGTGAAGACCCTGGCGGACTTCATCGCCTGGTGCAAGAAGAACCCCACGCAGGCCTCCTACGCCACGGCGGCCGCCGGCACCACGATGCATTTCCTGGGCTCCATCCTGGCGCGCGAGGCCGACATGGCGTTCACCCACATCCCGCACCGGGGCGGTGCCGCCGCCGTGCAGGACGTGATGGGCGGGCAGATCGCATCAAGCATGACCACCGTGGGCCAGGTCTTCCCCTTCCTGGCCGCCGGCAAGCTGCGGGTGCTGGCCCTGTCCAGCGAGAAACGCCTGGCGCGCCTGCCCCAGGTGCCCACGTTTGTGGAGCTGGGTTTCAAACCCATCCAGGCCCTGGTCTATTACGGCGCCTATGTGCGCGCCGGCACCCCGGCCGCGCAAGTGGTGCAACTCAGCGAGACCTTCAACGCCCTGGCGAAGAGCCCCGAGATGCTGGCCACGCTGGACCGGCTGGCCTTGGACCCCTTCACCCTGTCGCCTGAAAAGTTTGCCGAGCGCGTGCGCTCAGACCTCGACCACTGGGGTCCGATCATCCAGCGCTCCGGCTACTCCGTCGACGAATGAGCACACGCACTTTCCCTGTTCCACCCCGGAGGCCCCATGCTGGACATCCTTGAAAAACCCGCCGCTTGCGCTCCTGGCACGGCATCTGCTGCCGATGCGCTCGAAACCCTGTGCACCGAAATCCGCCAACGCCGCAAGGAATTCGAGGCGCAGCGCTTCATCTCGCCCGACATCGTCCAGCGCTTCAAGCAGGTGGGCGTGTACCGCGCCTTCGTGGCCCAGTGCTTTGGCGGTGACGAAATCAGCCCCGCCGCCTTCTGCCAATTGATCGAGCGCATCGCCCAGGCCGACGGCTCCGCCGGCTGGGTGGCCAGCTTCGGCATTGGCGGCATCTACCTGTCGGCCCTGCCGCTGGACACGCTGAAGCAGCTGTACGCGAACGGCCCCGACGTGGTGTTTGCCGGCGGTATCTTCCCGCCCCAACCCGCTCCCGAGGTCGAGGGCGGCTACCTGGTCAAGGGGCGCTGGAGCTGGGGCAGCGGCAGCATGGGCTCGGAAATGGTGGGCGTGGGCATCCTGCCCAAGGGCGCCGACACCCAGGGCCTGCCCCGCATGGCAGTGATGCCGCGCGAGAAGGTGGAGATCGCCCGCAACTGGGAGGTGATGGGCCTGCTGGGCACCGGCAGCCACGACATCGTGGTGAAAGACGTGGTGGTGGCGCCGGAATGGACCTTCATCCGCGGCTCGGCCTCGACCCTGGACACCCCGCTGTACCGCTACCCCGCGCTGTCGCTGGCCGCGCAGGTGCTGGCCGTGGTGGGCCTGGGCATCGCCCGCGCCGCCATCGACGAAGTGGTGGGCAGCGCCCGGGGCCGTGCCTCGGTCACCGGCGCACCCAACCTGGGCGAGCGCGTGTACGTGCAGCTGGAAATCGCCAAGATCGAAGCCGAACTGCGCGCCGCGCGCGCCTGGTTCTACGAAGCCATCGACGAGGTCTGGCAGGTGCTGTGCGCGGGCGGCAAGCCCACGGACGACCAGATCAGCATGCTGCGCCTGTCCACCACCCACGCCTCGCGCGTCGGGGCCGACGTGGCGCGCCGCGCGCAAATCCTCTCGGGCGGCACCGGCGTGTACGAATCCAGCCCACTGGCGGCCCAGGTGCGCGATGCGCAAATGGTCACCCAGCACGCCTTCATGGGCGACATCACCTACCAGAACGCCGGCGCCATGCTGTTCGGCCACAAGCCGCTGCCCGGCTACCTCTGAGCCCCCCTCTCTTTTTGCCATTTTTGGAGCCTGCAATGACCGACAAAAAATCCCTGCGCGTGCTGTTCTGCATGGGCGTGAACCAGAACTTCATGGACAGCACCGCCGACGAGATGAAGGAGGTGTGGACCGCCTTCGTGGCCATGATGCAAGGCATCGCCCGCCTGCCTGGCGTGCGCGTGCTGGGCAACCTGGACGACGACCAGATCATGGTCGGCCCCTCGGTGGCCTTCCCCTGGACGACCTATGTACTGGCCGACGTGCCCGACTACGACACCGTCACGGCGGCCTGCAACCTGTTCCGCGCCACCCCGGTGGGCGACGGCACCTACAAGCTGTGGAAGTACATGCGCGTCGAGGCCCGCATCGGCCGCGAACTGGTGATTCCCGAATAAACCCCGAGGACCGCCCCGCCATGCCCACCCCCACGCCCCGGCGCGACCTGGAAGCCCGCCTCGCCCGTTTCGAGGCCGAGCACGCCGTGCGCGCCGGCATGAACCGCTACATGGTGCTGTGCGACGCGCTCGACGCCCGCAGCCCGCTGGCGGAGCTGGCCGGCCTGTTCACCCGGAACGCGGTCTGGGAAGGCATTGGCGAGAAATACCGGGCCAGCTTTGGCCGCATCGAAGGCCGCACGGCGATCCGCGCCATGTTCGCCAAGTACATGACCGAGCCCGCGCATTTCGCGGTCAACGTCCACTTCCTCACCTCGGAACTGATCGAGGTGCAGGGCGCCAGCGAGGCCACGGGCACTTGGGTGATGCTGCAGACCTCCACCTTCGCCAGCGGGGCCTCGCACCTGAACGCCGCCCGGCTCACCGTCGATTTCCGGCGCAGCAAGGGCGGGACCTGGCGGATGGCGCACTTTCGCACCGAGAACCTGTTCAGCCGCCCCGTGGACGCCTGGAACCAGGCCGATCCGCTGCCCGTGCCGAAGTAAACCGCTGCCCTCCCCCGACATTTCACGCACACACCGACCAAGGAACTCTCCCATGACGAGCACGCTCCCCATCGCCGACCGGGTCCAGGCCGACCGGGTCCACACCTCGCTCTACACCGACCCCGCCCTGTTCGAGCAGGAAATGGACAAGGTCTTCGCCAGCACCTGGGTCTGGGTGGCGCACGCCAGCGAAATCCCCGAGGCCGGCAGCTACAAGAACACCACCATCGGCCGCCAGCCGGTCATCGTGGTGCGCGACCGCAAGCAGAAGGTGCATGTGCTGCTCAACCGCTGCCGCCACCGCGCCGCCACGGTGTGCGAAGGCAAGAAGGGCAAGGCCAACAGCTTTGTCTGCCCCTACCACGGCTGGAGCTACTCGCTGGACGGCGCGCTGCGCGGCGTGCCCCACCCCGAGAGCTATGCCGACCAGCTGGAAAAAGGCACGCTGGGCCTGGTGAGCCTGCGCGTCGAGGAATACGCCGGCATGATTTTTGCCACGTTCAAGGCCGACATCGAGCCCCTGGCCGACTACCTCGGCCCCGCCAAGAAGTGGATGGACCTGTTCATGAAACAGGGCGGCGGCTACCCCATCAAGGTGGCGGGCGAGCACCGCTTCCGCTTCCCCGGCAACTGGAAGATCCAGCTGGAGAACACCACCGACGCCTACCACTTCCCGCTGATCCACAAATCCTTCCTCAGCTCGGTGGACAAGGAAACCGAGAAGATGCTGGACTTCGTCGGCGGCCCCGGCTACGTCGAAGACCTGGGCAACGGCCACAGCGTGATGGTGATGATTCCCGACCTGATCGACCTGGAGGCGAATCTGGATGCCCCCATCCCCGAGCGCTTCGCCGAACTGGCCGAGGCCCTGCGCGCCGAAGGCCACCCCGAGGACCAGGTGCGCCGCACCGTGCGCGCCGTGGGCGGGTCCGGTTTCAACCTGAACCTGTTCCCCAACATCGCCTGCTCGATGGCCTTCTTCCGGGTGCTGCAGCCCATCTCGGTGAACGAGACCGAGATCCACCACGCCGTGATCACCATGGACGGCGGCCCCGCCGTGGCCAACCAGACCCGCCTGCGCCTGCACGAGCATTTCCAGGGCCCGATGGGCTTTGGCACCCCCGACGACTCCGAGGCCTGGGAGCGCGTGCAAAAGGGCGCGCAGTCGGGCCAGGACCTCTGGATCATGCTGAACCGGGGCCTGGCGGGCGAAAAGCCCACCCCGGACGGCCGCGCCAGCGACGTGAGCGCCGAAACCGGCATGCGCGCTGCCTACCAGCAGTGGAAAAAACTGATGACCGCCTGAACCGGAGAGTGCCCATGAACACCGAATTGATGCTCCAAGTCACCGCGTTTGTCTGGCAGGAAGCCGACCAGCTCGACCACGGCGAATACGGCCCCTGGCTGCAGTCGTGGACGGAAGACGGCCTGTACATCGTGCCCATCGACCCCGAGACCACCGACTTCGCCAACACCCTGAACTACGCCCACGACGCCGCCGACATGCGGCACAAGCGCGTGGCGCGGCTGGGCAGCGGGGAATCCATCTCGACCGCGCCGGTCGCCCGCACGGTGCGCGACGTTTCGCGCTTTCGCATCCTGTCCGACGACGGGCGCACCGTCACCGTGCGCTGCGCGCAAAACCTGCGCGAATTCCGCAAGGACACGCTCAAGCACTACACCGCCGACGTGCACTACGAACTGGTGCGCCAGGGCGAGAGCTTCCAGATCCGCCGCAAGGTCATCCGGCTGATCAACTCCACCGATGCGCTGCAGTGCGTCGGCTACATCCTGTAAGGGGGCGGGCATGGCACAGATTGCCTTGGTGACCGGGGCCGCCAGCGGCCTGGGGAATGTGATTGCCGCGCGGCTGCACGCCGCCGGCTACCGGGTGGCCCTCACCGACCACCAGGAAGCCCTGGCGCGCGACGCCGCCGCGCGCCTGGACCCCAGCGGGGCGACGGCCATGGCCCTGAAACTGGACGTGCGCCACAAGGGCGACTTCGAAGCCGCGCTGCAGGCCGTCATCGCCCAGTGGGGCGGGGTGCAGGTGCTGGTGAACAACGCCGCCATGACGCCCACCACCCCGGTGATGCAGATCACCCCCGAGGAGTTCGACGCCGTGCTGGCCGTGAACCTGCGCGGCACCTTCTTTGGCTGCCAGGTGCTGGGCGCCCACATGGCGGCCGCCGGCTACGGGCGGATCATCAACCTGGCCTCGCTGGCCGGGCAGAACGGGGGCACGGCCTCGGGCGCGCACTACGGCGCCTCCAAGGGCGGCATCCTGACGCTGAACAAGATCTTCGCCCGCGAACTGGCCGGCGCCAACGTGACGGTGAACGCCATCGCCCCCGGGCCGATGGACCTGCCCTCGGTGCGCGCGGCCGTCCCGCCCGAACGCCTGGAAAAGATCATCGACACCGTGATCCCCGTCAAACGCCTGGGCAATCCGGAGTTCGTCGCGAAGCTGGTCGTGCAGCTGGCCGCGCCGGATGCCGACTTCGCCACCGGCGCCACCTGGGATGTCAACGGCGGCATCTTCATGCGCTGACCGCCGAACCACCCCCTTCCGCCGCCCTCCACCACAGACCCTCCTATGTCCGAAGAAACCCTCCAAGCCCTCGTCCAGCGGCGCGAAGAACAAGGCCACAACGTGCTCGTCGTGGACCTGGTGCGTGCCGATGGCGGCCCCCTGCCCGCCTTCGACGCCGGCGCGCACATCGACCTGCACCTGGGCGACGGGCTGGTGCGCCCGTATTCCCTGGCCAGCGCCCCCAGCGCGCGTGACCGCTACCGCCTGGGCATCCTGAAAGACCCGGCATCGCGCGGCGGCTCCGTGGCCGCACACCAGCGCCTGCAGGCCGGCGCCACGCTGCGCATCGGCCTGCCGCGCAACCACTTTCCACTGGCCGAGGGCGCCACGCACACCGTGCTGGTGGGCGGCGGCATCGGCATCACGCCCATGATCGCCATGGCCCATGCGCTGTCCGAAGCGGGCCAGTCCTTCGAACTGCACTACTGCGGCCGCACCGAAGCCGCCTGCGCCTTCCTGGACGAGCTGCGCGGCAGCGCCTTCGCCGCCCAGGTGCACACGCATTTCGACAACGGCAGCATGGTCCAGCGCCTCGACCTGGACGCCGTGCTGGGCCAGGCCGCGCCTGGCACCCACCTGTATGTGTGCGGCCCGGGAGGCTTCATGGACTGGGTGATCGGCGAGGCCCAAGGCCTGGGCCTGCCCGAGGCCCAGATCCACAAGGAGTATTTCCAGGTGGCCTCCGACACCAGCGGCAAGGCCTTCGACGTGGTGGCCCAGAAAAGCGGCCAGCGCGTGCGCGTGGAGGCCGACCAGAGCATCGTCGAAGCCCTGGCCGGCATTGGCATCAAAGTGCAGGTCTCCTGCGTACAGGGCGTGTGCGGAACCTGCCTGTGCACGGTACTCGAAGGCACGCCCGACCACCGCGACGTCTTCCTGACCGAAGACGAAAAAGCCGACAACGACCAGATCCTGCTGTGCTGCTCGCGCGCCCAGAGCGACACGCTGGTGCTGGACCTCTGAGGCACCGCGGCATGCCTGGCAACCACAACCCAAGGGAACGCACCATGGTGGACATCCCCTCTTTCCGCAACGGCATGGCCCTGCTGGCCAGCGCCGTGAACGTCATCACGACCGATGGCCCCCAGGGGCTGGCGGGCTTCACCGCCACGGCCGTGAGCAGCGTCACCGACCAACCGCCCACCCTGCTGGTCTGCATGAACCGCGCCTCTTACACCCACCCCCTCTTCACCGGGAACGGCGTGCTGTGCGTGAACGTGCTGACCGAGGCGCAGAAAGACGTGTCCGCGATCTTTGCCGACCGCCAGGCCACGCTCGAAGAGCGCTTCGCCAAGGTCGGCTGGTCGCGCCTGCAAACCGGCAGCCCCGTGCTGGAGGGCGCCATGGTCAGCTTCGACTGCCGCATCACCCACACCCACGATGCCGGCTCGCACAGCATCTTCATTTGTGACGTCGTGGGCCTGCAGCAAAGCCAGAGCAGCGCGGGCCTGGTGTACTTCAATCGCAGCTACCACGGCATCGGCCCGCAGGCTGCGGGGGTTCCCGCGATGTGAGCGGAACGGTTTCACCGAGCAGAGGGGGCGGCACCCCCCACCTGCGTTGTTCTTGCCTGCGTGCCCTTGTGTCAGCGCCTTCCCCCTCTTCCTGAAAGGTCATCCCATGAAACTCCAGTCTCTTGTTCGTGCGCTCCTGGTTGCGACACTGCCCATGGGCGTCGCCCTGGCCCAGGTCAAGATCGGCGTGATTTCGTCCTCCACCGGACCGATCGCCGCCGTCGGCATTCCCCAGAAAAACACCGTGCCGCTGTTGCCCACCAAGGCCGGCGGCCAGACCATCGAATACATCGCCCTGGACGACGCCAGCGACCCGACCGCCGCCGTGGTGGCCGTCAAGAAGCTGATCTCGGAACACAAGGTGGACGCCATCGTCGGCCCCTCGGGCTCGCCCAACGCCATGGGCGCCATCCAGTTCGTGGCCGAAGCCGGCGTGCCCCTGCTGGCCCCGGTGGGCACGGCCGCCGTGGTGCTGCCCATGAACGAGCAGAAGAAATGGGTCTTCAAGACCACCCAGAACGACAACCTGATCGCCTCGGCCCTGATCGAGCACATGGCCAAGACCGGCGTGAAGAAGCTGGCCTTCATCGGCACCTCCGACCCCTATGGGGAGAACTGGGCCAAGGTGGTGGCCGAAGGCGTGGAGAAAAAAGGCATCAAGATCGTGGCCGACGAGCGCTTCCAGCGCCAGGACACCTCGGTCGCCGCCCAGGCCCTGAAAGTGATCGCGGCCAAACCCGATGCCGTGCTGATCGCCGCCCCCGGCGCCCCCGCCGTACTGCCCCAGCTGACCTTGGCCGACCGCGGCTTCAAGGGCAAGGTCTACCAGACGCACGGCGCCGCCCTGCCCGACTTCCTGAAGCTGGGCGGCAAGAAGGTGGACGGCACCATCCTGGCCGCCAGCCTGATGCTGGTGCTGGACCAGGTGCCAGACAGCCACCCCTCCAAGACCATCGCCAAGAACTACGTCGCGGCCTACCAGAAGCTCCACGGCGTGGCCCCGGCCACCTTTGGCGGCAACGTGTTCGATGCCGGCCTGCTGCTGGAAAAAACCATCCCCGTGGCCCTGGCCAAGGGCAAGCCCGGCACGCCCGAGTTCCGCAGCGCGCTGCGCGACGCCCTGGAGCAGATCAAGGAAATGCCCGCCACCCAAGGGGTCTACAACATGACGCCCGCCGACCACAGCGGCTTCGATGAACGCGGCCGCGAGCTGATCACCGTGGTCGATGGCAAGTGGACGCTGCTCAAGTAACAGGCCCTCGTTTTTCACCCACCGCTCGCCGGCCTTTTGACCCTGCACGCGGCGGACCGCCTCCCCCTGGGGGCGGTCCGCCCCCGCCAAAGAAACGTATGGACCTTCAGATAGCCTTGATGCTCAGCCAGGACGGCGTGACCAACGGCGCGATCTACGCGCTGCTGGCCCTCGCCCTGGTGTTGATCTTTACCGTCACCCGGGTGATTTGCATCCAGCAATGAGAGTTCGTC
The DNA here is from genome assembly GCA_028685665.1 of Burkholderiaceae bacterium. GTDB lineage: Bacteria > Pseudomonadota > Gammaproteobacteria > Burkholderiales > Burkholderiaceae_C > JAQUDN01. The sequence goes on along the minus strand of JAQUDN010000109.1, from coordinate 274 downwards.
GCCTACGGGGCCCTGACGCTGGCGATGATGCAGGCCAACACCGTGCCGGCCACCGTCTGGCTGCTGGTCGCCCTGGGCGCCCTCGTGGCCGTGCTCGACGGCCGTGCCGCGCTGCAGGCGGGACAGCTCCGAAAACTCGGGCGCATCGTGCTCGGCCACCTGGCGTTTCCCCTGGGCCTGGCCGGCGCACTGAGCGCCCTGCCCCTGCAGGCACTGCCTCTCGGCGTGCAGGCGGTGCTGACCCTGGCCATCGTCGTGCCCATGGGCCAGATCG
>JAQUDN010000108.1 GCA_028685665.1 Burkholderiaceae bacterium | reverse complement strand
GTGTTCATGGGTTGCCTGCCTGGGGTGTTGCCCCGATGAGTTTTTCAGCGAGCTGGACGAATTCGCGGTCGCCGTCCATGGTCTTGCGGTTGGTGGAAAGCGCCATCGTGGCGTGGGTGCGCTCACCCTGCGGCGCCACCCAGATCCACACGCGGCGCTCACGCACGTAGAGCATCGCAAAAACGCCCAGGATCAGCAAGGCACAGCCGAGATAGACAATGTTTTTGCCAGGGGCCCGCGCCACCTGGAAGACGCTGGCCTGCACCTGGGTGAAATCCTGGAGCGCAAACACCAGGGGTGCAGGGTAGATCTGGGCGTCGCTGAGCGACAACACCGCCTGGGTCATGAAGCGCTGGGTCGATTCGTTTTGCGGCAAAGGCTTGAGGCCGGCGCGCTCGCGGGTGATCTGGGCCAATTCGAACAGCACCCCGTTCAGGATGCGCACCAGCACTTCACCCGCCCGGGCCCGCTCGGCCTCGGGCACATTGGCTTCCATGAAGTCCGAGATCGCCTGCAGCCCCCCCAGCCACTTGCCGTCCGCCCCCTGGCTTCCGGCAAACAGATTCAGCGCACGCAGCGCAGATTGGGACAAGGGTTCGGCCAGATCCGTCCGAGCGGGATCAATGGCCTGCGCCACATAGCGACGCACCGCCTGCGCACGCTGGGCAGGATCGGCCAGGGCCGCGCGCAACTGCACGAAACCATCGAGCTGGCCCTGGTCATCGGCCGGCGCACGCAGGTAACGGAAGGGCTCGGCCGGGGTTTCGCGCATGCCGAGCAGAAACACCGGGGTGCCATCGCCCGCATCCACGGGCAGCATGTAGTTGTGGAACTCCCGTGCCTGGCCTGCGGCATCGCGCAATTTGTAACTCACGCTGGGCCCCACATTGCGCAGCTCTTTTTTGGTGACGGTCTTGTTGGCCGCCCCCATGCGCGACTCGATGGATGCGCGCAGGTCCACCTTGCGGACATCCACAGCCCCCACGCCCGCGAAGTTCTCCACATTGATGGTGCGCAGGGCGGTGAACTCCAGCGTCAGGGCCTCGCTGCCAGCGCCCCCCGCATTCTTCGTGAGCTGGGTCGATCCGCCCACCACCCCCTCCACCTCGAAAGGCTGGCCCCCCGCCACCAGGGGCAGGGCCCGCAGCTTGAGGTGGGACCCGCCATCATCAAAGCTCGATTGGTAGATTTCGACGCCCTTGTAGTGGGCCGGATGGTTGACCTCGACCCGGGCCGGAATCTGCGCGCCCGTGGCCTTGTCGTGGATGACGATATCGCTGGCAAACAGCTTGGGCATGCCGGTCGAGTAATGCTCGACGATGAATTTCTTGAGCTCGATGGCAAAGGGGAGGTCCTGGAGCAAGACGCCGTCCGACTGGTTCAGGATGGCGGTGCTCGACTGCGTGCCCTCGGCCACCAGCAAATTGCCACGGAAGGTGGGGTTGCGCTCGGAGAGGCGGTGTTCGGGCTTTACATCGGCAATCAATCCGCCGCCGGTGTAGGGGGTCTTTCCGCCCAGCAGCATCTGGGCACGCACGACCAGATCGCCATCGAGCAGGCCGCCCAGGCACACCAGGACAATCGCACTGTGCGCCGCGATATAGCCGATCTTGTTGGCCGCCCCCGCCTTGGCGGCGACCATCCACCCGGTTCCCGGCCCCGCCGCGGTATCGCGCTGCTGCAGCTTGACCTTCCAGCCGCCGCCCACCAGCTGCATGCCCATGCGCCGGGCTGCCGCCTCGGGGGTCGCATCGGCCTGCAAGGCTTCGGCCTTGTGGTGAAAGGCCTTGAGGCTCTGCTCGCGGATGTTTTCCTTGTAGACCTTGAGATCGACCAGGATCTTGGGCGTGTTGCGCGCAATGCACAGCGAGGTGCTCAAGACCAGAAAAGCCAGAATCAGCAAGAACCACCAGGCGCTGTAGACGGCATTGAGGCGAAGGGCGGCAAACAGCTCGGCCCAGAAAGGACCGAACTGGTTGACGTAGTTGACCGCAGGCTCATGCTGCTTGAGTACCGTGCCAATCACCGACGCAATACAGATCACCGTCAGCAGCGAGATGGCAAAACGCATCGACGACAGCAACTCCATCGCTGTGCGCAAAGCCTGGGAGCCAGACTGGACCTGAACGCCGTGGGTGTTGTCAGACATGGAAGGGGCGGGAAACGCTCAAAAAAAAGGACGGGGCCATCTGGAGGATGGACCCGCCCGTCTTGGGGTGTGTTGTTGGCGGTTTGTTCCGTGAAGTGGCGCCGAATGCACCACTGATTTCACATCGACTCAGCGCAGGCCGGCAATGTAGTCCGAGACCGCCTTGATTTCGCGGTCGTTCAACTTGGCGGCGACCTGGCGCATCTGGAGGCTGTTGCCCCGCGAACCGTCGCGGAACATGTTCAGCTGGGCCGTGGTGTAGTCGGCATGTTGGCCGGAAAGACGGGGGTACTGGGCGGGAATACCAGCACCGCTGGGGCTGTGGCAAGCCGCACAGGCCGCAATCTGGCGATCGGCAATGCCGCCGCGGTAGATGCGCTCACCCAGGGCCACCAGCTCTTTGTCCTTGGCAAAACCGGGCTTGGCGGCTTTCGAAGAAACCCACCAGGCGATGTTCTTCATGTCCTCATCGGAGAGGGTCGAGGCAAAGCCCTTCATGACAGCGTTGTTGCGCTTGCCGGACTTGAACTCCTGCAGCTGCTTGACCAGGTATTCCGGGTGCTGCTGAGACAGTTTGGGATTGGCCGCAATGGCGGAATTGCCATCGGCGCCGTGGCAGGCGGCACACACAGCGGTGTAGCTGGCTTCGCCTTTGACCAGATCAGGCTTGGCCGCTTTTTGCGGTGCGGCAGGGGCTGCGGTGCCCGATGCGAAGGCCGGAACAACGGGTGCTGCCAATACGGCAGCCGTCAGCAAGGAGGCGAGCAACTTCATATTGATGGTCTGTTTTGAGGTGCACTAAACAGCGGGATTCTACAATGAGGCTCTCAAGCTTCCCATCCTCTCATGACGACATCCCCTTCCGCGCCAGTTGCTGGCTCTCTTCCGCCGGCACCCGACGCCAAAATCGCCATGGGCTGGATGCACACGGCCAGGTTCCTGACCACCGCCGCGCAGCTGCACCATTTGCCCCCCATCGACGTGCCTGAAATCGCCTTCGTGGGCCGTTCCAACGCCGGCAAATCCACCTGCATCAACACGCTCACGCAACAAAAACAGCTGGCGTTTGCCTCGAAAAAACCCGGCCGCACCCAGCACATCAATTTGTTCTCGCTGGGCAAACAGGGCATCACCGACGCCGTGCTGGCCGATCTGCCAGGCTATGGCTACGCTGCGGTGTCGCGCTCGGACAAGGTGCGCTGGCAGCAGGTGATGGTGAATTACCTCGTCAGCCGCCCGGGCCTGACCGGCATCGTGCTGCTGTGCGATCCGCGCCTGGGCCTGACCGAACTCGACGAAGCGCTGCTGGAAGTGGTGCGCCCCCGCGTCGAGGAAGGCCTGAAGTTTCTGATCGTGCTGACCAAGGCCGACAAGCTCACCCGGGCCGAGCAAGCCAAGGTGCTCTCGATCACCAAGCTCCAGGCGGGTGGCGGCGAAGTCCGCATGTTTTCGGCCCTGAAAAAACAAGGGGTGGACGAGGTCGCGCAGCTGCTGTGGCAATGGTCCCACCCCGTGCAGGCCGAAGCCACGGAGGCGCCGGATGCGCCAGCCCCCGCAGCCCCGGAAGACTCGGACCCCAACTAGCCCTGGCGCTGATGCATGAAGCGCCTACAGCTATTGAATGCATAGCACCATGATCACAGAACAGACCCTCGCCCTGCCCCACGGCATCCACCTGCAATGCCGCGTCAGCGGGGCCGCGGGCCAGCCGGTGCTCTTGTTTCTGCATGGGTTTCCGGAAGGGGCCTTCATCTGGGATGGCCTGCTGGCGCATTTCTCGCGCCCGGAAAACGGCGGCTACCGCTGCGTGGCGCCTTGTTTGCGCGGCTTTGGCGGATCGAGCCGCCCCACCGAAGTCGAGGCCTACCGGGCCAAGCACCTGGTGCAGGACCTGGTCGCGCTGATCGCAGCCGAAGGCCCCAAGGGCGTGGTGGACTGCGTGGTGGCGCACGACTGGGGCGGCGCCCTGGCCTGGAACCTGGCCAACCAGCAAGCGCAGCGCCTGCGCCAGCTGCTCATTCTCAATGCGCCGCACCCCGGCGCGTTTTGGCGCGAACTGCAGCACGACCCGGTCCAGCAGGCCGCCAGCCAGTACATGCACTTCCTGTGCCGGCCCGATGCCGAGGCGCTGCTGGCCGAAGACGACTTCCGCCGCCTGTTTGCCTTTTTCGACACCGCCGAAGGCCGCGCCCCGGCCTGGCTGACCGAGAGCGTGCGTGCCCAGTACCGCGCGCTGTGGCAGCAGGGCCTGACGGGCGCCTGCCATTACTACCGGGCCAGCCCCTTGCGCCCGCCGCGCGAGGGGACCCCGGCTGCAGCCCCTCTCACCCTGCCCGACGCCATGCTGAGCGTGAACGTACCGACGCGGGTGCTGTGGGGCATGGACGACCCGGCCCTGCGGCCTGGCCTGCTGGACGGCCTGAGCGACTGGGTACCGCAGCTGCATGTGCAGCCCGTGGAGAACGCATCGCACTGGATCGTGCACGAATGCCCGGAGCTCGTCACCCAGGCGCTGGCAGACATCTTGCAATCAAAACCAGAGCAATAAACGCTGACTGCGCCTGCCTTGCAGGTCTTTTTGGCTGAAAAACAAACTCAGGCGTACAGCGAGGGCTGGCCCTCGGGCCGCGTTTTGAAGCGTTTGTGGACCCAGTAGTACTGGCCGGGCATGGGGTCGATGTAGCGCTGCAGTTCCTGGTTCATGCGCGCGGTGTCGGCCTCGATATCGCCCGAAGGGAAAGCATCCCAGGCCGGCGTGATCTGGGCCACATAGCCCGTGGGCGTCAGGCGCGTGACCATGCCGACCACCTTGGCGCGGCCCAGGCGGGCAAAGCGCGACAGAGACGGCACGGTGGCCGTGGGCACGCCATAAAACGGCACGAAAATCGACTCGCCCGGACCAAAGTCCATATCGGACAAGAGGTAGAGCAGGCCGCCCTGGCGCAGATTGGAAAGGATGGGTTTGACCCCATCGCCCCGGTTGAGCATGCGCACATCGCCAAAACGCTGGCGCCCTTCACGAAACCAGGTATCAATCGCCGGATTCGGATGGGTCGAAAAAATCGACGTAAAGGCCCGTTCGCTGCGCAAAGGCAGGGCCAGGCCGCCGGCATCCATGCCGTAGAAGTGCGGAGCAAAGATGATGGTCGGCCCATCGCCTTCGAGCTCCTGCAAGGCGCCTTCGAGCTTCACGCGCTGCAGCACCACCTCGCGGGGCGCGGCCCACAGCCAACTGCGGTCCAGCCAGGTCTGGCAGAAGACCACGAAGGTCTCGCGCGCCCAGGCCCGGCGCTGGGCCAGGCTGGCCTGCGGAAAACACAGCTCCAGATTGCGCAGCGCCACCTTGCGCCGGGGTGCAGCCAGGCCATACAGCACCTGGCCAATGCCCCAGCCCAGCGCACGCAGCACCCGCAGCGGCAGGCGCGCCAGCACACGCTGCATGAACCAGACCCCCAGGCGCCCGCTCACACGCCGCCCCCGGTCCCGGCTTCGGCGCGGGGCTGCTTGTAGCGCCCATACCCCCACAGGTACTGCTGCGGGCACTGGCGAATCACCGTTTCCATGGCCTGGTTGATCTGCCGCACCGCAGTCTCCAGATCGGGAGCGAGCGGCGCTGGCAAGGCCTCGAACTTGGCCACGTAGCCACGGCCCCAGGTCTTGCGTTCGCAATGCACCAAGAGCACCGTCGCCCCGGTCTGCTGGGCCAGGCGGGCCGCCAGCGTCATGGTGTAGGCCTCACGGCCAAAGAAGGGCGCCCACAGCCCCAGCCCCTCCGGGGGGACCTGGTCGGGCAGCAGGCCCACGGCCTCGCCACGGCGCAAGGCCTTGATCATCTGGCGCACACCCGCCAGGGTGGTGGGCACCGCCTGCATGCCGGGGCGGTTGCGGGCGGTTTCCATGACCTTGGCCAGCCAGGGCTGGCGGGCCGGGCGGTAGAGCACCGTGATCGGCCCCTGCTGCGCGCTCCAGCGCTGGGCGATCGCCTGGGCCGACATTTCGAAGCAGCCCAGGTGCGGGGTCAAGAAAACGATGCCGCGGCCGGCGGCCCAGGCCTGCTCGACGCAGGCCACGCCTTCCAGGGTGCAGGGCGGCTGCGCACCCAGCCACAGGCGGGGCAGTTCGGCCACCATGCGCCCCGCGTGCCCGACGGCGGCACGCACATCGGCAAAGGCATAGCCCGCCAGGGCCGCATTGGCCAAGAAACGGCGCCGGTACACCCCGGACAGCACGAACACCAACCACCCCATGGCGGCGCCCAGGCCGTGCAGCAAGCCCAAAGGCATGACAGAAAAAAGACGAAAGACGACTGGCATTAAAATCCAACGGTCGCTGAGTTAAATGAGCAACTTGCAGGGCGACGTAAAAAAAATCTGCTAAAGCGTTCGCCAAAGCTCCTTCGGAGCGAGGGCAACGCCCTCAAATGCCGAAACACTGGAGTTTATTCAAATGGCGAACGACTTTCTTTTTACCTCCGAATCCGTCTCGGAAGGCCACCCCGACAAGGTCGCCGACCAAATCTCGGACGCGATCCTGGATGCGATCTTCCAACAAGACCCGCGCAGCCGTGTGGCTGCCGAAACCCTGACCAACACCGGCCTGGTCGTGCTCGCCGGTGAAATCACCACCAACGCGCACGTGGACTACATCCAGGTGGCGCGCGACACCATCAAGCGCATTGGCTACGACAACACCGAGTACGGCATCGACTACAAAGGCTGTGCGGTGCTGGTGGCCTACGACAAGCAAAGCAACGACATCGCCCAGGGCGTGGACCACGCCAGCGACGACCACCTGAACACCGGCGCGGGCGACCAGGGCCTGATGTTCGGCTACGCCTGCGACGAAACGCCCGAGCTGATGCCCGCCCCCATCTACTACGCGCACCGCCTGGTCGAGCGCCAGGCCCAGCTGCGCAAGGACGGCCGCCTGCCCTTTTTGCGCCCCGACGCCAAGAGCCAGGTGACCATGCGCTACGTGGACGGCAAGCCGCACAGCATCGACACCGTGGTGCTGTCCACCCAGCACAGCCCCGACCAGTCGGAAACCCAGACCAAGATGAAGGCCAGCTTCATCGAGGCCGTGATCGAGGAAATCATCAAGCCCGTGCTGCCCAAGGAGTGGCTGCAGGACACCAAGTACCTGATCAACCCCACCGGCCGCTTCGTGATTGGCGGCCCCCAGGGCGACTGTGGCCTGACGGGCCGCAAGATCATCGTGGACACCTACGGCGGTGCCTGCCCGCACGGCGGCGGCGCCTTCTCCGGCAAGGACCCCACCAAGGTGGACCGCAGCGCTGCCTACGCCGCCCGCTATGTGGCGAAGAACATCGTCGCCGCCGGCCTGGCCAAGCAATGCCAGATCCAGGTGGCCTACGCGATTGGCGTGGCCCACCCGATGAACATCACGGTGTACACCGAAGGCACCGGCGTGATTCCGGACGCACAGCTCTCCCAGCTGGTGGCCGAGCACTTCGACCTGCGCCCCAAGGGCATCATCCAGATGCTCGACCTGCTGCGCCCCATCTACGAAAAGACCGCCGCTTACGGCCACTTCGGCCGCGAAGAGCCCGACTTCACCTGGGAACGCACCGACAAGGCCGCTGCCCTGCGGGCCGCTGCAGGGCTGTAAAGACCGTGCACAGGCCCGACTCCATGATCGACACCGCGCTGTTCATCGGCCGCTACCAACCCCTGCACAACGGCCACATGGCCTTGCTGCGGCGGGCCCTGGACAGCGCCCGGAACGTCATCGTGGTCCTGGGGTCGGCCTGGCAGGCCCGCTCGCCGAAGAACCCCTTCACCTGGCAAGAACGGGCCGCCCTGCTGCACGGCGCCCTGCCCGAGGCAGACCGGGCACGCGTGCAGGTGCTGCCGGTGCGCGATTACTACAACCAGGCCGTGTGGGTGGACGCCGTGCGCCAGGGCGTGGCCCGCCGGGTGGCCCCCGGCTCACGCCTGGGGCTGGTCGGGCATTTCAAGGATGCCACCAGCAGCTACCTGCGCGCCTTTCCCGGCTGGGAGCTGATCGACATGGCGCGCCAGGGCGGCACCGACGCCACGGCCATCCGGGATGCCTACTTTGGCGCGACGCCCGCGACCGTGCACCGCGTGCTGGCGCCCTGGGCGGATGCCATGCCCCCCAACACCCTGGCCTTTCTGCAGGATTTCGCCCAGCAAGCCGCCTATGAGGCCCTGCGGGAAGAATGGCAAATGCTGCGCGGCTACCGCGCAGCCTGGGCCCAGGCGCCCTACCCGCCGGTGTTTGTGACGGTGGACGCAGTGCTGCGCTGCCAGGACCATGTGCTGCTGATTCGCCGCGCCCATGCCCCGGGCAAGGGCCAGCGGGCGGTGCCGGGCGGCTTCATCGAACAGCGCGAGACCCTGTGGCAATCCTGCCTGCGCGAATTGCGCGAAGAAACCCACTGCGCCCTGCCCGAAGCCCAGCTGCATGCGGCCCTGCGGGAAGTCACCGTTTTCGACCACCCTGACCGCAGCCAGCGCGGGCGCACCATCACCCACGCCTACTACATCGATCTGGAAGACATGCCCTTCCCCACGGTCGAGGCCGATGACGATGCGCTGCAGGTGGAATGGGTGGCCATCGACCAGCTGGCAGGCCTCGAAGAAGAATTCTTTGAAGACCATTTCCACATGCTGGACCATTTTCTGGGACTCACGGCAGCCGACGCCACCGACCCACCGCCGGAAACCGCCCACCAGGGCTAAGAGCCTGTCCATCGCTTTCGCGACAGGGCATCAAAACACCCTTCAAGGCTTGCCCCACAAGCCCTTGCAGCTATGGTTTTTGAGCATTCAACCACCTGCAGCGGCGCATGCTTCGCGGATTCGTCCCCCATCCTGGCACCGATCACCCCCCCAAAGCCCCTGTAACGCCTCGGGTGCGCCGAGGGAGCCTGGCAGGCGCCCGCCCCTGCGCGAACCCCACCAAACCACCGGGATGCCGCGCAAGGCCCGGCGATATTCCGGCGGCAAGCCGCCCTGCCCCAAAGGCCGATCACGGCACCACGGGCGGGGGTTGATCCTCAGGCCCCTATTGAAACCGGGACAAATGCCCGTATCATTAGCACTCGAAGCAGGTGAGTGCTAACAAAGCCGCCCTGCTGAGTTTGGAGGCGTCTGTCGCGACAGGCGCCTTGGATGTCTTCATTTTTATTCCCTCAGGAGAGATGCAATGAACCTTCGCCCTCTGCACGACCGCGTGATCGTCAAGCGTATTGAAAGCGAAACCAAGACAGCCTCTGGCATCTACATCCCCGACAACGCTGCTGAAAAGCCCGATCAAGGCGAAGTGCTGGCCGTGGGTCCCGGCAAGAAGAACGACAAGGGTGAACTGATCACCCTGAACGTCAAGGTGGGCGACCGCGTGCTGTTCGGCAAGTACAGCGGCCAGACCGTCAAGGTCGACGGCAACGAACTGCTGGTCATGAAAGAAGACGACCTCTTCGCTGTGGTCGAGAAATAAAGCCACTGCGCAGGCGCCAGGCAGCGTTGCGCAGTGCTCGCAATCCCCACGCACCCTGCGTTCCGGTTGCAGCGCTCCGTCCAGCCTGACCCCTGCTCACTGCGCTTTCTTTCACCAGAACCCGCGATCCGTTTAACGATTTTCTGAATTTAGGAGCCAAACATGGCAGCAAAAGACGTAGTTTTCGGCGGCGAAGCCCGCGCTCGCATGGTTGAAGGCGTGAATATTCTCGCCAACGCCGTCAAAGTGACTCTGGGCCCCAAGGGTCGCAACGTGGTGCTCGAGCGCTCGTTCGGCGCCCCCACCGTGACCAAGGACGGTGTGTCCGTGGCCAAGGAAATCGAACTCAAGGACAAGCTGCAGAACATGGGCGCGCAGATGGTCAAGGAAGTCGCTTCCAAGACCTCTGACAACGCTGGCGACGGCACCACCACCGCCACCGTGCTGGCCCAGTCCATCGTCCGCGAAGGCATGAAGTACGTGGCCGCCGGCATGAACCCCATGGACCTGAAGCGCGGCATCGACAAGGCCGTGACCGCCCTGATCGAAGAGCTGAAGAAGGCCTCCAAGCCCACCACCACCTCCAAGGAAATCGCCCAAGTGGGTTCCATTTCCGCCAACTCGGACACCAGCATCGGCGAAATCATCGCCAATGCGATGGACAAGGTCGGCAAAGAAGGCGTGATCACCGTGGAAGACGGCAAGTCGCTGCAGAACGAGCTCGACGTCGTCGAAGGCATGCAGTTTGACCGCGGCTACCTGTCGCCCTACTTCATCAACAACCCTGAAAAGCAGGCCGCCCTGCTGGACAACCCCTTCGTGCTGCTGTTCGACAAGAAGATCAGCAACATCCGCGACCTGCTGCCCACGCTGGAGCAAGTCGCCAAGGCCGGCCGTCCCCTGCTGATCATTGCCGAAGACGTCGAAGGCGAAGCCCTGGCGACCCTGGTGGTCAACACCATCCGCGGCATCCTGAAGGTTGTGGCTGTCAAGGCCCCTGGCTTCGGCGACCGTCGCAAGGCCATGCTGGAAGACATCGCCATCCTGACCGGTGGCAAGGTCATCGCCGAAGAAGTCGGCCTGACCCTGGAAAAGGTGCAACTGACCGATCTGGGCCAAGCCAAGCGCATCGAAGTGGGCAAGGAAAACACCATCATCATCGACGGCGCTGGCGCTGCCGCTGACATCGAAGCCCGCGTCAAGCAAGTGCGCGTGCAGATCGAAGAAGCGACTTCCGACTACGACCGCGAAAAGCTGCAAGAGCGCGTGGCCAAGCTGGCCGGCGGTGTGGCCGTGATCAAGGTTGGCGCTGCCACCGAAGTCGAAATGAAGGAAAAGAAGGCCCGCATGGAAGACGCCCTGCACGCCACCCGCGCTGCCGTGGAAGAAGGCATCGTGGCCGGTGGCGGCGTGGCTCTGCTGCGTGCCAAGCAAACTGCGGGCGTCATCAAGGGCGACAACGCCGACCAGGACCACGGCATTGCCCTGGTGCTGAAGGCCATCGAAGCCCCTCTGCGCGAAATCGTTTACAACGCCGGCGGCGAAGCCTCCGTGGTGGTGAACGCCGTGCTGAACGGAACGGGCAACTACGGCTTCAACGCCGCCAACGACACCTACGGCGACATGATCGAAATGGGTATCCTGGACCCCACCAAGGTGACCCGCACCGCGCTGCAGAACGCGGCTTCCGTGGCCTCCCTGATGCTGACCACCGAGTGCATGGTGGCAGAGACCCCCAAGGCCGAAGGCGCTGCCGGCGGCGGCATGCCTGACATGGGCGGCATGGGTGGCATGGGCGGCATGGGCATGTAATTGCCGCGCTGAGCCACGCTCCAGCCAAAAGGGCCGCATCTGCGGCCCTTTTTTCATGGCGTTCAGCGCCAGCGAACCAGGGCCTGCCCCGCGGCATCCGGACCCTGGACGGCCCTCAGCCGATGGGCGTGCGCAGCCGTTGCAGCAACCCTGCCGTCGCGGGATCGAGCCCCGCGAGGTCGCCCGTGGCGAGACGGGGTTCGAT
>JAQUDN010000107.1 GCA_028685665.1 Burkholderiaceae bacterium | reverse complement strand
CACCAGCGCCACTTCACCCGGGCGGCGCAGCAATGCCATCTGTCGCAACCGGCCTTCAGCGCCCTGGTGCGCACGCTGGAGGACGAGCTGGGCCTGCGCCTGTTCGACCGCAGCACCCGGCATGTGGAGCTGACGCCCGAGGGCCGCGATTTCCTGGACGCTGCGCTGCGCATCCGGGGCGAAGTCAACCAGGCCCTGGCCGCCCTCCGGGATGCCGCCGCCTTGCAACGCGGGCGGGTGGCGCTGGCGCTGTTGCCCTCACTGGCCGCCGATTGGCTGCCCAGGGTGCTGGCCGGCTTTCACCGGGCGCACCCGGGCATCGAGATCGACGTGGCCGATGTGCTCTCGGAAGCCTGCATCGAGCGCGTGGCCAGCGGAAGGGCCGATTTCGCCCTGGCGGCCCTTCGGGCAGACACCCCGGAACTGCAGGCCACGCTGCTGTGCCGCGACGATTTCCACCTGGTCTGCCCCCCGGAACACCCGCTGGCACAACAGCCTGGCGCGCTCACCGTGGCCGACCTGGCGGCCTGGCCTTTCATTCACCTGGCGCGCTCGACCAGCGTGCGCCAGTACCTCGAAGCCGCCCTGCACCCGCAAACCCTGCACACGCTGATGGAGGTCGAACAACTGGCCACGGTGGCCGGCATGGTGCGGGCAGGCCTGGGCATCAGCGTGGTGCCGGCGCTGACCTTGTTCCATTTCGCCCTGCCCGGGCTGGTGACCCGCGCGCTGGCCCTGCCTGGCCTGCAGCGCGAGATCTACGTGGTGCGCCGGCGGGACCGCAGCCTGTCGCTGGCCGCGCAAGGGCTGCTGGAGCGGCTGCTGGCCCAGCGACCGGGCCCGGACAAGGCAGGGCCGCTCGGCCTGGAAAGCCATTAAAAAAGAGAGCAGCCTACGCAAGCCCCTTCTGGGGAAAAGGCAGTTTTTGTGCCGATCAACCTCCACGCCACCCGGCTCCGCCGGCGCAGGGCCTGCACCGGCGCTCAGGCCGGGTCCAGGCGGGCCGCAGCCACCAGGCGCTGGGTGTAGGGGTGCTGCGGGGCATCGAGTACCTGGTGCACGGGGCCGGTTTCCAGCACCTCGCCGTCTTTCATGACGAGCACGGTGTGGGCCATGGCACGGATGACCTCGACATCGTGGGTGATCAGCAGGTAGGCCAGGCCTTTTTCACGCTGCAGGCGCTGCAGCAAAGCCAGCACCTGCTGCTGGATGGTGACGTCCAGGGCGCTGGTCGGCTCGTCCAGCACCAGCAGGCGCGGCTGCACGATCAGGGCCCGCGCAATCGCCAGGCGCTGGCGCTGCCCCCCGGAAAACGCGTGCGGATAGCGCGCCAGCAGGCCGGGGTCCTGGGCCGGGTCCAGGCCGACTTCGGCCAGGGCGGCCTCGACGCGGGTGCGGCGCTCGGCCTGGGTGAGCTGGGGCGCGTGCACCCGCAAACCCTCTCCCACGATTTCTTCGACCGTCAGGCGGGGCGAGAGCGAAGAAAACGGGTCCTGGAACACCACCTGCACCTGCCGGCGCAGCGCCTGGTTGGCGGGCGTGTTGCGCGTGGAAGGCGACTGCCAGCCCTGCCCCGCCACCGTCAGCGTGCCGCCATGGGGCAGCAGACCCAAAATGGCCTGCGCCAGCGTGGACTTGCCCGAACCCGACTCCCCCACCACGCCCAGCGTCTGGCCTGGCAGCAACTGCAGCGTGGCGTTCTGCACGGCCACGAATTCGCCCTTGCGGAACCAGCCGCGCAGGCCGGGCAAGGGCGTGGGGTAGGCCACGCGCAAGGCCCCGGTCTGCAGGCAGGGCTGCGTGCCGGGCGGCGGCGGGGTGTCGAGCACATCGCGCCGGGGCTGGCTGGCGATCAGGCGGCGGGTGTAGGCGTGCTGCGGGGCCTTGAACACCTCGGCCACCGGGCCCTGCTCCACCAGCACGCCGTGCTCCATCACCGCCACCCGGTCGGCAAAGCGGCGCACCAGGTTCAGGTCGTGGGTGATGAGCAGCACCGCCATGCCGCGGCGGCGCTGCAGCTCGGAGAGCAGGTCCAGGATCTGGGCGCGCAGCGTCACATCGAGCGCGGTGGTGGGTTCGTCGGCCAGCAGCAGCGCGGGTTCGCTGGCCAGGGCCATGGCGATCATGGCGCGCTGGCGCTGGCCGCCGGACAGCTGGTGCGGCAAGGCCTTGGCACGGCGGGCCGGCTCGGGAATGCCGGTCTGGGCCAGCAGATCGATGGCCGCCTGGGCGCAGGCCGCCCCGGTCAGGCCTTTCTTGAGCAGCAGGATCTCGGCGATCTGCTGGCCCACCGGCATCAGCGGGTTCAACGCGGTCATGGGCTCCTGGAAGACCATGGCGATCTCGCCCCCGCGCACGCCGCGCATCTCGCGCTCCGATAAAGAGAGCAGGTTGCGTCCGCGCAGCAAGGCCTGGCCGCTGATTTGGGCCTCACCGGCCAGGCGCAGCAGGCTCAGGGCCGTGAGGGTCTTGCCCGAGCCCGACTCCCCCACCAGCGCGAGTTTTTCCCCGGGGGCGATGGCAAAGTGCACGCCACACACCACCTCCTTGGCGCCGAAGCGCACGCGCAGGTTCTGGACGTCCAGCAGCGCAGGCTGCGTGTTCACGGTCATTGGTCGGCCTTGCGGGGGTCGAGCGCATCGCGCAAGGCGTCGCCCATGAAAGTCAGCAGCAGCAGGGACACCACCAGCACGGCAAAGGTGGACAGCGAGATCCACCAGGCGTCGATGCTGTTCTTGCCCTGGCTCAGCAGCTCGCCCAGGCTGGGCGTACCGGGCGGCACGCCCAGGCCCAGAAAGTCGAGCGAGGTCAGCGCCAGGATGGACGCGCTCATGCGAAACGGCAAAAACGTCACCACCGGCGTCAGGCTGTTGGGCAGGATATGGCGCCAGATGATCTGCGCATTGCCCACGCCCAGCGCGCGCGCGGCCTTCACGTAGTCGAGCTGGCGGTTGCGCAGGAACTCGGCACGCACATAGTCCGACAAGCCCATCCAGCCGAACAGGCTGAGCAAGAGCAGCAGCAGCCCGATGCTCGGCGCAAACACCGCACTGAAGATGATCAGCAGGTACAGCTCGGGCATCGAACCCCAGATTTCGATGAAACGCTGGAACGCCAGGTCGGTCCTGCCGCCAAAAAACCCCTGGATGGCCCCCGTGATCACCCCCAGCAGCACGCCGCTGGCCGTGAGCGCCAAAGCGAACAGCACGCTCACGCGAAAGCCGTAGAGCAGCTGCGCCAGCAGGTCGCGCCCCCGGTCGTCGGTGCCCAGCCAGTTGTCGGCCGTGGGGGCCGAGGGATTGGGCGCCTTGGCGAAGTAGTTGAGCGTGTTGGGGCCGTAGGGGTTCAGGGTGTACAGCGCCCAATTGCGGCCGGCGCTCAGCCGCTCCCGGATGAACGGGTCGAGGTAGTCCGTGGGGGTTTCAAAGTCGCCCCCGAAGGTTTTTTCGGGGTAGTCCTTGAGCATGGGAAAGTAGGTCTGCCCCTCGTAGCGCACGATCAGCGGGCGGTCGTTGCTGACCAGCTCGGCACACAGGCTGACCAGCACCAGGGCGCAAAAAGCCAGCAGGCTCCAGTAGCCCAGGCGGTTGCGCTGAAAGCGCCGCCAGGCGCGGCGGGAGGGAGAGAGCGCTGCGGGCGCAACGCCCACAGGAACGGAAGGTGTCGTGGAGCCCATGGCCTGCGGCTTATCCGGCATCGCGTTGCAAGAGGGCCTCGGGAGTCACACAGGGCTGGGGCATGCGTTTCCTTCAATCAAACTTCACGCGCGGATCGACCCACACATAGCAAAGATCGGAGACCAGCTTGGTCACCAGGCCGATCAGCGTGAACAAATACAGGGTGCCCAGCACCACGGGGTAGTCGCGCCGGATCACGCTCTCATAGCTCAGCAGGCCCAGGCCATCGAGGGAGAACAGGGTTTCGATCAAGAGCGAGCCCGTGAAAAAAGCCCCGATGAAGGCCGCCGGAAAGCCCGTGACGATGGGGATCAGCGCATTGCGGAACACATGCTTCCAGAGCACCTGGCGCTCGCTCAGGCCCTTGGCGCGGGCCGTCAGCACGTACTGCTTGCGGATTTCTTCGAGAAAGGCGTTTTTCGTCAGCATGGCCGTCACCGCAAAGCTGCCCAGCACCATGGCCGTGATCGGCAGGGTGATGTGCCAGAGGTAGTCCACGGTGCGGGCGCCCCACGACAGTTCCTCCCAGTTCGAGGAGGTCAGCCCGCGCAGCGGAAACCACTGCAGTTGCCCGCCAAACACCACCAGCAGCGCCACCCCCAGCACAAAGCCCGGAATGGCATAGCCCACCAGCACAAGCAAGGTGGTGACGAGGTCGAAGCGCGAGCCCGCACGCACCGCCTTGGCCACGCCCAGCGGCACGGCGACCAGGTAACTGATGAAAAACGTCCACAGCCCCAGGCTGATGGACACCGGCAGTTTTTCCAGCACCAGCTGCCACACGTCCTTGTTCTGGAAAAAGCTGCGTCCCAGATCGAAGCGCGCCAGCTGACCCAGCATCTGCACGAAACGCTCGGACGCGGGCTTGTCGAAACCATACAGGGCCTTGATCTGCGCCAGGCGCTGGGGGTCGACGCCCTGCGCACCCCGGTAGGCCAGCCCCCCGCCTTCGGCCCCGCCGCCGCCCGCCGCACCGGCCTTGGCCTCGGCCAGGTACTGCTCCACCGGCCCCCCGGGCACGAACTGGATCACGACAAAGGTCAGCAGCAGCACGCCCAGCAGGGTCGGCACCATCAGCAGAATGCGCTTGAAAATATAGGCCAACATGGCTCAACTGCCCTTCCCGCTTGCCGGAGCAGCTATGGATTCAGGAGTCTTCGACCCGGATGGAACGCGGGCCCACCAGGTGTCGATGGCCCAGGCCTCGCCGCTGGAATAGGGGGGCAGGGCCTCGGGCCGGGCCAGGCGCCAGGCGTTGTAGGCCATGCGGTGGGTGCCGGCCGTCCATTGCGGAATCAGGTAATGGCTGTGGGCAATGACGCGTTCGAGCGCGTGGCAGGCGGGCAGCAGCTGGGCCTCGGTCTTGGCGGCGGTCATGGCCGTGATCAGGGCGTCCACCGCCGGGTTCTTGACGCCCGCGAAATTGCCCGAATCCTCGGTGTCGGCGGCCTGGCTGCCGAACAGATCGGCAAATTCCTGGCCCGGGTTGTGGGTACCCTGGTAGGCCATCGAGGTGATGTCGAAATCGAACTTCTGCAGGCGCTGCTGGTAGAGCGCAAAGTCCACGGCCCGAAAGCGCAGCTGGATACCGAGCTTTTCCAGGCTGCGCATCCAGGGGGTGACCACGCGCACGCCGCCCTCGTTGCTGTCCATGTATTCCAGCACCAGGGCCTGGCCCTGGGCGTTGCGCAAAGCCCCGCCACGGACCTCCCAGCCGGCCTCGCGCAGCAGGGCCTGGGCCCGGCGCAGGTTGGCACGCAGGGAGGCCTCGCCATCGGTGCGGGGCGGCACCGCCATGGGGCCCCACGCCGCCGCCGGAATCTGCGCGCGCCAGGGGGCCATCAAGGCCCGCTCTTCGGGGCCGGGCTCGCCGCGCGCCTGGCAGGCGGTGTTGCCAAAAAGGCCGTTCACGCGCTGGTAGGCGCCGTAGAACATCTGGCGGTTCATCCATTCGTAGTCCAGCGCCAGGCCCAGGGCTTCCCGCACCCGCACATCCTGCAGGAACGGGCGCCGCGTGTTGAGCACATAGCTCTGAAAGCCCGAAGGCAGCTGGTGGCGGAATTCCCCCTTGACCAGCTCGCCGGTGTCGAACTTCTTGCCCGTGACGCGCCGCGCCCAGTCGCCGGCGCTGAAAAAGCGCATCAGGTCGAACTCGCCCGCCTTGAGGGCTTCGAGCCGGGCCGTGGCGTCCTTGTAGATCTTGACGGTGATGCGGTCGAAGTTGGCCGTGCCCCGGCGCACGTTCAGGTCGCGCGCCCAGTACTGGGGGTCGCGCACATAGGTGATGTCCTTGCCGAAACGCACCGGGCCGATGCGGTAGGGGCCGCTGCCCAGGGGCTCGTCCACCACCACCTGGTCGAAGGGCTTGGTCTGGCCGTTCTGCCGGCCCCAGTCGCGGCTGAAGACCGGCAGCCCCCCCACGGTCAGGGGCAGTTCGCGGTTGGGCTTCTTGAAGCGAAAGCGCACGCGGCGCTCGTCCAGCACGTCCACCCCGGCCACATCGACCAGCAAGGTCTTGTAGGCGGGTGAGCTGTAGGGGCCGATCAGGGTGTCGTAGCTGTACTGCACGTCCTGGGCCAGCACCGGTTTGCCGTGGTGGAAGCGCGCCTCGGGCCGCAGGCGGAAGGTGGCGCTCAGGCCGTCGGGCGCGACCTCGACATCTTCGGCCAGCAGGCCGTAGCCCGTGGCGGTTTCATCGAGCGCGCCCGCCAGCAGCGAATCGAACATCAGCTGGGGCAGATAGGCCGGCGCATTGCCTTTGATGGTGAAGGGGTTGTATTTGTCGAAGGTCGAAGCGCGCGAATTGCTGACCAGGCGCAGCTCCCCGCCCCGGGGGGCCTGGGGATTGACGTAAGCGAACTGCGCAAAACCGGCGGGGTATTTGGGCGCCCCCCACAAGGCATACGCGTGGGCCGCCCAGACCGGGGACACCGCACCACTCCAGAGACAAAAAATGAGCCAAAACCGCATGCGACAATTCTGCACTACGCCAGTGGCGCCCCGTCCCGGACGGCAGGGAGACCCCAGCCCACCCCCGGCACAGGCCGCGCCCCGGCCCACTTCCACACTCTGTCCCCGCACCCCACAGGAGAACAACATGGGTTTTCTGACCGGCAAGAAGCTGCTCATCACAGGCGTTCTGTCCAACCGCTCCATCGCTTACGGCATCGCCAAGGCCTGCCACGCACAAGGCGCCGAGCTGGCCTTCAGCTACGTGGGCGAACGCTTCAAGGACCGCATCACCGAATTCGCGGCCGACTTCAACTCGACGCTGGTGTTTGACTGCGATGTGGGCAGCGACGAGCAGATCGAGCGCATGTTCGCCGACCTGGCCCAGGTGTGGCCGACCTTTGACGGCCTGGTGCACAGCATTGGCTTTGCACCGCGCGAAGCCATCGCTGGCAACTTCCTCGAAGGCCTCTCGCGCGAGGGTTTCCGCATCGCCCATGACATCAGCGCCTACAGCTTTCCGGCGCTGGCCAAGGCCGCCCTGCCCTACCTCAACGACAAGTCGGCCTTGCTCACGCTGTCCTACCTGGGCGCGCTGCGCAGCATTCCCAACTACAACACCATGGGCCTGGCCAAAGCCAGCCTGGAAGCCTCGGTGCGCTACCTGGCCGAGGCCGTCGGCCGCACGCAGGACGGCCGCAGCATCCGCGCCAACGGCATCAGCGCCGGCCCCATCAAGACCCTGGCCGCCAGCGGCATCAAGGACTTCGGCAAGCTGCTGGGCCGCGTGGCCGATGCCGCGCCCCTGCGCCGCAACGTGACGATTGAAGACGTGGGCAATGTCGCCGCCTTCCTGCTGTCCGATCTGGCCAGCGGCGTCACCGCCGAGATCACCTATGTGGACGGGGGCTTCAGCCAGACCGCCGGCCTGAGCGCCGACCAGGTTTGAGCGCCACGCTTTGAGGCCTAAAAAGCCTCTGGCGCCCTGCCTGCAAGGCCTTTAAGCTATATATTTCATAGCATCATGCTCCGCCGAAGCTGCCTGTCCCTGTCCCTGGCGCTGCTGGTGCTGTGCGGCCGGCCCGCCCTGGCGGCTGCGGCCGAGCCTCCGGCCTTGCTGCTGGCGCAGGTCTACCGCCCCGGCCTGCCGCTGCAGGACTACTGGGTCAGCGAAAAATACGACGGCGTGCGCGGCCACTGGGACGGCCAGACCCTGCGCACACGCGGCGGCGAAACCGTGGCGGCCCCCGCCTGGTTCACCGCCGGCTGGCCCGCCACGGCGATGGACGGCGAACTCTGGGCCGGGCGGGGCCGTTTCAGCCATGCCCAGTCCACCGTCCGCCAGCAACAAGCCGGCGACGCGGCCTGGCGCGGGATGCGCTTCATGGTGTTCGACCTGCCCGCCCATGGCGGCCCCTTTGACGAACGGCTGCCCGCCCTGCAAACGCTGGTCGACCGCCTGGCCCAGCCCTGGGTTCAGGCCGTGCCCCAGCACCGCGTGGCCCACGATGCCGCCCTGCAGGCGCTGCTGCGCCGCACCGAGCGCGCCGGGGGCGAAGGGCTGATGCTGCACCGGGGGGCTTCGTATTACCGGGCCGGACGCAGCGACGATCTGCTCAAGGTCAAAACCCACGAAGACACCGAAGCCCGCGTGGTGGCCCACTTGCCCGGAAAAGGCCAGCATGCGGGCCGCATGGGTGCGCTGCTGGTCGAGATGCCCACCGGCCAGCGTTTTCGACTGGGCGCGGGCTTCAGCGCTGCGCAACGCACCGATCCACCGCCTCTGGGCAGTTGGGTGACCTACCGCTTTCGCGGCACGCACGAGAGCGGCTTGCCGCGCTTTGCCAGCTTCGTGCGCGTGCGCGAGGACCTGCACACGCGCTAGCGTCGTGCCAGGGCGCCCCAGGCCTCTGGGCTGGGCACCAGCCCCCTGGCCAGCCCGGGGCCCAAGGCCCCTGCATTCCCCAAGACCCCGTGCGTTTGCGCACAAAAAAGGCTTCAAGGCAGATGGGGTCTGCCGTGAAGCCTCCGGATTGCGCGCGACCCCACTGCGCACGGGGTGCGATGCACGGCGCCTGGGTGTTGCACGGCCCTGCGGCCGCGCAGCACTTCAGACGTTACGACCGAAAGGGCCGTCGTCTCCCACCTGCACCAGGTTGTCGGCGGTGGCCAGCAAGCGGGTCTGCTTGCGCGGCTTGCCATCGGCCACGCAGTCGGCGTAGTAGCGCACCTTGCCGTGGGCGTCCTGTTCTTCGACCAGGCCATGGATGTCGGTCTCGAAGCCAGGGGCCAGCAAGGCGAAATCGCGGGCGAACTTGAGGTAGTCCACGATGCGCTTGTTGAAGACTTCGCCCGGCACCAGCAAAGGAATGCCCGGGGGGTACGGCGTGATCAGGCCCACGGTGATACGGCCTTCGAGCTGGTCGATTTCCACGCGCTCGGTCTTGCGCTGGGCAATGTGCGCATAGGCATCGCTGGGCTTCATGGCGGGGGTCAGGTCCGAGAGGTAAATCTCGGTGGTCAGACGGGCAATGTCGTATTTGGCGTAGAGCTGGTGCACGTGGTGGCACAGGTCCTGGAGGCCCATGCGCTCGTAGCGTTTGTGCCGCTGACAGAACTCGGGAAGGATGCGCCACATGGGCTGGTTCTTCTCGTAGTCGTCCTTGAACTGCTGCAGCGCCGTCAGCAGGGTGTTCCAGCGGCCCTTGGTGATGCCGATGGTGAACATGATGAAGAAGCTGTACAGGCCAGTCTTCTCCACCACCACGCCATGCTCGGCCAGGTATTTGGTGACGATCGAGGCCGGAATGCCGGTGGTGGCAAATTTGCCGTCCAGGTCGAGGCCGGGCGTGACGATGGTGGACTTGATCGGGTCCAGCATATTGAAGCCGTCGGCCAACTGGCCAAAGCCGTGCCATTTGCTGCCGTTCTTCTTGCTCTTGCTGTCGCTGCGGATGATCCAGTCTTCGGCGCGGCCAATGCCCTCGTCCACCAGCTTTTCAGGGCCCCAGACCTTGAACCACCAGTCGTTCTTGCCGAACTCTTCCTCGACCTTGCGCATCGCACGGCGGAAATCCAGCGCCTCCAGAATGCTTTCCTCGACCAGCGCGGTGCCGCCGGGCGGCTCCATCATGGCGGCGGCCACGTCGCAGCTGGCAATGATGCTGTACTGCGGCGAGGTCGAGGTGTGCATCAGGTACGCCTCGTTGAACAGGTGCCGGTCGAGCTTGGTGGTCTGCGAGTCCTGCACCAGCACATGGCTGGCCTGGCTGATACCGGCCAGCAGCTTGTGGATGGACTGGGTGGCATACACCACCGAGTGCTCGGGCCGTGCGCGCTTCTTGCCCATGGCGTGGTAGCTGCCATAGAAGGGGTGGAAGGCGGCATGGGGCAGCCAGGCCTCGTCAAAGTGCAGGTTCTCCACGTAGCCATCCAGCATGCTCTTGATGGTTTCGGTGTTGTAGAGCACGCCATCGTAGGTCGATTGCGTCAGGGTGAGCACGCGGGGCTTGACCTTCTTGGGGTCCACGCCCTTGAGCAGCGGGTTGGCCTTGATCTTGGCCTGGATCGTGGCCTGCTCGAACTCGCTTTGCGGAATCGGGCCAATGATGCCGAAATGGTTGCGGGTCGGCTTCAGAAACACCGGAATCGCTCCGGTCATGATGATGCTGTGCAGGATGGACTTGTGGCAGTTGCGGTCCACCACCACGACATCGCCCGGCGCCACCGTGTGGTGCCAGACCATCTTGTTGGAGGTGCTGGTGCCGTTGGTCACAAAAAAGCAGTGGTCGGCATTGAAGATGCGCGCCGCATTGCGCTCGCTCTCGCCAATGGCGCCGTTGTGGTCCAGCAGCTGGCCCAGTTCTTCCACGGCGTTGCAGACATCGGCGCGCAGCATGTTTTCACCATAGAACTGGTGGTACATCTGGCCCACAGGGCTCTTCAGAAACGCCACCCCACCCGAATGGCCCGGGCAGTGCCAGCTGTAAGAGCCGTCTTCGGCGTAATCGAGCAAGGCCTTGAAAAACGGCGGCTGCACGCCCTCCAGGTAGCTCTTGGCCTCGCGGATGATGTGCTTGGCCACGAATTCGGGGGTGTCCTCGAACATGTGGATGAAGCCATGCAGCTCGCGCAGGATGTCATTGGGCAGGTGGCGCGAGGTCTTGGTTTCGCCATGCACATAAATCGGCACATCGGAATTCTTGCGGCGCACTTCGGTGATGAAGGTGCGCAGGCTCACCACGATCGGGTCCAGGCCGGCATCTTCCGTGAACTCTTCATCGTCAATCGACAAAATAAAGGCACTGGCGCGGCTTTGCTGCTGGGCGAACTGGGACAGATCACCATAGCTTGTGACACCCAGCACCTCGAAACCTTCGCTCTCGATGGCCTGTGCCAGGGCGCGAATACCCAAACCCGAGGTGTTCTCGGAACGATAGTCCTCGTCGATGATGACGATGGGAAAGCGAAACTTCATGCGCAGCCTCCGTGCAACCGTGCCCTGCCCGGCAAAAAAACGAAATAGGCGCGAAGTGTAAGGAATAACCTGGGCCTGCCTTGGGCGTGACATTCTTTTGAACCAGAATGTGGTGCACTAAAGACAGATAGGCCCCATCTTCACCAAGGTTCATATGGATGACTCAACGATTTGGTGGCTATTGAGCGGCATCGCCGTCGCCGCAGAGCTGCTGACCGGCACCTTCTATTTATTGATGCTAGGGATCGGTTTGGCTGCCGCGGCGCTGGCCGCCCACCTCGGACTGCCCCTGACCGCCCAGATCGTCACGGCGGCCGCCGTCGGTGGTGGCGCCGTGGTGGCCTGGAACTACCGCCAAAAGCACCGCCCAGGGGACCCGGCAGGACCCGAACCCAGCGAAGTGCAACTGGACATCGGCGAAACCGTGTACATCGACCATTGGAACCCCGACGGAACCGCCACCGTGAAATACCGCGGCGCACCCTGGACCGCCATCCACCGGGCAGGCGCCACCCCGTCACCCGGACCGCACCGCGTGGCAGAGCTGGTAGGCAGCCGCCTGCTGGTCGATCCGGTAGATCGGAAGAGCGTCG
>JAQUDN010000106.1 GCA_028685665.1 Burkholderiaceae bacterium | reverse complement strand
CCCGCACCCCGCCAGGCCCTGTGGCTGGACCTGGCCCGCACCGGCCTCTCCGGCAAGGAAGCCCAACTCTCGCGCCTGACCGCCTGGGTCCTGCAGGCCGACGCAGCGGGCGGGCCCTATGGCCTGCGCCTGCCCGGGCGCGAGATGCCGCCCGGCACGGGCCCCACCCACCGCCGCGCCTGCCTGGAAGCGCTGGCCTTGTCCTGACGCCCTGGCTCATTTCCCCCTAAAAATGCCCTCCAGCGCTTATTTCACGGACGGTAGTAGCTATTTATTCAATAGCAAAACACCGCTCTGCCACGCCCTGCCTTTCCATGCGCCTGCGTGACACCCTGGCGGCCCTGCCGCGCGACACCCGGGACACCCTGTTTCTGCTGGGGGTGATTGCCGGGGTGATCGCACCGCACGCCAGCCACCTGCCCCTCTGGGCCACGGCCCTGGCCGCAGGGCTGCTGCTGTGGCGCGGTGCGCTCGCCTGGACCCAGCGCAGACTGCCCGGGCGTTGGACCCTGCTCCTGCTGCTGGCCCTGGCCGTGGGGGGCACGCTGCTGACGCACCGCACCGTGCTCGGGCGCGATGCGGGCGTGACCCTGATCGTCGTGCTGCTGGCCCTGAAAACGCTGGAATTGCGCGCACGCCGCGATGCCCTGGTGGTGTTTTTTCTGGGCTTCTTTGCCCTGCTCAGCCACTTTTTCTTTTCGCAGTCGCTGGGCACCGCCGTGGCCATGCTGGTGGCGCTGCTGGGTTTACTGACCGCCCTGGTCAACGCCCACATGCCGGTGGGCCGCCCGCCGCTGTCCGTGGCGCTGCGCACAGCGGCCCGACTGGCCTTGCTGGGCGCGCCGATCATGGCCGCGCTGTTCCTGCTGTTTCCGCGCATGGCCCCGCTGTGGGGCATGCCTGGCGACCCCATCGCGGGGCGCAGCGGGCTCTCGGGCGCGATGCGGGTCGGCCAGATTGCCGAACTCGCCATGGACGAGAGCGTGGCGCTGCGGGTGCGCTTTGACACGCCGGGCGGCACCCCGCCGCAGCAGAGCGCGCTCTACTTTCGCGGCCCGGTGCTGAGCCAGTTTGATGGCCGGGAATGGCGGCCGGCCCCCGACGGTCCGGCGCCCCAGGGCGGGCCGAGCACTCTGCAGGTGCACGGCGAGCCCGTGCGCTACACGCTCACGCTCGAAGCCCACCAGCGCCGCTGGCTCTTGCTGCTGGACGCCGCACGCGATCCCCCCACTTTCGCCGGCGGGGAGGGCGTCCAGGCCACCATGGCCCCCGATCTGCAGTGGCGCAGCGACCGGCCCGTGCGCGAAGTGCTGCGCTACCAGGCCCTCAGCTACCCCGACTTTCGCCATGGCGCCGGCCCGTGGACCGAGCGCCTGCGCGACTTCACCGAATTGCCCACGGGCTTCAACCCACGCACCCTGGAACTGGCCCAGCAGCTGCGCAACGACCCGCGCATCGCCCCCAACCCGGCACAGGACAACGCTGCGGCCCTGGTGGCGGCAGTGCTCGAACGCCTGCGCACGGGCGGCTACCGCTACACCCTGGAGCCCGGGCTGTCCGGCGTGCACACCGCCGATGCCTTCTGGTTCGACAGCCGGCAGGGGTTTTGCGAGCACATCGCCTCGGCCTTCGTGGTGCTGATACGGGCCCTGGACATTCCGGCGCGCATCGTCACCGGCTACCAGGGCGGCGAGCGCAACCCGATCGACGGCCAATGGACCGTGCGCCAAAGCGATGCCCATGCCTGGGCCGAAGTCTGGCTGGCCGGCCAGGGCTGGGTGCGCGTGGACCCCACCAGCGCCGTGGCACCGGCCCGCACCGGGGCCTTGCAGCGCCTGCAGGCACCGCGCAGCGCGCTGGCCGAAGCCATGGGCAATGTGATGAGCCCCGGGCTGGTGCACACGCTGCGTGCCGCCTGGGAAGCCGCGAACAACCGCTGGAACCAATGGGTCTTGAACTACACCCAGGCCCGCCAGCTGAACCTGCTCCAGGCCCTGGGCTTCGAGGCACCGCGCTGGGAAGACCTGGTCACGCTGCTGGCCGGTCTGATGGCCCTGGCCATTGCGGGCAACCTGGGCTGGACCCTGTGGCAGCGCCAGCCACGGGCCCCGGAACTGCGGCTCTTGCAGCAGGTGCGCCGCCGGCTGGCGCGCCAGGGCCTGCCGCTGGGCGAGCAGAGCGCGCCGCGCGGCACCGCCCTGGCCGTGCTGGACGCCTACGGCGAAAGCGCCCGCCCCCTGCACGACTGGCTGCTGCAGCTGGAGCGGCTGCGCTACGGCCCCGCGGGCCCGGACCCGGCTGCGGCCCTGGCCGCCCTGCGCCGGCAGCTGCGCCAGCTGCCTTGGCCCGGCCCGGGCTGAACGCCTGCGCCCGGGGGGGTGCCTGCGCTGCGGGGCACCGGCCCGCTGCGGTATCCGCTCAGTGGGTCAGGAAATCCAGCACCAGGCGGTTGAAGGTGTCGGCATGCTCCCACTGGGCCCAGTGGCCGCACTGGTTGAACACATGCAGCTGCGCATTGGGAATGCCCCAGATCAGGCGCAGACCCACGTCCATGGGCACGAAGCGGTCGTCGCGGCCCCAGACCACCAGGGTCTTGGCCTTGATTTCGCCCAGGCGGTGGCCGTAGTCGGGAAACTGCTTGGGGTTGGCTTCGGCGCTCTTGACGAAGTTTTCCAGGTGATCGCGGCGGTTGAGCATATTGTCCAGACGGGTCTGGTACAGCTCGTCGGTCATGCTGCTCGCGTCGTACACGAACACATTCATCATCTTCTTGAGGTTGTCGATGGTGGGGTTGCGGTAGAGCGCGCCAATCAGCTTGATGCCTTCCGTGGGCATGGGGACAAACTGGCTGGGGCCGCCGGTGCCGCCGCCCATCAGGATCAGCTTGCCCACGCGGGTGGGGTTGGCCAGGGCGAAGGCCACGGTGCTGTGCGCCCCCATCGAGTTGCCGATGATGTGCGCCTTTTCGAGGCCCAGGCCGTCCATCAGGCCCTTGAGCGCGCGGGCGTTCAGGTCCGAGCGCGAGCCGGTGTTGACGATGGCGTCGCTCTTGCTCCAGCCCGGGCAGTCGAGCAGGATCACGCGGTAACCCGCCTGGACCAGGGGCTCGATATTGCGGTTGAAGTTGGCCCAGCCGCTGGCGCCGGGGCCGGAGCCGTGCAGCATCACCACGGTCTCGGCGCCGCTGCCGATGTCGTTGTAGTGCAGCTGCAGGCTGAGATCGCCGTCCTGGATGCGGATGAATTGGCTGGTAGCGGCTTCTGTCAGCGCCGGCACGGAAGTGGTCATGGAGGGATCCTTGTAGAAAGTCAAGACGTCAAAACAAAACGCTGATTTTTCCACATTCCACCGCCCCGCCCCAGCAGCGACAATCGCCCCATGCACGTTCCCGCCTCTCTGGCTCTCCCTGCCGCCCTGTCCCTGCTCGCCACCGCACTGCTCCTGGGGCCCGCCCATGCGGCAGAACCCCCGCGCAAGCCGTCCGCCAAATCCCGCCCTCCGGTGCATGCCTTGCGCGCCAAAGCCGCAGCGGCGCCGCGCACCGGCACCAGCGCCGTGGTGGGCAGCACCCCCTACGCCACACGGGCCGATGCCATGGCCTTCGCCGACGACCTGGCGGCCCGCCGCGACCTGGACCGCGACTGGGTGCGCCAGGCCATCGGGCAAGCGCGCTTCCTGGCGCAAGTGCCCCGGCTGATGCTGCCGCCCCCCAGCGGCAGCCCCAAGAACTGGCGGGCCTACCGCAGCCGCTTCATCGATCCGGTGCGCATCCGCGCCGGGGTGCGCTTCTGGCAAGAGCACCAGGCCACCCTGGCCCGGGCCGAGCGCGACTATGGCGTACCCGCCGAAATGATCGTCGGCATCATTGGCGTGGAAACCATCTACGGCCAGCACATGGGCAACTTTCGCGTGATCGATGCGCTCACCACGCTGGCCTTCGACTTTCCGGCCGGGCACCCCCGGGCCCCGGAACGCACCGAATTCTTCCGGCGCGAGCTGGAGCAGTTCTTGAGCCTCACGCACCGCACCTCGACCGATCCGTTCGAGCCGCGCGGCAGTTACGCCGGGGCCATGGGCCTGGGCCAGTTCATGCCCTCGAGCTGGGTGCGCTATGCCGTGGACTTTGACGGCGATGGCCGCATCGACCTGTTCAACAGCCCCCGCGACGCCATCGGCTCGGTGGCCAGCTACTTCAAGGCCCATGGCTGGACCACCGGCATGCCCACGCATTACGCCGTGCGTTTCGATGCCGCCCGGCTGCAGCTCGACGCCCTGCTCGCCCCGGACATCCTGCCCACCTTCAGCGCCGCCAGCATGGAGGCCAAAGGCGCGGTCCTGGATGCCGCAGGCGCCCGGCACACCGGCCCCCTGGCGCTGATCGAACTGCAAAACGGCGGCGAAGCGCCCAGCTATGGGGCGGGCACCGAAAACTACTACGCGGTGACCCGCTACAACTGGTCGAGCTACTACGCCATGGCCGTGATCGAACTGGGCGAGGAAATCTCCGCGGCGATGGCCCGCTGAAGCGCCAGACCGGCGCGGGCCGCAGACCCGAGGGTTTTCCCTTGAGCCGGGGCGTCTTGTGCCCGGGAAGGCCCTCTCAGCCGCGCGGCAAACGCGTGGCGCCCTCCGAAATGTCGTCGGCCAGGGCGCGCAGCAAGGGGACATAGCGGGTCGCAATCTCCCGGTCCGACACCACCTGGGCCCGCAGCACCAGGTTGATGGCCCCCATGGCGTGCTCGCCCACCCGGATGGGCAAGCCAATCGCCGTCACATGGCCCTCCGTGGCCCACTCCCCCCGGTTCACGGCATAACCGCGCCGCCGCGTCTCGCGCAGAATCCGCTTCACATAGGCCGCGTCGCGCGCCATCGCACCGATGGCATCGGTGCGCTCTTGCAACAAGGAGAGCGTGGCCTGGCGCTCTTCGTGGGCACACCAGGCCAGCCAGGCGCGCCCCAGCGAGGACACCAGCATCGGAATCCGGATGCCAATCGTCGCGCGGTGCTGCGAGAGCAGGCTCATCCGGTGGGTGGACTCGCGCACGATCATGAAACCGCTGTCCGGCGTGCCCAGATCGCTCGGCCAGGACAGGGCGCGCAGGTGGGCCCGCATGGCCGGCGCGGCCACATGGTCGATCCAGCCGGCCCCCACATAGCCCTCCGACAAGCGCCGCACCTCAAAACCCAGGGCATAGGACAGGCCGTCGTCCTTGTGGTGCACGAGGCCTTCGGCGCGCAGGGTTTCCAGCAGGCGCTTGACCGTGGTGCGGTGCAGGCCCGTGCTGCGGGCCAGCTCCACCACGCCGCCAATGCCGCCCGGCAAGGCATTCAGGGCGCGCAAGACCGCCAATCCGCGGCTCAGGCCACGGACTTCACGGTAGGGGGCGGGGTGGGAAACATCAAGGGGCATACAAGGACTCGGTGGTGCATTCTGTGCACCGACTGTACGGCACTGGCTTTCGCCACCACACTCCAGAACATGGTGGGCCACGGCCCGCTGTTCACCGGGCGCAGCCGGCCCCGGTCACCTTCCCGCCTTGTGCCTTTCGCATTCATCCCAGGAGACCCCATGACGATCAATCGACGCGACCTTTGCACCCTGGCAGCCCTCGGGCTGGCCTCCCACGCCTCCTGGGCCCAGGAATGGCCGGCCAAGCAGCCGGTCCGCATCATCGTGCCCTACCCCGCAGGCGGCAATGCCGACGCGGCGGCACGCGCCCTGGCCGAGCAGGTGTCCGGGGCGCTCAAGCAAACGATCCTCATCGACAACCGCCCCGGCGCGTCCTCGATCATCGGCACCGAAGCCGTCTCCCGGGCCCCCGCAGACGGCTACACCCTGGGCGTGGTCTCGGACTCCCACGCCATCAACCACGCCATGGCCAAGCTGCCCAAGGCCAGCGACCTGCTCGGGGCCAAAGTGCCTTACGACGCGGTCCGGGACTTCGTGCCGGTATCCGGCCTGATCCAGATTCCGCTGGTGCTGGTGATTCACCCCAAGGTCCCTGCGCGCTCGGTCAAGGAGCTGGTGCAACTGTCGCAAAAAAATGGCAAGGGCAGCAACTTCGGCACCATGGGCACCGGCAGCCCCTGGTTCCTGCACATGCACCAGCTGAACAACCTGACGGGCAGCGTGCTGGTCGATGTGCCCTACAAGGGCCTGGCCCCGGCGGCCACCGACCTGCTGGGCGGACAGATCGATGCGATGGTGATGCCCTTGCACTACGCGCTGCAGCACATCAAGAGCGGCAAGCTGCTGCCGCTGGCCACGCTCGGCACCCAGCGCCACCCCTTGCTGGCCGACGTGCCGACCCTGGCCGAGAGCGGCTACCCCGGGCTGTCGATCTCGAACTACCTGTTCATCGTCGCGCCGGCCAACACCCCCAAGCCGGTGGTGGAGCGCCTGGGCCGCGAATTCAATGCCGCGCTGAAACTGCCGCTCATCAAAGAGAAATTCGCCGCCTCCGGCGACCCCTACCCCGCCGAACCGGCCGAGCTGGCCGCCCGCCTGAACCGGGACATCGAAGCCTATGGCAGCGTGATCCAGAAAACCATTCAGTAACCCCCCGTCCGCTTCCCCATGCATTCTTCTGAAAACTTCCACACCGACGTGCTCGTGGTCGGCAGCGGCCCCATGGGCGCCACCACCGCCCTGGCCCTGGCCACCTATGGCGTGCGCGTGCAGGTCGTCAACCGCTACAACTGGACGGCCAACACCCCGCGCGCCCACATCACCAACCAACGCGCGGCCGAAGTGCTGCGCGACCTGGGGGTCGAAGCCGACGCCCGGCGCGATGCCACCCCCTGGGAATGGATGGGCGACACCCTGTTCACCACCAGCCTGGCAGGGCCCGAAATCGCGCGCCTGCGCACCTGGGGCACCGGCGACGAACGCATCGGCGACTACCTGCAGGGCAGCCCCTGCCCGATGCTGGACCTGCCGCAAAACAAGATGGAGCCCATCCTGGTGCAGCAGGCGGCCGCCCGGGGCGCGGTGTTTTCCTGGAACACCCAGTACCTGGGCCATGTGCAGGACGCCCACGGCGTGACGGTGTCGCTGCGCGACCTGAACGACGGGCGCGAGTACGCCGTGCGCGCGCGCTACCTGGTCGGGGCCGATGGCGCCCGCTCCAAGGTCATGGACGATGCGGGGCTGGCCGTGGAAGGCCAGCTGGCGCGCGCCGCCACCGCCTATGTGCTCTTCAAGGCCGACCTGACGCGCTACGCCGCACACCGCCCGAGCATCCTGTACTGGATCGTCACCTCGAACGCGGCCTTCGGGGAAATCGGCATGGGCCTGCTGCGCGCCATCGAGCCCTGGAAGCAATGGATCGCGGGCTGGGGCTTTGACCCCAGCCAGGGCGAACCCGACTTTTCGCCCGAGGAGATCCTGCACAAAGTGCGCATCCTGACGGGCGTTCCCGACCTGGAGATCGAGATCGACAGCACCTCCGTCTGGTATGTCAACCAGGCGCACGCGCCGGTTTACTCGCAGGGGCGGGTCTTCTGTGGCGGCGACGCCGTGCACCGCCACCCGCCCTCCAGCGGCCTGGGCTCCAACACCTGCATGCAGGACGCCTTCAACCTGGCCTGGAAACTGGCCTTTGTGGTCAAAGGCTATGCCGGTGCATCGCTGCTCGACTCCTACACCCTGGAGCGGGCCCCGGTGGGCGCCCAGGTGGTGGCGCGCGCCAACCAGTCGCGCCTGGACTACGCCCCGCTGAACCAGTGCTTCCGCGACAAGAGCGCCCCCGACCCGGTGGCCGCCGGCCTGGCGCAACTGGCCGACCCGGGGCCGGCCGGCGTGCAACGCCGCGCCGCGCTGGCCGACGCCCTGAAGCTGAAGAACTACGAATTCAACGCCCAGGGCGTGGAGCTGAACCAGCGCTGCGTCTCGGCGGCCGTGCTGCCCGATGCCGAGGGCGGCGAAGAGGTCTGGCGGCGCGATCCCCAGCTGTACCTGCAGGCCACCACCCGGCCCGGGGCCAAGCTGCCGCACGCCTGGCTGGTGGCCAGGGACGGGCACCGCACCTCGACCCTGGACGTGGTGGGACGGGGCCAGTTCTCGCTGGTCACCGGCCTGGCCGGACAGGCCTGGGTGCAGGCCGCCGAGGCCCTGGCACGGCCGTTTCTGCGCACGGTGGTGATCGGCGCGCCCGGAGCCCAGGACGTGTACTGCGCCTGGCAGGCGGTGCGCGAGATCGACGAGGCGGGCGCCCTGCTGGTGCGGCCCGACGGCGTGGTGGCCTGGCGCCAGCACCAGGGCGCGGCCACGGCCCTCCAAGCGCAGCAGACCCTGGCCCAGGCCCTGGACCAGATCCTGGGCCAGGCCACGGCCCCGGGGGCCTGAACCCCTCGGGCTGGGCGGGCGCGCAGGGGCGCCGGCCCAGCCCTGCGGCGCTTGAATGCTATTTTTTCAATAGCGCGCAGAGCAATCCTGTCTTGCCCTGCGTGCCATTTTAATCAATAGCGCTGCATCTGGCAGCTGTGCGGCTGCTGGGCTTTGAGGGCGGGAATCTCGCGGATGACGCGAAAGCCGTAGCCCGAACCTTCGACGTCGAACTTCACGCCCGGAGCGCCCTGGCGCTCCATCACGCCCACGACCAGCGGCTGCTGGAACTGGTGGTCTCCGGCGCGCATGGTGCCGCTGCGCCCGGCCAGCTGCACGCTGGCTTTTTCCATCTGGCGCGCCACGGCCACCACATCGGTGCTGCCGGCCTGCTCGATCGACTGCGCCAGGGCCTCGACCATGAGCTGCATGCGCATGTGGACATAGTCGTCCTGGGGCTTGGGAAAGCGCGCCCGGAAGGACTGGTAGAAAGCCGGGCTCTTCGATCCCGCCACCACCGTGCCATTGCTGCGCACATCCAGGTTGGGCAGCCAGTCGGCCACCGCCACCACCTTGCCCACGCCGGCATCGCCCAGGGCCGCCGGAGCGCCCAGGGCATTGCCGTAGAAGGTGTAGAAGCTGCCGTTGAAGCCGGCCTCGCGCGCCGCCTTGACCAGCAGCGTCAGGTCGTTGCCCCAATTGCCCGTGACCACCGCCTGCGCACCGCTGGCCTTGATCTTGGCGGCATAGGGCGCAAAGTCCTTGACCCGACCAATCGGGTGCAGCTCATCGACCACCACCGCCACATCGGGGCGCTGCAGCGCCAGCTGCCGCCGGGCCTCGCGCAGCACGGCCTGGCCAAAGCTGTAGTCCTGGCCAATCAGGTAAACGCTTTTCAGCACCTGGTCCTCGCGCAGCACGTCCATGAGCGCCGCCATGCGCATGTCGGCATGGGCGTCAAAACGGAAGTGCCAGAAGCTGCACTTCTCGTTCGTCAGGATCGGGTCCACGGCGGAATAGTTCAGAAACAGCACCCGCTTGCCGGGCTCGCGCTCGTTGTGCTTGTGGATGGCATCGATCAGCACCGCTGCGGTGGACGAGGAGTTGCCTTGCAGAACCACCCGCGCGCCATCGTCGATGGCCGCGCGCAGGGCCGACAAGGCCTCTTCGTTCTGGCCCTTGCTGTCGTAGCGCTCCAGCACCAGCGCGCGCGGGCCGCCCGCGGCCACCGGCAACTTCACCCCGCCCCGGGCATTCACCCGTTCGGTGGCCCACAGCAGGTTGCGGAACACCGCCTCGCCCGTGTTGGCGAAGGGCCCGGACAGGCTCTCGATCAGCGCCAGCTTCACCGGGGGCGCAGCGGCCACCACCGAAGCCGCCGCGCCGGGGGGGGCGGCCCTGGCGGGCAGCGCAGCCAGGGGACCGAGCAGGCCCGCGGCCACGGTGGCCAGGGCCACAGCGCGCAGAGGCCGGGCCAGGGCGCCGGATTTCAAGCCTTTGAGTGAGAATTTATTCATAGGATTGCTTGTCTTGAAACACACGGTGGCGGGCACACCTTTGGAGCTTGCGGTCGCCACCACGGAAGCCGCGCAGTGTATAGGAGCCCCCCATGATCTTCGTCCCCGTGATCCGCCGTTCGGCCTTGGCCCATGCCCCCCGCCAAGCCCACCCGACCGATCTGGCCTTGCAGCGTTTTCTGCTGGGCGCCCTGCACAACCCGGCTGCCGCCCGCCCCGCCACCACACCTCCCGCCGCCTGCACCGTGGCGCAAGGCGAGCAGGCCACGACCCTGCAGCTCGATGTGCCCGGCCTGGCGCGCGACGCGCTGGACATCACCATCGAGGGCGCCGTGGTGCGCGTGCAGAGCGTTCCCGGGGCCGCCCGCACGGTCCAGCGCGCCTTTGAACTGCCCCATGCCGTGGATGCCCAGGCCAGCCGCGCCCAGCTCGAAAACGGCGTGCTGACCCTGACCCTGGCGCACCAGGCCCCCCAGAGCCAGGTCACGCCATTGACCGTCCATTGAAACTCCTGAATCGATAGCTAGAACCGCCGGTGGAATAGACGCTGCAGGCGGTTTTGGCATCCATCCTGGCCCCGCTCCCTGAGCGCCCGCCCGGGGCGGGCTTTACTCGTGCCGCAGGGCGTCAATGGGGTCCATGCGGGCCGCGCGCCGGGCCGGAAAGTAGCCAAACACCACGCCGATGCCCGCCGAAAACAGGAAAGACAGCGCATTCACCCCGGGGTTGAACAAGTAGGGCACGCCCATCAGCGCCGACAGCCCCACCGAGGCCGCCGTGGCCAGCACGATGCCGATCAGCCCGCCCAGGGCGGCCAGCACCACGGCCTCGATCAGGAACTGCAGCAAGACCTCCCGCTCCAGCGCCCCGATCGCCAGGCGCAGGCCGATCTCGCGGGTGCGCTCGGTCACGCTGACCAGCATGATGTTCATGATGCCGATGCCGCCCACCAGCAGGCTCACGGCCGCCACCGCGCCCAGCAGCAGGGTCATGATCCGGGTGGTGCCCGAGAGGGTGTCGGCCAGCTGCTGGGTGTCCAGCACATTGAAGTTGTCTTCGTCGCTGTCGGCGAGCTTGCGCAACTCGCGCAGCAGCTGGACCAGGCTGGCCTTGACCCGCTCGGGGTCGCTGCCCTCTTTCATCGACACCAGCAGCGTGTTGACGCGGGTGTTGCCCGTCACGCGGCGCTGCAGGGTCTTGAGCGGCACCAGCACCAGGTCGTCCTGGTCGTTGCCGAACGCCCCCTGCCCCTTCGAGGCCAGCACGCCGACCACTTCGCAAGAGAACGCCTTCACGCGCAGCGCCTCGCCCAGGGCCTCGCGGCGGCCGTACAGCTCGCGGCGCACCGTCTCGCCGATCAGGCACACCGCCGCGCCCGCGCGCAGCTCGCCGTCCGAAAACACCCGGCCCGAGCGCACCGTCCAGTTGCCGGCCTCCAGCCAGGCCTGGGTGCTGCCGATCACGCTGCTGGTCCAGTTGCGGCCCCCGGCCACCACGGTGGCGCCGGTGCGGGCCTCGGGGGCCACGGCCTGGATGCCGCCGATCTGCGAGGCAATCGCCTCGGCGTCGCTGTCCTTGAAGGCCGGCGCCACCCCGCCCCCGCCCGGCCCCATGCGCTGGCCGGGGCGCACCTGCAGCAAATGGGTGCCCAGGCTGGCGATCTGGTTCTGCACCGCCAGGGTGGCGCCGTTGCCCAGGGTGACCATGGTGATCACGGCGCTGACGCCGATCACGATGCCCAGGATGGTCAGGAACGAGCGCATCAGGTTGCGCCGGATCGAGCGCAGCGCCAGCAGCAGGGTGTTGAGCAGCATCAGCCCCCCGCCCCCGCCGTGGCGGCCGGGGCGGCCTTGGCGGTAGAACGCAGGGCCGCCGGATGGGGGTTGGGCGCGTCGCTCTCGACCACGCCATCGACAAAGCGCACGATGCGCCGGGCGTACTGCG
>JAQUDN010000276.1 GCA_028685665.1 Burkholderiaceae bacterium | reverse complement strand
CCCGGCGGGCTACAAGAGTTACTCCAAAACCAAGCCGATCCGCCTGGAAGAGTTCAAGCCCGAGCAGGAGTGGTGGGGCTCCGAGGACAACGATTTTGCCGACCGGGTGGAAAACGAGTTTGCCTGGAAGGTCGATTTCAAGGCCAAGCGTGAGCAGGCCGAGGCCGCCGCCGCCCCGCATTGGCAGCGTGCCGAGGAACTCGGCAACCAGGCCGCCGACTTGGAGGGCGAGGCAAAGGATCTGAAGAGCAGCCTGGTTGGCAACACCAATGCCAAGCAGCGCCTCAAGGTTGAAATGCAGATCAGCGCCCTGCGCGATCAGGCCGATGCCCTGCGGTTGCAGGCCCGCGACGCCCAAGCAGCGGGCGACCGCATCTACTGGCCGATCTTCAACCTGGACATCAAAAACCCCAACACGCCGGAAGAAGAGACCTTTGACCCTGACGTGCTGCTGGAGAAGTACAAAAAGCTGCTGGGAGAAATTGAAGAAACGGAGAACCAGCTCAAGAGCGAATTGGCGGCCGCGCTGGCGCACCACTTCGGTGGCGAGGTGACTGAATAATGCCGCCAGTTACCCCCCCAACACTGGTCAGTGATATTCGGCGTCTCATCGAGGCCAGTCGCTCGCAACTGGCCGGCGCCGTCAACAGTGCACTCACACAGCT
Organism: Burkholderiaceae bacterium; assembly: GCA_028685665.1. Lineage (GTDB taxonomy): Bacteria > Pseudomonadota > Gammaproteobacteria > Burkholderiales > Burkholderiaceae_C > JAQUDN01. The sequence goes on along the minus strand of JAQUDN010000276.1, from coordinate 2,177 downwards.
GTACTGGCACATTGGCCAGCGCATCCACAGCGAGGTGCTGCAAGGCGAACGGGCCGAATACGGCGAGCAGGTTGTGGCCACATTGGCCCAGCAGTTAGAAGCCGACTACGGACGCGGTTTTTCCAGCAAAAATCTGCGCCACATGCTGCGCTTTGCGGAGAGCTTTCCGAGTTTGGAGATTGTCTCGGCACTGTCGAGACAATTGGCCTGGAGTCATTTTCTGGAAATCATTTACCTGAAAGACCCCCTCAAACGAGATTTTTACGTGCACATGTGCGGGCAAGAGCGCTGGAGCGTGCGCACCCTGCGGGAGCGCATGGGCTCCATGCTCTTCGAGCGCACCGCACTGTCGCGCAAACCGGACGGACTGCTGGCGGGCGAACTCGCCACCCTGCGGGAACAGGGGGAGCTCTCGCCGGCCCTGGTGCTCAAGGATCCCTATATCCTCGATTTCCTCGGCCTGCATGACCGCTATCTGGAAAAAGACCTGGAAGACGCGATTCTCCGTGAACTCGAACTGTTTTTGCTGGAGCTGGGTGCTGGTTTCACCTTCGTGGCCCGGCAAAAACGGATCCAGATCGATAACGACGACTTTTACATCGACCTCTTGTTCTACAACCGCCGGCTCAAACGGCTCGTTGCCATTGACTTGAAGCTGGGCGATTTCAAGGCCGCCGATAAAGGCCAGATGGAGCTGTACCTGCGCTGGCTCGCCAAATATGAGCAGGAACCCGATGAAGCCCCACCGTTGGGCATCATCCTTTGCAGCGGCAAGAAGCAGGAACAGATCGAATTACTGGAGTTAGGCCAGACCGGCATCCACGTTGCCGAGTACCTGACTGTCCTGCCGCCCAAGAAGGTGCTGCAACAGAAGCTGCACGAGGCCATTGCACGTTCCCGTCAACGGCTTGACAACCGTGGAGAGACCGCCTGATGGATGCGCAGCAGTTCTTGGCCGAGTTTGGGCATATTGCCAATGCGCCGGGAGGCGTGGCGCGGTTGCGCGAGATGGTCTATCAGCTTGCCATCACCGGAACATTGACGTTGCAAATGCAAGATGACGGTGATGCTCGGGCATTGTTGGCAGAAATCGCAGCAAAGCGGGCGCAACTGATCCAAGTAAAGAAATACAAACGCCTGCCCAAGCTGGAAAGCGAGGCGCTCGATTTTTCGCGAGGCATTGAGCTGCCTCCGACTTGGTGTTGGACACGTTTACTGGATATCGGCGAAATCAGTCCACGTAATGACGCGCAAGACGAAGCCCTTGCCTCGTTCATTCCCATGAGTGGTATTCCTCAATTACATAAAGGCGAGTTGGCCCCTGAAGCCGCTCTGTGGCGCAACATCAAGAAAGGCTTCACGCATTTTGCCAACGGAGATGTCGTGGTGGCCAAGATCACGCCTTGCTTCGAAAATGGCAAGGCGGCGATGATTGACGGCTTGGAGCATACCATCGGGGCGGGAACAACGGAGCTGCACGTTTTTCGGCCCATTCACCCCGGAATTCTGTCGGGTTACGTGTATCTGTTTCTGCGCTCGCCTTATTTCGTCATTGAAGGCGAGCGAAGTATGACCGGTACGGCAGGCCAAAAGCGATTGCCCACCGAATATTTTGCAACGCGTGCTTTACCCTTGCCACCTACCGCTGAACAATCCCGCATCGTTGCCAAAGTCGATGAGTTGATGGCCTTGTGCGACAAACTGGAAGCGCAGCAACAGCAGCGCCGCCGCCTGCAAAACAACCTGCGCCAATCCATCCTGCAAGCCGTTGCCGCAGCCACCAATCCGCACGAACTGCATACCGCCTGGACCCGCCTTGCCGACAACTTCAACCAGCTTTTTCATGCGCCTGAGGATTTAGCGGACCTACGCCGTTTAGTGCTAAATATGGCTGTTTTAGGATTTTTAACTGAACAATATCAAGCAGACACGCAGGAGTTTTTGCACGAAACAGCTATTAGCCTCCTTGAGGAGGGGGTAAAAAGAAAGGAATTCCGTCGACCATCATTACCACTACCAATACAACAGGAAGATTGCCTATTGCCATCAAGCTTAAGTTTGCGGGTTGTGGGCACGTCACAGTGCAGTGCCGAAAATTTTTACCTGAAAATTCAAATCGATATCAATTTCAGCATGGTGAAAATCTTCAAAACCTGTGGGCACACGCGATGCGACAT
>JAQUDN010000275.1 GCA_028685665.1 Burkholderiaceae bacterium | reverse complement strand
GTGGTTGGCCAGCGCCTGATGCTGCTGCTGGACGCCTGGCGTGGCCGCTGGAGCGCGCATCTGGACCACCGCATCGGGCTGCGTGCCGCACGTGAGCGCGAGGAGGCGCTGCACCCGGCGCCCGCCGCAACCCGGCGCCCGCGCCAGACCGCCGCCAAGGAAACCGGCAAGGAGGCTGCATCCACGGCGGCCGCCTCTGCGCCACCGCCCGCCGCCGCCCCCACGCCCGAGGAGGAGGCACAGCAGGCCCGCCGCCAGCGCCGCGAGAACCTGTTGCGCCGCGCCAAGGCCGTGGTCGGGCTGGACAAGGGCGAAGCCGTGCCCGAACCCGAACCCGAACCCGAACCGCCAGCGGTGGCAGAGCCTGCATCGGCCAGCGCGCCCGGCAGCCCCAAGCGCGTGCCCAAAGTCCGGCCCGCTGGTGCCCAGGCTGAGGCGGACGGCCAGCTGGCGCTGGTGGATTCGCCGTTGCCGCAGGTGGACTTGCTGGACGGCATCGGGCCGCAGCAGAGCACGGTGTCGGCCGACACGCTGGAGATGACCAGCCGCCTGATCGAGAAGCGCCTGCGCGACTTTGGCGTGCAGGTGGTGGTGGTGGCGGCGTTTCCGGGGCCGGTCATCACGCGTTACGAGATCGAGCCTGCCACCGGGGTCAAGGGCTCGCAGGTGGTCAATCTGGCCAAAGATTTGGCGCGCTCGCTGTCGCTGGTGTCGATCCGCGTGATCGAGACCATTCCGGGCAAGAACCTGATGGCGCTGGAGCTGCCCAACGCGCGGCGCCAGACCATCAAGCTCAGCGAAATTCTGGGCTCGCCGGTGTACCACGACGCGCGCAGCCTGCTGACCATGGGCCTGGGCAAGGACATTGCCGGGCAGCCGGTGGTGGCCGACCTGGCCAAAATGCCGCACTGCCTGGTGGCGGGCACCACCGGCTCGGGCAAGTCGGTGGGCATCAACGCCATGATCTTGAGCTTGCTCTACAAGGCCGAGCCCAAGGACGTGCGCTTGTTGATGATCGACCCCAAGATGCTGGAACTCAGCGTGTACGAGGGCATTCCGCACCTGCTGTGCCCGGTGGTGACCGACATGAAGCAAGCCGCCAACGGCCTGAGCTGGTGCGTGGGCGAGATGGAGAAACGCTACAAGCTGATGAGCAAGGTGGGCGTGCGCAACCTGGCGGGCTACAACGCCAAGATTGACGAGGCCAAAGCGCGTGGCGAATCGATTGCCAACCCGTTCAGCCTGACGCCGGAGGCGCCCGAGCCGCTGCAGCGCCTGCCGCACATTGTGGTGGTGATTGATGAACTGGCCGACCTGATGATGGTGGTGGGCAAGAAGATTGAGGAACTGATCGCGCGGCTGGCGCAGAAGGCGCGCGCGGCCGGCATCCACCTGATTCTGGCCACCCAGCGCCCCAGTGTGGACGTGATCACGGGTTTGATCAAGGCCAACATCCCGACGCGCATCAGCTTCCAGGTCAGCAGCAAGATCGACAGCCGCACCATCCTGGATCAGATGGGCGCCGAGGCGCTGCTGGGCATGGGCGACATGCTCTACATGCCCAGTGGCACCGGCTACCCGACGCGGGTCCACGGTGCCTTCGTCAGCGACGAGGAAGTCCACCGCGTGGTGACGTACCTTAAGGCCAAGGGCGGCGAACCGGACTACATCGAAGGTGTGCTCGAAGGCGGTGCCGACGGCGAGGGCGGCGACCTGTTGGGCAACGATGGCGAAGGCGCCGGCGAGAAAGACCCGCTGTACGACCAGGCGGTGGCGATTGTGCTGAAAGACCGCAAGGCCAGCATCAGCTATGTGCAGCGCAAGCTGCAGATCGGCTACAACCGCTCCGCGCGCCTGCTGGAGCAGATGGAAAAGGCAGGTCTGGTGAGTTCGCTCACCGCCAGCGGCCAGCGCGAGATCCTGGTCGCAGCGCGCGGGGGCGAGTGATGGTTGCCGCACAAGTTTTTACAACTGGCACGCGCCAATTTGGAAACCCTGCCTGGATGGGTGGGGTCTGATTCACCATGACGATATCTTTACGTTTGATGCGCCGCGCGCTGTGCGGGTGGGGCCTGCTGGTGCTGCCGTACGCCGCCCACGCCGACGGCCTGACCGACCTGGCCACCTTCCTGCGCACCACGCAGCAAGGCCAGGCCAGCTTCACCCAGACCGTGACCGGGCCCAAAAAGGACGGCGAGGCCACCCCGCGCAGCAAGACCAGCAGCGGCACGTTCGAGTTCCAGCGCCCGAGCCGCTTCCGCTTCCAGTACACCCAGCCGTTTGCGCAGACCATCGTGGCCGATGGCCAGCAGCTGTGGCTGTTTGACGCCGACCTGAACCAGGCCACCGTGCGCCGCCAGCAGGACGTGCTGGGCAACACTCCGGCGGCGCTGATTGCGGCGGCGCCCGACTTGCGCGGCCTGCACAGCGTGTTTGCCCTGAGCAACGCCCCCGACGCCGACGGCCAGCAATGGGTGCGCGCCACGCCCAAGGGCAAGGACGGGCAGTTGCAGTCCATGCAGCTGGGCTTCCGGCAAGGCCAGCTGGCCACGCTGGAGATGCTGGACAGCTTTGGCCAGCGTTCGGTGCTGCGCTTTGGCCCCATGAACCTGCAACCCGGCTTCAAGGCCAGCCATTTTGCGTTCGAGCCACCGCCGGGGGCCGATGTGGTGCGGCAGTAAAGTGGTTCCTGGAGATTGTTGCGGTTGTAGGTGCGCCTGTTTTGCGTTAGCCCGGATATTTCACCGTAGTCCACCCCGTCGTCTCTTTTGTCACTTTGATGCCTGAAGAGGGGTCGCTACGGGTCATTGCCGTGAGCCAAAGGCACGCACCCGCGCGCATCGGCCCTGTCAG
>JAQUDN010000274.1:1754-2867 GCA_028685665.1 Burkholderiaceae bacterium | reverse complement strand
GGTCCATTCCAGGGGCATGGAAAACTGCCCGCCCACTTGAACGACCTCGCGGGCGGTGCGGCCCACCATCCACGGGCCGCTGCCCACCACCAGCAGTACGGCGACCAGGACGCCCGAAAAAAAGCGCTGCAGTACGTCGTGCATCAGCCGCACACGCACCGAGGGTTCCAAGGTCTGTACCGCAGGGCGCAGGAAGAAGTGGGCAAACACCATGCCACCCAACCAGACGATGAGCGCCAGAAGGTGAATGAGTTTCAAGGTGGCGTAAAGCATGGCGGGTTCCTTGGAGGGGAGAGATGTGCTATCTAAACCATAGCTTATCGGGCAGGCTGGGTCAACGCGCAGGCCTGATTGCGTTGTTTTTTGGAGGGACGATCTGCTCTGCCATGCCCCGAAATCGCTTGCAATCGCCTCCCTTTGGGGTATGGTGAATGGCCTTGTGACTGATCAGTTTAAAAAATAACTGAAAATTTTGAATCTGATTTCATCGGTCGGGCGTACTGACAAAGCAGAGCTTTTACCCTGCGTTCAATACTTTGTGTTCAAAGGAGAAACAAATGCGATTCCTTCCTACAGGTCCTGTGGCACGAGCCTGCTTGTTGATGTGCATGGCCGGTGCGGCAGTGGCTTCGAGCCACCGCGAAGCCCCTTTCATTGCGACCAGTCCCAAGGTGGACGGCACTGATTTCTATATGTTCCGCAGTTACGAAGGTGTTTCGGCCACAGGCGCCGGCGGACGTGCCGACTACGTGACCCTGCTGGCCAACTACCAGCCTTTGCAAGACGCGTACGGCGGTCCGAACTATTTCTCGCTGGACCCCAACGCGTTGTATGAAATCCATGTGGACAACAACGGCGATGCCCGCGAAGACATCACCTTCCAGTTCCGCTTCAAGAACAAGCTCAACAGCGTGGCCTTGTCGATTGGTTCGGCCAAGGTGGCGATTCCGCTGATCCAGGCCGGTACCGTGGGCCAGGTCACCGACCCCAACCTGAACCTCAACGAAACCTTCACCGTGAATGTGGTGCGGGGTGACCGCCGCAAGGGTTCTTCGCAAGCCATCGTCAAGACCGGTGGTTCGTCGACCTTCGAGAACCCCGTGGACTACATCG
>JAQUDN010000274.1:0-1744 GCA_028685665.1 Burkholderiaceae bacterium | reverse complement strand
AGCATGTGCATGAAGTGCGCATTCCCGGCTGCCCTGCAGGCAAGGATGTGGGCAAGGTGTTCGTGGGCCAGCGCCAGGAAGGTTTTGCCGTCAATCTGGGTCCGATCTTTGATCTGGTGAATGCGCCTTTGGGCTTTTTGCTCGACCCCGCCAACAAGGATGCTGCCGGCCAAGGCGGTCAGCACGCCATCCAGGGCAAGAACGTGACCACGCTGGCCCTGGAAGTCCACAAAGACTGCCTGACCACCGCCTCGGACCCCGTGATCGGTGCCTGGACCACGGCCAGCCTGCGCCAGACGCGTCTGCTCGATGGCAAGCCTGTGTCGGGTCACCAGACCAGCGAAAAGTCCGGTGGCGCCTGGACCCAGGTGTCGCGCCTGGGCAACCCCCTGGTCAACGAAGTGGTGATCGGTCTGCCTGACAAGGACAAGTTCAACGCGTCCAAGCCGCAGGACGACGGCCAGTTCCTGTCGTACGTAACCAATCCTACTTTGCCTGCTTTGCTGGGCTTGGTGCTGGCGGGGGATGCCAAGGCGGTTGCGCCCACGAACCTGCCCCGTACGGATCTGGCCACGGTCTTCCTGACCGGGATTGCGGGCGTGAACAAGCCTGCAACGGCCACGCCGTCGGAAGTGCTGCGTTTGAACACCGCCATTGCTCCGGTGCCTTTTGCGGACCAGAACCGTCTGGGCGTGGCCGGCGAAGTGCTGCGTGTGGGCGGAGTGGCCAATCTGGGCAAGGCCACCGACCTGGCGGGCTTCCCGAACGGTCGCCGTCCCAAGGACGACGTGGTCGATATCGCCTTGGTGGCGGTCCTGGGTGGCCTGTGTGTGATCAATGGCGACAACAACGCCCTGGGTCTGAATGGCGTGCCCGGCGTGCCCAGCCTGACCTCGGCTTGCAAGCCTTCGAGCGTGCCGGCCGGTGCGGCGGTCGCTGGCATCCATGATGGCGTGGACCAGGCGACCGTGCCTTTCCTGAGCCGTTTCCCCTACCTCAACACGCCCAACGCGGGTTCGCGCTGAGCGCGGTGAGACTTTTCTTCGGAAGGAATTGTCATGAAGAAATCTGTTTCACGTACAGCCCTGCTGGCGGCGGCTTGTCTTTCGATGGGCTTGCTGTCGGCTTGCGGTAGCGGTGGTGACGGTGCTGCCGCCTCGGTGGTGGCACCTGACGATGCCATCCCCCAGTCGGTCACGACCAGCGCTGTCGCTTTGATGGACTACGCCAAGCAGTCGCAGTTGCAAATCAGCGACTCGACCGAGCCTGCCACCATGGTGCAAGGCAATCTGGCCACCGACGACACGGCGGAACCCAGCGCTCTGTAATCCAGCGCCGATCCCCTGAACCCGGCAGGTCTCCCCGATGAGGGGGCCTGCCGGGTTTTTTGCGGGTGGATGGCCTTCGCCGTGGGCCCGGGCTGGCGGCGCAGTCTGGACCTGGGTCCTGTGTGGCAGGGTGCCTCCCCGTCCTTTTGCGGGCTGGGAAAGCGGTCTTTCGCAGACGCGGCGAGCGGCGCTCAAAGGCCGTTCTCACAGGGGGAATTTGCCCCGTTATCAGTTAATATCCGCCGACCTTTGTCCCGTTTGTTACAAACCCCTCTTACTTCTGAAAGCACGCCATGGCCGCCGTTGATCAACTTGATATTGTTCAGAAAATTTACGTCGCTTTTTACCAGCGTCCGGCCGATTCGGCGGGCCAGCTGTATTGGGCGGTGGACCTGGATGCCAAGGGCGGTGTCCTG
>JAQUDN010000273.1 GCA_028685665.1 Burkholderiaceae bacterium | reverse complement strand
GCCTTTTGCATGGCTTCGAGCGTGGCGTAGGTCTTGCGCAGGTCGGTCACGCCGGCATCGCTGTTGGTGGTGGCGCCGGCCGGATACAGCTTGGCGGCCACCACGCCGGCGTCCTTGGCCCGCGCAATCTCGTCGGCGGGCAGGTTGTCGGTCAGATACAGCGTCATCAGCGGCTCGAAGGCCACGCCCTCGGGCACGGCGGCCAAGATGCGCTGCTTGTAGGCCAGCGCCTGCGCGGCCGTGGTCACGGGCGGGCGCAGGTTGGGCATGATGATCGCGCGGCCAAACTGCGCGGCCGTGTGCGGCACCACGGTATGCAAAGGGGCGCCGTCACGGACATGCAGATGCCAGTCGTCAGGGCGGGTGAGGGTCAGGGTCTGGAGTGGAGCAGTCATGGGGCAGCATTGTCCCATTGGACAGATTGCTCCTTCATTGATAGCTATTACCGCAGACACAGCAAGGGCCAGAGCCCAAAAACACCCTTACCCTGGCACCTGACGCCCCCCCCCTGGGCCCGTGGCGGCCCGGCGGGCTCCGTGGGCAGTGGGTTCAGCGCGCCCAGGCTCCTGCCGCCTCGGGCTGGTAGAGGATGTCCAGCAGGCGCACGGCGTGGTGCTGGCCGTCCAGGGACTGCCAGCGGGCCTCGCTGCCCACCGTCAAGCCCAGCAGGCTGGCGCCAGCGGGCGAGAGCACGGACAGATCGCCGCGCGCGGGGTCGGCTTCCTCGGGGTAGCTCAGGGTGTAGGTGCGTTGCTCGCCGCCGGGCAGGGTTTCGAGCAGCAGGCGCGAACGCATGGTGGCCACGTCGGGCGGCATGTCCTGGGGCAGGACCAGGTCGGCCATGTCCAGCAATCCCGCCAGCGGGCCCGTGGCGCCGCGCGGGGGCACCAGGCGGCGCAGACGAAGGTGGTCCAGCTCGTTGAGCAGGCGGACCGGGGACACATGGGAAGAAGGCATGTTCACTCCTGGAAAAGCCCCTCCACGGCCTGACAGCGTGTGGCGTGGATGGGGCGGTTGGCGCCGGGTGGGGCCCGGTGGTCCAGGGGCGAAGGGATGCAGGAAAAGGAGAAAGGGACCGCCGGGCTCAGGACTGTGCGCCGAGCCAGCGGTACCGTGGCCGCGGCGCACCCCCACCCGCCCGCTCAGAGGCCGGAAGGACGAAGGGGGTGAACGCGGAAAGAGCCAGGGTGAACATGGGTTGCCAGGGAAAACCGGGCGTTTCAGTGCTGCAGGATTTTGTTGAGAAAGTCCTTGGTGCGCGGCTGGCGGTTCTCGGGATGGGCAAAGAACTCGTCCTTGGAGCAGTCTTCCAGAATGCGCCCCCCCACGTCGATGAAGATGACGCGGCTGGCGACCTTGCGCGCAAAACCCATTTCGTGGGTGACGCACATCATGGTCATGCCTTCCTTGGCCAGGGTCACCATCACGTCGAGCACCTCGCCGACCATTTCGGGGTCGAGGGCCGAGGTGGGTTCATCGAACAGCATCACGATGGGGTCCATCGACAGGGCCCGGGCAATCGCCACGCGCTGCTGCTGGCCGCCCGAGAGCTGGCCAGGGAACTTGTCCTTGTGCGCCATCAGGCCCACGCGGTCCAGCATTTTCAGGCCCCGGGCCTTGGCTTCGTCGGCGTTGCGGCCCAGCACCTTGATCTGGGCGATGGTCAGGTTTTCGGTCACCGACAGGTGCGGAAACAGCTCGAAATGCTGGAACACCATGCCCACATGGGAGCGCAGCTTGGGCAAATCGGTCTTGGGATCGTGCAGCGGCACGCCGTTGACGAAGATTTCGCCCTTCTGGAAAGGCTCCAGCGCATTGACGGTCTTGATCAGCGTGGACTTGCCGGAGCCCGAGGGCCCGCAGACCACCACGACATCGCCTTTGTTGATGCTGACCGAGCAGTCGTTGAGCACCTGGACTGGGCCATACCACTTGGACACGTTTTTGATTTCAATCATGTCTTTGCCTTTACTCCGTCAGCGGATGATCTGGATCTTGGTCTGGATGCGGCGCACGGCATACGACAGCCCCATGCACAGCACGAAATACACGAGGGCCGCCAGCAGGTAGGCCTCCACGGGCCGTCCCAGGTTCTTGCCGGCGGTCTCGAAGCCCTTGAGCAGGTCGTAGGCACCAATCGCATACACCAGCGAGGTGTCCTGGAACAGGATGATGGTCTGCGTCAGAAACACCGGCAGCATGTTGCGAAACGCCTGGGGCAGGATCACGAGCCGCATGTTCTGCCCATAGGTCATGCCAAGGGCATAACCCGCATTGACCTGCCCGCGCGAGATCGACTGGATGCCCGCGCGCACGATCTCCGAGAAATACGCCGCTTCAAACACGATGAAGGTGATCACGGCCGACGTCTCGGCGCCCAGGGGGCGGCCAATCGCAAAGGGGATGAGCAGAAAGAACCACAGCAGCACCATCACCAGGGGAATGGACCGCATGGTGTTGACATAGGCCGCTGCCGGCCAGTCGAGCCACTTGCGCCCCGAAAGGCGCATCAGGGCCAGCACGGTGCCGAACAGGATGCCGCCAATCGTGGCCACGATGGTCAGCCAGATGCTGAAGACAAAGCCTTTGGCAATGAAGGGCCCCAGGATGTCCCAGCGGAAGAAGGAAAAGTCCAAACCGCCCATGTCAATGCCCTCCCATGCCGCCCGCGGCGACAAAGCCTGGCACGCGGGTCTTGCGTTCGACCAAGCCCATGGCGCGGTTCACGCCAAAAGCCGAGACGGCGTAGAGCAGGGTCACGGCCAGGTACATCTCGACGGGCAGCGAGGTTTCCTCGCCCGATTGGCGGGCAAAGAAGGTCAGCTCGGCAATCGAGACCGCGAAAGCCACCGAGGAGTTCTTGATGATGTTCATCGACTC
>JAQUDN010000105.1 GCA_028685665.1 Burkholderiaceae bacterium | reverse complement strand
GCTCAGGCCAGGCCGGTGCTGCCGTGTTCGGGGGTGAGGGCCTGCCAGTGCAGGGTGCGGGCAATGCGCTGGCGCAGGGCGTCGGCCGCGCCCAGGTCGCCGTGCACCACATACACCCGCTCGGGGGCGTGCGGCATGGCGCGCAGCCAGTCCACGATCTGCGGCGCATCGGCATGGGCCGAGGCCGAGGCAAGTTGCACCACCTCGGCACGGACCGGTACATCCTGGCCATGGATGCGGAGGCTTTTTTCCCCCTCGGCCAGCCGCGCACCGCGGGTGCCTGGGGCCTGGTAACCCGTCAGGATCACCATATTGCGGTGGTCACCCGCATACAGCGCCAGGTGGTGCAGCACCCGCCCGCCAGTGGCCATGCCGCTGGCCGACAGAATCACCATGGGGCCGTGCAGCCGGGCCAGGCTTTTGGATTCATCGGGGGTCTGCACCATCGTCGTGCCCCGTCCCATGGCATGGAGGTCATGGGGGCTCAGCCGGTGTTCGTCCATGTGCTGCGGCAGCAAGCCGGTGGCGCTGATGGCCATGGGGCTGTCCAGAAAGACCGGCAGCCCGTGCGGGATGGCGTGTTGCACTTTCAGTTGGGCAATCGCGTGCAGCAGGGCCTGCGCCCGGCCCACGGCAAACACGGGGACTACCGCCACACCCCCCCGCGCAGCCACCCTTTGCAGGGCCGGGGCCAGTTCACTGAGCAGGTCTTCGGTGGGGTGGGTCCGGTCGCCGTAGGTGGATTCGACCAGCACGGTGTCCGCCTGGGGCGGTGCATCGGGCGGGTTCATCACCAGGTCATCGGGGCGGCCCAGATCGCCCGAGAACAGGATGCGGCGGCCACCGACTTCGAGCAGCACACTGGCGGCGCCCAGGATATGCCCCGCGGGCGAGAAGGTGGCGCGCCAGCCCGGCAGGGGCTCGAAGGGGCGGTGCAGGGGATGGACCTGGAACTGTTTCAGGCAGCGCTGCGCATCGAGCCGGGTGTACAGCGGCAGGGCCGGGGCATGGCGGCTGAGCTGGTGCCGGTTCAGGAAGGCGGCGTCTTCTTCCTGGAGGTGGCCACTGTCCGGCAGAAGAATCGCGCACAGGTCGCGCGTGCCGGCGGTGGTGTGGATGGGGCGCTGGTAGCCGTCGCGCGCCAGCAAGGGCAGGTAGCCGCTGTGGTCGAGGTGGGCGTGGGTCAGCACCACGGCATCGATCTGGTGCGGTGCGATGGGCAGGGGCTGCCAGTTGCGCAGCCGCAGCAGTTTGTAGCCCTGGAACAGGCCGCAGTCGATCAGCACGGATTGGTTTGCGTGGCGCACCAGGTATTTGGAGCCGGTGACGGTGCCGGTGCCCCCCAGAAAGGTGATGCGGGTCTCCATGGCGGTCCTTTGCAGTGTTCAGACCATCCATGGTAAGGGCGTGGCGGCGCAAAAAAGCCGCCCTGGTGGGCGGCTTGGTGGGGAACCGCGCAGGCGGTCAGCTGAAGAAGTTCTTCAGCCGGTCGGTCCAGCTGTCGTTGCTGGGCGAGTGCTTGGCGCCGCCCTTTTTCAGGGATTCGTCCAGCTCGCGCAGCAGCTTGCGCTGGTGTTCGGTCAGCTTGACCGGGGTTTCGACCACGATGTGGCAGTACAGGTCGCCGGGGTAGCTGGCGCGAACACCCTTGATGCCCTTGCCGCGCAGTCGGAACTGCTTGCCCGCCTGGGTGCCTTCGGGGATGTCGATGGCTGCCTTGCCCGCCAGTGTGGGGACCTCGATCTCGCCGCCCAGCGCGGCGGTGATGAAGCTCACCGGCACCTGGCAATGCAGGTCGTCGCCGTCGCGCTCGAAGATGTCGTGCTTCTTGAGCCGGATCTCGATGTAGAGGTCGCCCGCCGGGCCGCCATTGGTGCCCGGTTCGCCGTTGCCGGTGCTGCGGATGCGCATGCCGTCGTCGATGCCGCCGGGAATCTTGACTTCCAGGGTTTTCTGCTTCTTGAGCTTGCCTTGGCCCTGGCAGCTGGTGCAGGGCTCGGGAATGATCTTGCCGGTGCCCCGGCAGTGCGGACAGGTCTGCTGCACGCTGAAAAAGCCCTGGCGCATCTGCACCGTGCCGCTGCCCGCGCAGGTGCTGCAGGTCTTGGCGCTGGTGCCGGGTTTGGCGCCGCTGCCATGGCAGGTGTCGCAGCTTTCCCAGGAAGGGATGCGGATCTGGGCATCCTTGCCGCGGGCCGCTTCTTCGAGGGTGATTTCCATGGCGTAGCTCAGATCGCTGCCCCGGTAGACCTGGCGGCCTCCTGCACCCCGGCCTCGGCCCCCGCCGTTCTGGCCGAACATGTCGCCAAAAATATCGCCAAAGGCTTCGGCAAAGCCGCCAAAGCCCTCGCCCCCGGCGCCGCCCGGGCCACGCATGTTCGGGTCCACGCCGGCATGGCCGTACTGGTCGTAGGCCGCCCGTTTTTGCGGGTCCGAGAGCATCTCGTAAGCCTCTTTGGCTTCCTTGAACTTTTCTTCGGCGGCCTTGGCGCTATCCCCCTGGTTGCGGTCGGGGTGGTGCTTCATCGCCAGCTTGCGATAGGCCTTCTTGATTTCTTCGTCCGAGGCGCCTTTGGCAAGCCCCAGGACTTCGTAGTAGTCGCGTTTCGACATGGTTTTTTGAGCCCGTAGGGAACAGGAACGCCGCGCAAAACCCCTTCAGGGGCTCAGCGCGGCGGCGAGGATCAACGCACGCGTTGTGGTCAGCCCTTCTTGACTTCCTTCACTTCCGCGTCGACGACATTGTCGTCATCGGCGTGCTTGCCTGCGGCGGCCTGGCTGGGCTCGGCGGCGGGAGCCGCCTGGGCGGCCTGGGCTTCGGCGTACATTTTTTCACCCAGCTTCTGGCTGGCGGCCATCAGCGCGGTGGTCTTCTCGTCGATGGCGGCCTTGTCCTCGCCCTTGAGGGCTTCTTCCAGGGCCTTGGCGGCGGCCGTGATGGCGTCCTTTTCGGCGGCATCGAGCTTGTCGCCGTGCTCGGCCAGGCTCTTGTTGACGCTGTGCACTGCGGCTTCACCCTGGTTGCGGGCCTTGACCAGTTCGAGCTTCTTGTGGTCTTCGGCGGCGTTCAGCTCGGCATCTTTCACCATCTGCTGGATTTCATCTTCCGACAGGCCGGAGTTGGCCTTGATGGTGATCTTGTTTTCCTTGCCGGTGCCCTTGTCCTTGGCGCCCACGTGCAGGATGCCGTTGGCGTCGATGTCGAAAGACACTTCGATCTGTGGCACGCCGCGCGACGCAGGGGGAATGCCCTCGAGGTTGAACTCGCCCAGCAGCTTGTTGCCCGAGGCCAGTTCGCGTTCGCCCTGGAACACCTTGATGGTCACGGCCGGCTGGTTGTCGTCTGCCGTGGAGAAGGTCTGCGCGAACTTCGTCGGGATCGTGGTGTTCTTGGTGATCATCTTGGTCATCACGCCGCCCAGGGTTTCGATGCCCAGGGACAGCGGGGTCACGTCGAGCAGCAGCACGTCCTTGCGGTCACCCGACAGCACCTGGCCCTGGATGGCCGCGCCCACGGCGACGGCTTCATCGGGGTTCACGTCCTTGCGGGGTTCCTTGCCGAAGAATTCCTTGACCTTTTCCTGCACCTTGGGCATGCGGCTCATGCCGCCGACCAGGATCACGTCATTGATGTCTGCCACGCTGATGCCTGCATCCTTGATGGCGGTGCGGCAGGGGGCAATGGTGCGCTCGATCAGCTCGTCCACCAGGCTTTCGAGCTTGGCGCGGGTCAGCTTGATGTTCAGGTGCTTGGGACCCGAGGCATCGGCCGTGATGTAGGGCAGGTTGAGGTCGGTCGAGGCCGAGTTGGACAGCTCGATCTTGGCTTTTTCGGCGGCTTCCTTCAGGCGTTGCAGGGCCAGGACGTCCTTGGACAGGTCCACGCCTTGCTCTTTCTTGAACTCGGCAATGATGAAGTCGATGATGCGCTGGTCGAAGTCTTCGCCGCCCAGGAAGGTGTCGCCGTTGGTGGACAGCACTTCGAACTGCTTTTCGCCATCGACGTCGGCGATTTCGATGATCGACACGTCGAACGTGCCGCCGCCCAGGTCATACACCGCGATCTTGCGGTCGCCCTTTTCGGTCTTGTCCAGGCCAAAGGCCAGTGCAGCGGCCGTGGGCTCGTTGATGATGCGCTTGACGTCCAGGCCTGCGATGCGGCCAGCGTCCTTGGTGGCCTGGCGCTGGGCGTCGTTGAAGTAGGCCGGCACGGTGATCACGGCTTCGGTCACGGCCTCGCCGAGGTAGTCTTCGGCCGTTTTCTTCATCTTGCGCAGGACTTCGGCGCTGATTTGTGGAGGCGCCAGCTTCTGGCCACGCACTTCGATCCAGGCATCGCCGTTGTCGGCCTTGGCGATGGTGTAGGGCATCAGGTCGATGTCCTTCTGCACTTCCTTTTCGTCGAACTTGCGGCCGATCAGGCGCTTGGAGGCGTAGATGGTGTTCTTGGGGTTGGTCACGGCCTGGCGCTTGGCCGAGGCGCCGACGAGAATCTCGCCGTCTTCCTGGTAGGCAATGATCGACGGCGTGGTGCGGGCACCTTCGCTGTTCTCGATCACGCGTGTGGTGTTGCCTTCCATGATCGCCACGCAGCTGTTGGTGGTGCCCAGGTCAATGCCGATGATTTTTCCCATGTTTTTCTCCGCGATGCTTCAAAGTTTTGGATGATGAGTAACTTGTGGATAACTTGGCCGGCTTCAAGGCGGCAAGGCCACTTTTTTATTTCGGGGCCGTGACCGTGACCAGGGCCGGGCGCAGCACGCGATCTGCGATCACATAGCCTTTTTGCAGCACGGACACCACGGTGTTGGGTTCCTGCTCCGCGGGCACCACGCTGATGGCCTGGTGCTGGTGCGGGTCGAACTTGGTGCCGGCCGCAGGCTGGATGGCCAGGACCTTGTTGCGCTCCAGGGCCGAGGTGAGCTGGCGCAGGGTGGCATCGGCGCCTTCGCGCAGCTGCTGGGGCGTGGCTTCCTTGATGCCCAGGGCGGCATCCAGGCTGTCGGCCACGGGCAACAGGCTTTCGGCAAAGCTTTCGATGCTGAATTTGCGGGCTTTGGAGACTTCGTCTTCTGCACGGCGGCGGGCATTTTCAGCCTCGGCCTTGGCGCGCAGGAATTGGTCGGCGAGATCGGCACTCTTGGCCTTGAGTTCGGCCAGTTCGCCTTGCAGGCGGCTGAGTTCATCCGAGGCGTTTGCAGCCATGGCGGCTTCGACTTCTTCGGGGGATGCGGTGCCTTGGAGGGTGTTTTGTTGGTAGTTGTCGGACATTTCGTGATTTTCTGAATGAAGAACCCGTGAACGCGAGGTGGGGCGGTGTCAGTGAATTTCAAGGGTGGGCGCACCGGACTGGCGCCAGTCTCCCCTGCACCGCCGGGCGCCCACCTGGTTTCTGGCCGGCATGCGGGGCGCGGGCCCCCGGAAAAAAACCTTCCCGGGCTCGGGTGGTCGCATGCTGCAGATGGGCAAAAGTGTACAAGCTCCCGCCGCCGGGCTATAATTTACGGCTTTGCCTTGCCACACTGCTTCGCGACGCGGCGGGTGGTCTTAACCAGAAGGAGTATGCATGCGTCATTACGAAATCATTTTGTTGATCCATCCGGATCAAAGCGAACAAGTTCCAGCCATGCTGGAGCGCTACAAGGGCATGATCGTCGCCGGCGGCGGCAAAGTGCACCGCGTGGAAGACTGGGGCCGTCGTCAACTGGCGTACCTGATCAACAAGCTGGCCAAGGCCCACTACCTGTGCGTGAACATCGAAGCCGACCAGGCCGTGATGGCTGAACTGGAGCATGCCTTCAAGTTCAACGACGCCGTTCTGCGCCACCTGACGGTGCAAAAGAAGAAGGCCGACACCGGTCCTTCCTCGATGATGAAGACCGTCGAGCGCGAAGAAGCCCGCAAAGCCAGCCAAGCCGAATACGCGGCTGCCGGCGAGCGCTGATCTGCCCTCACGGGAGTGGAGAACCGCGTCGTCCTGACGGCTTGCATCGCTGAGGCAGAAGCCTTGCGGTTCACGCCTGCCGGATTGCCTGCGATTGCCCTGCGGCTCGAGCACGAGTCCCGGCAAACAGAAGCAGGCCAGGCACGCGACGTCAAGGCGGTCATGAAAGCTGTGGCCTTTGGTGTCATGGCCGAGCGGCTGGCCAAGCAAGCGCTGGGAAGTCTCTGGACTTTTCAAGGCTTTCTGGCCACGCCCCGCAATGGCAAGACCGCCGTGCTCCACATCCAGGATATTCAACAAAATTAATTTTCAAGGGGTCCGCAATGGCCACGTTCAAGAAGTTCAACAAAGACAAGCGCCCCAAGCGCAACACCCAGTCCCTGCTGTTCAAGCGCAAGCGTTTTTGCCGCTTCACAGTGACTGGTGTGGAAGAGATCGACTACAAAGATGTCGATACGCTGCGTGATTTCATTGCCGAAAACGGCAAGATCATCCCCGCACGCCTGACCGGCACCCGCGCCATTTTCCAGCGCCAGCTGAATACCGCCATCAAGCGCGCTCGCTTCCTGGCCCTGGTGCCTTACAGCGACCAGCACAAGATCTAAGGAGCACAACCCATGCAAATCATCCTGCTCGACAAGGTTGTGAACCTCGGCAACCTCGGCGAAATCGTCAAGGTCAAGGACGGCTACGCCCGCAACTTTCTGATTCCTTCGGGCCGCGCCCGCCGTGCTACCGAAGCTGCCAAGGCAGAATTCGAAGCCAAGCGCGCTGAACTCGAAAAAGCGGCTGCAGCCAAGCTGGCAGAAGCCCAGGCCCAAGGTGAAAAGCTGGGTGGCACCACCATCAAGCTGACACAAAAGGCTGGTGTGGATGGCCGTCTGTTTGGTTCGGTGACCAACCACGACATCGCCGAAGAGCTGAACAAGCAAGGCTACAAGGTCGTGAAGTCGCAGGTTCGCCTGCCCCACGGTCCGATCAAGGTCGTGAGCGAAAGCACCGTCAGCGTGGCTTTGCACACCGACGTGGTCGTGGACGTGACCGTGTCGGTCTACGGCGAATCCGCCTGATCACCCGGTTCCTCCGGACAGAAGCCGCCTTCGGGCGGCTTTTGTTTTTGGGGTGCTCTTTTCCTCTCGCTGTGCCAAGTGACGGGTCTGTCCGTCGGCGCTAGCATTCCAGGCTGTCCTAAGGAAATTCATGTCCGCTGTCTTCCCTCCTATTGACGAAGGTTTTGCTCCTTTGCCAGACCGCCAGATGGCCCAGCTGCGCGTTCCTCCGCATTCCATCGAGGCCGAATCGAGCGTGCTGGGGGGCTTGTTGCTGGACAACAACGCCTGGGACCGGGTGGGCGATTTGCTGGTGGACAACGACTTCTACCGTTACGAGCACAAACTGATCTATGCCGCCATCGGCGGGCTGATCAATGCCAGCAAGCCGGCCGATGTGATCACCGTTTACGAGCAGTTGCAGGGCCTGGGCAAGGCCGAGGAAATCGGGGGGTTGGGCTACCTGAATGGCCTGGCGCAGTATGTGCCCAGCGCCAGCAATATCCGCCGGTATGCCGAGATCGTGCGCGAGCGCGCCATTCTGCGCAAATTGGTGACAGCCAGCGACGAAATCGCCACCAATGCCTTCAATCCCCAGGGCCGGCCGGTGGACAAGATCCTCGACGAGGCCGAGCAGAAGATCTTCAATATCGGCGAGGAAGGCTCGCGCATGAAGCAGGGCTTCCAGGCCATGGACACCCTGGTGGTCGATTTGCTCGACCGGGTGCAGGAGATGGCCGACAACCCCAACGACATCACGGGGGTGCCCACCGGCTTCATTGACCTGGATCGGATGACTTCGGGGCTGCAGGCCGGGGACATGGTGGTGCTGGCGGCCCGGCCCTCGATGGGCAAGACGGCCTTTGCCGTGAACATTGCCGAGCATGTGGCGCTGAACGAGGGCCTGCCCGTCGCCATCTTCTCGATGGAAATGGGGGCCGCCCAGCTGGCGGTGCGTATCGTCGGCTCCATTGGCCGCATCAACCAGGGCAATCTGCGCACGGGCAAGCTCAGCGACGAAGAGTGGCCGCGCCTGACCGAGGCGATCGAAAAATTGCGCACCGTGTCCTTGCACATCGATGAAACCCCGGGCCTGACGCCGTCGGAGCTGCGTGCCAACGCACGGCGGCTGGCGCGCCAGTGCGGCAAGCTGGGGCTGATCGTGGTCGACTACCTGCAGCTGATGAGTGGTTCGGCGGGCGCCCAGGGGGAGAACCGGGCCACCGAGCTGGGCGAAATTTCGCGGGGCCTGAAGATGCTGGCCAAGGAGCTGCAGTGCCCGGTGATTGCGCTCTCGCAGCTCAACCGCTCGGTCGAACAGCGTACCGACAAGCGTCCCATGATGTCCGATCTGCGCGAGTCCGGGGCCATTGAGCAGGATGCCGACATCATCATGTTCATTTACCGTGACGACTACTACAACAAGGACAGCAAGGAGCCGAATGTGGCCGAGGTCATCATCGGCAAGCAGCGCAATGGCCCCACGGGCACGGTGAAGCTGTTCTTCCAGAAATCGCAGACGCGCTTTGAAAGCCTGGCCATAGGCTCAGGCGACGATTTCTAATGAAAATAGCTGCCAGGGCTTACAGGGTAAGCGCTGGCAGCTATCAATATTGAAGTGATTGGGGTGGGCGTGCTAGGCCACGCAGCCCCTGAAAAGTCCCTGGCCAGTCCCTGGGCTCTATGGGCTCTATGGGCGCACCGCCCAGACCAGCAGGCCCACCGCAAGCAGCGCCACAGCCAGCAGGCCGATGCCCAGCTGCTGGTTGCGTCGCCGCAGCGCCTCGATGGCCTGGACCAGGCGGGCATGGTGTTCGGCCAGCGATTCGAGCAATTCCACCGACTCCTGCTGCTGGCGTTCCAGGCGTTCCAGGCGCTGTGCCAGTCCATGGCTGCCGCTGCCTGCCAGTGCATCGGCATCGGCTCTGGCGGTATCGTTGCCTTTGCCTCGGTTGCCGAGCAGGCGCCGGGCGGCCTGCACCAGCTGCGGCGTGGCCTCGATCACGTCGCTCCAGGGCACCAGCTTCAGTGCCGTCATCCATCCCAGGGCCATGGCGTTTACAGCACTTCGCTGGCGAAATCGGCCAGGCGCGAACGTTCACCGCGTGCCAGGGTGATGTGGCCGCTGTGCGGCCAGCCCTTGAAGCGGTCCACGGCGTAGGTCAGGCCGGATGAGCCTTCGGTGAGGTAGGGCGTGTCGATCTGTGCGAGATTGCCCATGCAGATGATCTTGGTGCCCGGGCCCGCACGGGTGATGAGCGTCTTCATCTGCTTGGGCGTCAGGTTCTGTGCCTCGTCGATGATCACGTACTTGTTCAGGAAGGTGCGGCCGCGCATGAAGTTCATGCTCTTGATCTTGATGCGGCTACGGATCAGCTCGTTGGTGGCAGCGCGGCCCCATTCCCCGGCGTTGCCGCCATCGCCTTTGGCGAGGAATTCCAGGTTGTCGTCGAGCGCACCCATCCAGGGGCCCATCTTTTCTTCTTCCGTGCCGGGCAGGAAGCCGATGTCCTCGCCCACGCTGACCGTGGCGCGGGTCATGATGATTTCGGTGTAGCGGCGCTCGTCCAGCACCTGGGTCAGGCCGGCGGCCAGGGCCAGCAGGGTTTTGCCGGTGCCGGCCGTACCCGTCAAGGTGACGAAGTCGATTTCGGGGTCGATGAGCAGGTTCATGGCGTAGTTCTGCTCCTGGTTGCGCGTGGTCACGCCCCAGACCGCCTGCTTGGTCGATCCGTAGTCCTTGAGGGTCTGCAGCACGGCCGTTTTTTCGCGGATTTCGCTCACGCGGGCAAACAGGCTGGGCTCGCCGGGGGCTTCGAAGTACACAAACTGGTTGATCATCAGTTGCGAAACGATCGCGCCGGTGATGCGGTAGAAAGTGTGGGCGCCACTCTGCCAGCTCTCGACGTTCTTGCCGCTCTTGTTCCAGAAGTCGGCTGGCAGGGCCAGCAGGCCGGAGTAAAGCAGATCGCCGTCTTCCAGTGTCTTGTCGTTCTGGTAGTCCTCCGCGGCCAGGCCCAGTGCGCTGGCCTTGACGCGCATATTGATGTCCTTGGACACCAGGACGACCTCGCGGGGGGCGTGCAGCTTGCGCAAGGCTTCGACCACGCCCAGGATCTGGTTGTCCGCCTTGCCCTGGGGCAGGCTGGTGGGCAGGCTGTAATCGAGCGGGGCGGTCTGGAAGAACAGGTGGCCGCCCGCAGCACGCTGGCCGGTGGCATCCAGCTTCAGGCCTTGCGCGATGTCGGCCCCCTGGGTGGCGACCAGTGCGTCGAGCGTGCGGCTGACCTGGCGGCCATTGCGGGCCACCTCGGTCATGCCCTTTTTGTGGCTGTCGAGTTCTTCGAGCACGATCATCGGCAGAAAGATGTCGTGTTCCTCGAAGCGGAACAGGCTGCTCGGATCGTGCAGCAGCACATTGGTGTCCAGAACGAACAGCTTGGCAGGCCCCTGGGGGCGGGCCTTTTTGCTGCGCGCGGCAGGGGTGGGGGCCGGTACGCTGGGGGCGGGAGCCGCCGCTGCGGCGGCGCGCGCTGCCGATGTCCTGCGGCGGCTAGGGGCTGCGGCCGCCATCGGGGCGGCCGCCATCGGGGCGGGCGCGGGCTGGGCGGGTTGGGGCGCCTTCGGGGTGGGCAGGGCTGTCTGGGGCGCGCTGGCCAGATCGGTCTCGGGCCGGGGCGCTGCGCTGCGGTGGCTGGCCTTGCCTTGGCGGGTGCGGGGCGCAGCTTCTGCTGCGTTGACTTGGGTTCCGGCAGGGGCTTTGGCGGTGCGGGCAGGGGTCTGGAAGGCCTCAGGCGAGAGGAGGGCGGCGCGCCGGTTGGGCGCTGGGGGCAATGGCATGGTGGCAGGCCTCAGGCGGAAAGGTTCAGAAAGCAAAAAGCCGCCTGGAGACCAAGGCGGCTTTGAGGGGGGAGGTCAAACGAGGGGGTGTCCACGAACATCGAACCATTATGCCAACGGATGGTGTCACCATCCGGGCGCAAGGGTGTCGTGTGTTCCCCGAACAGGGCGGTGCCCTGCGTCAAGCGGCTTTCTTGAGGGCGGCCTTCATGGCTTTCACGGCCTTCAGGACTTCGTCCACATGGCCGGGAACCTTCAGGCCGCGCCATTCCTGCTGCAGGATGCCATCGGGGCCGATCAGGAAGGTGCTGCGCTCAATGCCCTTGACCTTCTTGCCGTACATGATCTTGTTCTTGACGACACCGAACATGTGGCACATTTTTTCTTCGGTGTCAGCGATGAGTTCAAAGGGCAGCTCCAGCTTTTCCTTGAAATCATCGTGCGACTTCATGTTGTCGCGCGACACGCCAAACACGGCAGCGCCCGCTTTGGCGAAATCCTTGTATTTGTCGCGGAACTGCATCGCTTCGGTGGTGCAGCCGGGCGTGTTGTCCTTGGGGTAGAAGTACAGAATCAGGATCTGACCGTTGTGGGAGGTGTTGGAGACCTTGATACCACCGGTCGCGTTGGCTTCAAATTCGGGGAGGGGTTTGTTGACAACGATCGCCATAGCACTTCAATCTCTCAGGATGTAGTCGTTGGTAAGCCTGGGGGCACAGGTGTGTTATTGCTCTTGATGGTGCCCCCGAGCGCAACATAGTATTTTACCCTGAAAACGTTTCAGGACTCAATTGGGCCTCCTGGCCTTTCCAGGAGGAGGGCTGCGACCACATTGCGCCCTTCGCCGGCCAGGATGTTGTAGGTGCGGCAGGCGGCCTGGGTGTCCATGGTCTCCAGGCCCAGGCGGCGCGCCATCAGGGGACGCAGCCATTCGGGGCGGGGGAAGCGGTTGCGTGTGCCGCTGCCGAACACGATCAACTCGGCGTCCAGCCCGGCCAGCTGGGCAAAGTGCTCAGGGCCCAGGTCTTCAAAACGTTCGCAGGGCCAGTCCAGGCGCAGGCCGTTGGAGCCAATGATGAGGCTCTGGGTGATTTTTTCGGTTTCGATGCCGATCCAGCCGGGCCCATAGCCGCTGATGGTGAGTGCGTTCGAGCGGTCGGGCTGAAATTTCATGGTGGGCGGCGTGTGGGCAAAGGGGGGCGGCTCCAGGGGCGGCAAAAGGGCCGCACCTGCAGGAAGCGCCTGTGATCTGTGGTCAAATTAT
>JAQUDN010000272.1 GCA_028685665.1 Burkholderiaceae bacterium | reverse complement strand
CGACAGCCCCCGCCACTGCGCCGGCGTGCCCAGCTCGGCCGCCCCCCAGCGCCCGCGCAGCACGGCGCACGCCCCTTCGGGCGTGTCGATGCGGGTGATGTGGGGCGCACTGGGGCTCATGCAACAAGGGCGCCAGACAGCGCCCGCCAAGGAAAACCGCCATGGTAGCGGAGCCGCAGGCGACAGACCCCGGCATGAGACAAAACCGGCTCCAAGGCAATCGGATCCAGCACCAACAGCTATCAAATAAATAGCAGATGCAAGCACCCCCCGCGTTTGCCCTCTCGACAGCCCTGGCCGCGTTCGCACAATGGCCCCATCTCCCCCCGGCCCCACGGCGTTTTCAGCCCATGAGCGACACCACTTTCGACTACATCATCATTGGCGGCGGCACGGCCGGCGCCCTGCTCTGCAAGCGCTTGAGCGAAGACCCCCGGCACCGCGTGCTGCTGATCGAGGCCGGCGGCAAGGACGACTACCACTGGATCCACATCCCCGTGGGCTACCTGTATTGCATCGGCAACCCGCGCACCGACTGGCTCTACCACACCGCCCCCGACGCCGGCCTGAACGGCCGCAGCCTGCGCTACCCGCGCGGCAAGACCCTGGGCGGCTGCAGCAGCATCAACGGCATGATCTATATGCGCGGCCAGTCCCGCGACTACGAGCAGTGGGCGCAGATCACCGGCAGCGACGCCTGGCGCTGGGAGCACACCCTGCCCTACTTCCGGCGCCACGAAAACCACTGGCGCCTGGACGCTGGCGCGCCCGCCGACCCCGAGTTCGAGCGCCTGCACGGCCACCCGCGCACCGGCAGCAGCGGCGAATGGCGCGTCGAAAAACAGCGCCTGCGCTGGGATCTGCTCGACGCCTTTGCCCAGGCCGCGCAGCAGGCGGGCATTCCGGCCACCGAGGACTTCAACCGGGGCAGCAACGAGGGCGTGGGCTATTTCGAGGTCAACCAAAAAAGCGGCTGGCGCTGGAACACCGCCAAAGCCTTCCTGCGCCCCACCTGCTACGGCCGGCCCAACTTCGAGATGTGGACCCGCGCACAGGCCAGCCAGCTCCTGTTCGAACCCCAGCCCGATGGCCGCCCGCGCTGCACCGGCGTGAAGGTGTGGGACGGCCAGCAGATGGTGACGGCGCACGCCACGCAAGAGGTGATCCTGAGCGCGGGGGCCCTCAATTCGCCCCAGCTGCTGCAGCTGTCGGGCATCGGCCCCGCCGACCTGCTGCGCCAGCACGGCATCCCGGTGGTGCACGAGCTGCCCGGCGTGGGCGCCAATCTGCAAGACCATCTGCAGATCCGCGCGGTGTTCAAGGTGCAGGGCGTGCCCACGCTGAACACCCTGGCCCACTCGCTCTGGGGCAAGGCCAAGATCGGCCTGGAATACGCGCTGCGGCGCAGCGGCCCGATGAGCATGGCGCCCTCGCAGCTGGGCGCTTTCACGCGCAGCAGCCCCGATCGGCGCTGGCCCAACCTGCAATACCACGTGCAGCCGCTGTCGCTGGACGCCTTTGGCGAGCCGCTGCACCGCTTTCCGGCCTTCACCGCCAGCGTCTGCAACCTCAACCCGAGCAGCCGGGGCACGGTGCAGATCGGCAGCCCGGACTTCCGCGCCGCCCCCACCATCGCCCCCAACTACCTCAGCACCGCCGAAGACCGCCAGGTGGCCGCCGAAAGCCTGCGCCTGACGCGCCGCATCGTGGCCCAACCCGCCCTGGCCGCCTACCAGCCCGAGGAATGGAAGCCCGGCGTGCAGTTCCAGACCGACGAGGAGCTGGCCCGGCTGGCCGGGGACATCGCCACCACCATCTTCCACCCGGTGGGCACCACCCGCATGGGCCGGGCCGACGACCCGATGGCCGTGCTCGACCCCGAACTGCGCGTGCGCGGCATCGCGGGGCTGCGGGTGGTCGATGCCGGAGCCATGCCCACCATCACCAGCGGCAACACCAACTCCCCCACCCTGATGCTGGCCGAAAAGGCCGCCGAATGGATCCTGGCCCCCCGCCGCTGAGCCCCGGAGCACGAAAAACCGCCCCATCGCGGGAAATCCCCTAGAAGCCCGGACACCAACAGCCGTTACATTCACGCCACTCGAAACGCACCCCGGTGCGTGCAACGAGGGGCCGAGGAGACAAAGACACTACCAACAACCATACAAGACAAGCATCCCATGAGATGCACTTTTTGAAGCGCCGGAAACCCCGGCGCTTTTTTTTGCCTGCGCCCCCCGTCGCCCGACAGCAAAAAATGGATCAAAAAGGCCGCTAACGCTGACCTGTATTGCCTTAAAAGCTATGTTATCCATAGCACTCGGGGTGCGACAATGGCCGCATGGAATGGATTGTTGTTTCGCTGGCCTCGCTGCTGGCCGGTTTTGTGGATGCCATCGTGGGCGGTGGCGGACTGGTCTTGCTGCCCGCGCTGTTCGCCACCTTTCCCAGCACGGCGCCGGCCACGCTGATGGGCACCAACAAGGGCGGGGCGATCTGGGGCACGGCCCTGGCCACCTGGCAGTACAGCCGGCGGGTACAGCTGCGCTGGTCGGCCCTGCTGCCCGCCGCCGGGGCGGGACTGGCGGGCGCCTTTGCCGGGGCCTGGACGGTGACCGTGCTGTCGCCGGACTTCCTGCGGCGGCTCCTGCCCCTGATCCTGCTGGCCATGCTGGCCTACACGCTGGCCAAAAAAGACCTGGGCCGCACGCACGCACCGCGCCTGCAAGGCCGCGCCGAAGCGTGGGCCGCCAGCCTGATCGGCGCAGGGATCGGCTTTTATGACGGTTTCTTCGGCCCGGGCACGGGCAGCCTCTTCGTGTTTCTGTTCGTGCGCTGGCTGGGCTACGACTTCCTGCACGCCTCGGCCTCGGCCAAGCTGCTCAACACGGCGACCAATCTGGCGGCGCTGGCGCTGTTCACGC
>JAQUDN010000104.1 GCA_028685665.1 Burkholderiaceae bacterium | reverse complement strand
CCTGGCCCTGGGACAGCAGCGGATTCTGGAAATCGCCCGCGCGCTGTGCACCGACCCCGTTTTGCTGCTGCTGGACGAGCCCGCGGCCGGTTTGCGCCTGAAAGAAAAGCAGGCCCTGTCCGAACTGCTCAAGCAGCTCAAGGCCGAAGGCATGTCGGTCCTGCTGGTCGAGCACGACATGGACTTTGTCATGGGCATCACCGACCGCCTGGTCGTGATGGAGTTCGGCAGCAAGATCGCCGAAGGCCTGCCCCAAGAAATCCAGAACAACGAAGCGGTGCTGGCCGCATACCTGGGAGGCATCGAATGAGCAAGCAACACGCCACCGTGCTGCACACGCAGGGACTCAGCGTGCAATACGGCAAGGTCGAGGCCCTGCGCAACGCCAAGATCGAAGTGCAGGCAGGACAGATCGTCACCGTGATCGGCCCCAATGGCGCAGGCAAATCCACCCTGCTCAACGCCATCATGGGCCTGCTGCCCGCAAGCGCCCAGACCCAGGGGGAAGTCCGCTACGAAGGGCGCGACATCTCCCACGATGCCGTGGAACTGCGCCTGGGCCGGGGCCTGGCCCTGGTGCCGGAAAAACGCGAACTCTTCACCACCATGAGCGTGGAAGACAACCTGCTGCTGGGTGCCTACCGCCGCCGCAAGCCGGGTTGGTCGTACCGCGATGGGCTCGAATCGATCTATGCGACCTTCCCCCGGCTCAAGGAGCGCCGCCAGCAACTGGCCGGCACCATGTCGGGCGGCGAGCGCCAGATGATTGCCCTGGGGCGCGCACTGATGAGCGACCCCAAGGTCCTGATGCTGGACGAACCCTCCCTGGGCCTGGCGCCGCGCGTGATGGCCGAAGTGTTCCAGGTGATTTCGCGGCTGCGCGACACCGGGGTGGCCACCTTGCTCATCGAGCAGAATTCACGGGCGGCCCTGCAGGTGTCCGACTACGGCTACGTGCTGGAGGTCGGCGACATCACCCTCGAAGGGGCGGCCGCCGATCTGGCCCGCAATCCCAAGGTCATCGAAGCCTATCTGGGCAGCGCCAAACACGGATAACCCCCACAGGAGACAGCCATGGCCATCTGGTTCAAAGACATCCCGCTCCAAGCCCTCAACGAGAAAGCCCTCGGCTGCGCCAACGGCAACCTCGGCATTGAACTGATCGAAGCCGGAGACGACTACCTGCGCGGCCGCATGCCGGTGGACGCGCGCACGCGCCAGCCGGCCGGGGCCTTGCATGGCGGCGCCTCGGTGCTGTTTGCCGAAACGCTGGCCTCCTGGGCCGCCGCGCATGTGGTCGACCCCGAGCGGTTCCACTGCGTCGGCCAGGAAATCAATGCCAACCATGTGCGCGCCGTGGTGGATGGCTTCGTCTATGGCGTGGCCACACCCGCCCACCTGGGGCGCAACACCCATGTCTGGGAAGTGCGCATCACCAACGCCGAAGGCAAGCTGGTCTGCATCTCGCGCGTGACCATGGCCGTGCTGGCCACCCCCAACCGCTATTGAGCAGGACCCGGTGGAGCCCGCCGGCGCGCGGCCTCTGCCGCCCCCGCGCTCCGGCTCAGAAAGCGTCTTCGGGCAGGTCGGCGCAGGTGGTGTCGCGCTGGGCCACCACCTGCAACCAGGCAGCGACCTGGGGCAACTCATAATGGTAAAAATAGCGTGCAGCACCCATCCGGCCTACGCTGGCAGCTACTGAAAGCGTAGCATCCGAACGCAGCGTGGCCCCGGCCACATCCAGCCACACCCAGGCCATTACGGTGTGGCCAAAAGCCTGCAGGTAGGGCACGGCATTGGCCAGGGCCTCGGCCGGCTCGCCCGTGGCCCAGGCGGCCTGGGTGGCGGCCAGCACCTGCTGCAGCGCGCCCTCCAGGGCGGTGGCGTGGGCAGCCAGGGTGGGCTGTCGCGCGGCCTGGGCGATCGTGGCCTGCATGCGGGACACCAGCAACTGCAGACCGCGCCCGTTTTCCATCAGCACCTTGCGCCCCAGCAGATCGGTGGCCTGGATGCCGTGCGTGCCTTCGTGGATCATGTTCAGCCGGTTGTCGCGCCAGTACTGCTCGACGGGAAAATCCCGCGTGTAGCCATAGCCGCCATGCACCTGGATGGCCAGGCTGTTGGCCTCCAGACACCATTCGCTGGGCCAGCTCTTGGCGATGGGCGTCAGCACTTCCAGCAACAGGCGGGCCTCGTCGGCCGCTTCGGGCGCGCCGGTGTGCTGCTCATCGACCAGGCGGGCGCAGTACAGATTGAGTGCCAGGCCGCCTTCGGCATAGGCTTTTTGCGCCAGCAGCATGCGGCGCACATCGGCGTGCTCGATGATGCGCACCTGGGGCCGGGCGGCCTCCTTGCCGGCCGGGCCCACGGGCCGGCCCTGCGGACGGTTGCGGGCGTAGTCCAGGCTGGCGTAATACCCCGCCAGGCCCAGCATGCTGGCCGCCATGCCAATCGCAATGCGCGCCTCGTTCATCATGTGGAACATGCAGGCCAGGCCCTTGCCCGGCGGGCCCACCAGATAGCCCACGGCCCCCGCCCGGCCCTCCACCGGGTATTTGCCTTCGCCAAAGTGGAGCAGCGTGTTGGTGGTGCCGCGCCAGCCGAGCTTGTGGTTCAGGCCCGCCAGCGCCACATCGTTGCGCACCCCGGTGAGCTGGCCGTCGGTGCCGACGAGTTTCTTGGGCACGATGAACAGCGAAATCCCGCGCGTGCCCGGCACCAGCTGGCCGTCGGGGCCGGGAATCTTGGCCAGCACCAGGTGGACGATGTTCTCCGACAGCTCGTGGTCGCCCGAAGAGATCCACATCTTGTTCCCGGTGAGGCGAAAACGGGGGCCCAGCGGGTCGGCCTCGGAGCCGTCCCCATCGGGCACGGCGCGCGTGGCCACATCGCTCAGGCTCGAACCCGCCTGCGGCTCGGACAGGCACATCGTGCCCGAGAAGCGCCCGGAAAACGTGGGCAGGGCAAACACCTCTTTTTGCAGCGCGGTCCCGTGCACCATGAGCAAATTCGCATTGCCCACCGACAGCAGGCTGGAGCTGATGCTGATCGATGCCAGCGCAAAAAAGCTGTTGGCCGCCGCTTCCACGGTGTAGGGCAGTTGCATGCCGCCAATGTCCTCATCCTGCGCGGCGCTGAGCATCCCCGAGGCCGCATAGGCGTCGTAGGCGTCCTGGGTGGCCTGCGGCAAGTGCACGCGCTCGCCATCGAACCGCGGCTCCTGCTGGTCTACCAGGCGGTTGAAGGGCGCGTATTTTTCGCGGGCGATGCGCTCGCAGGTGTCCAGCACCGCATCGAAGGTTTCCCGCCCATGGTCGGCAAAGCGCGGGCGCTGGGTCAGCTTGTCGGCGCCCAACCACTGGTAGAGCAGGAATTCAAGGGTGGGACGGAAGGAGGTCATGCGGCAAATTATGGGCAGCCCCCCCGGCAAGGCGTGTCCGCTGCGCGACGCGGCGGGCGGGCTCCCTTGTGCGAACGGCCGGGCGGACAGGGCGGCACGCTGGCGCGCCGGGCGAAGGCGGTTGAGAGACGCCTGCGGCAGCGCTGGCCCCGATGTGGATGGACCGCCTTTTCGGCCTTGAACCCTTATGGGTAAAGCACTAGATGCTATGCTTAGAGGAGCAAATTGAATCCGCCAGGGCGCCCGTTTCTGGGGGCCTGCCCCTTCGCGCCATTCGGCTGCTGCGACGACAAGGCCGCCGATCTGCGCCGCCGGATGCGGTGACAAGGCAAGCCCCACCGGACCTTCCCCGAAGCCGTGCGCTACATTGGCGGCTTGCTGCTGGCGCAGGAGGCCCGGCGCGTGCGCGAAGGCCTCCCAACCGTGAGCCCCGAAGGACCCGCGCCGGGTCCAGCCCCGGCACCGCAGGCGCGCAGCGCGGGGGGCCCCGGCCCTGTTCGCCCCCACCCGGACCCCGTAACACCCAGGAGATGACCCCATGAGCAGACTCAACGTGAACGGGCGTGACCACACGCTCGACACCGACCCCGGCACCCCCATCCTCTGGGCCCTGCGCGACACGCTGGGCCTGAACGGCACCAAATTCGGCTGCGGTGCCGCGCTCTGCGGGGCCTGCACCGTGCACCTGGACGGCCAGGCCATCCGCTCCTGCATCACGCCGGTGTCGGCGGCCGAAGGCAAGCGGGTCACCACCATCGAAGCCGTCACCGGCGGCAAAGACCGGGTGGGCGCAGCCGTCCACGCGGCCTGGGTGAAACACGACGTGGCCCAGTGCGGCTACTGCCAGAGCGGCCAGATCATGAGCGCCACCGCGTTTCTGAAATCGCTGCCGCGCGGCAAGCAGCCCAGCGCCGCCGAGATCGACGCCGCCATGGCCGGCAATATCTGCCGCTGTGGCACCTACGCCCGCATCCGCGCTGCGGTGGCCGAAGCCGCCCGCGCCCTCGCTTGAAGGAGGTCCCCATGTTGATCGCTCCCCACACCCCCGAGATGCCGCGCGCCCTTCAGCACCTGCTGCAACGCGAGCCGTCCGACGCGCCGACCGCGCTCCCCCGCCGCAGTTTCCTCAAGCTGGCCGGTGCCAGCGGCCTGGCCCTGGGCGCCTTCCCGCACCTGGCCACCGCCCAAGGCAGTGCGGCCAGCGGCCTGAAACCCACCGAACAACCGTCGGCGTTTGTGCAGATCGCACCCAATGGCGAAATCACTGTCACCCTGAACCGGCTGGAGTTCGGACAGGGCGTGGAAACCGGCCTGCCGATGATCCTGGCCGAAGAACTGGACGCCGACTGGTCCCTGGTGCGCAGCCGCCACGGCACCAACGATGCGGCGTACGTCGACCCGCGCTTTGGCATCCACCTGACCGGCGGCTCCAATTCCATCCAGCACAGCTACACGCAGTACCGCGAACTCGGCGCCCGCGCCCGCGCCATGCTGCTCTCGGCCGCCGCCGCGCGCTGGAACGTGGACGTGGCCAGCCTGCGCACGAAGGCCGGCCAGGTGCTCGGCCCCCACGGCCGCAAGGCCGGCTACGGCGAGCTGGCCCAGGCCGCCATGGCGCTGCCCGTGCCGGACAAAATCGCCCTCAAGGACCCGAAGGACTTCCGCATCATCGGACACCCGACCTCCCGCATCGATGCGCGCGCCAAAAGCAGCGGCCGGCAGGACTTCGGCATCGACGTGCGCCTGCCCGGCCAGCTCACGGCCGTGGTGGCCAGGCCGCCGGTGTTCGGCGGCAAGCTCGCCTCGGTGGACGAGAGCGCAGCCCGCGCCGTCCAAGGCGTGAAAGCGGTGCTGCGGGTGCCCTTGGGCTCGGGCGGCGAAGGCGTGGCCGTGGTGGCCGACGGCTACTGGCCCGCCAAGCAGGGCCGCGACGCGCTCAAGCTGCAATGGAACACCGACGGGGTGGAAAAAGTCGACAGCACCCGCCAACTGGCGCAGTACCGCCAACTGGCCCAGCAAAGCGGTGCCGTGGCCTTGGACGCCGACATGGCGCCCCTGGCCCAGGCTCCCCAGCGCATCGAGGCCGAGTTCATCTTCCCCTACCTGGCCCACGCGCCCATGGAGCCGCTGAACTGCACCGTGCAACTGGGCGACCAGCAGGCCGAAATCTGGTCGGGCACCCAGTTCCCGGGCGTGGACGGCATGGCGGCGGCCCGCGTGCTGGCCCTCAAGCCCGAGCAGGTGAAGGTGCATGTGCAAATGGCTGGCGGAGGCTTCGGTCGCCGCGGCAACCCCACTAGCGATTTTGTGGTGCTGGCCTGCGAGGTGGCCAAAGCCGCCCGCACGGCCGGGCTGGCCGTGCCGATTCGCACCCTGTGGAGCCGCGAAGACGATGTGCAAGGCGGCTTCTACCGCCCCATGCACCTGCACCGCGCCCGCATTGGTTTTGACAAACAAGGCAATGTGCTGGCCTGGGACCATGTGCTGGTCGGCCAGTCGATCGTTGGCG
Organism: Burkholderiaceae bacterium; assembly: GCA_028685665.1. GTDB lineage: Bacteria > Pseudomonadota > Gammaproteobacteria > Burkholderiales > Burkholderiaceae_C > JAQUDN01. The sequence continues at coordinate 6,420 of JAQUDN010000104.1, read as the reverse complement.
GCACGATGTTCGACAGCATGGTCAAAAACGGCGTGGACAGCACGGCCACCGAGGGGATGCGCGCGCCCTACCCCATCCCCATGCGGCTGACGGTGCACCACCCCAAGCTGAACGTGCCGGTGCTTTGGTGGCGCAGCGTGGGCTCGACCCACACCGCCTACGTGAAGGAAACACTGATCGACGACATCGCCCGTGCCACCCAGCAAGACCCGGTGGCCTACCGCCTGCGCCTGTTCGGCGCCCACAACCTGCGCCACAGCGCGGCGCTGCAATTGGCGGTGGACAAGAGCGGCTACGGCAAGCGCAAGCTGCCCGCGGGCCGCGCCTGGGGCGTGGCGGTGCACGAGTCGTTCGAAACCGTGGTGGCCTATGTGGTGGAGGCCTCGCTCAAAAACGGCCAGCCGGTGCTGCACAAGGCCACGGCCGGCGTGCACTGCAACCTGGCCATCAACCCGCGCAGCATCGAGGCGCAGATCCAGGGCGCGGCCATCATGGGCCTGTCCATGTGCCTGCCGGGCGGCGCCATCACGCTCAAGGACGGGGTGGTCGAGCAAAGCAACTTCGGCGATTTCGCCGTGCCGCGCATCACCGACGCGCCCGCGTTTGCGGTGCACATCGTGCCCAGTGCCGACGCGCCCACCGGCATGGGGGAACCCGGCCTGCCCCCGCTGGCACCGGCCTTCGCCAACGCGCTTGCACTGCTCACCGGCAAGCCGCTGCGCGAGCTGCCGTTCCAACGGGCCTGAACGGGAAAGGGCCTGGGCCATGGAAGACCTGGACACCCTGGTTTTGCGCACCGCAGTGGGCTGGCAATCGGCGGGCCAGTCGGTGGTGCTGGTCACCGTCGCACGCACCTGGGGCTCCTCGCCCCGGCCCCCCGGCTCGCTCATGGCCCTCAACGGCCAGGGGGAGACGGTGGGCTCGGTCTCGGGCGGCTGCATCGAAGACGACCTGATCCGCCGCCTGCGCGAAGGCGGCGTGCAGGCCGTCTGCGCCACCGGCACGCCCACCGTGCAGCGTTACGGCATCTCGGCCGACGAAGCCCACCGCTTCGGCCTGCCCTGTGGCGGCACCGTAGAACTGGTGCTGGAACCGGTGGCCGCCCACAGCCGGCTCGGCGAGCTGCTGCAGGCCTGCCAGCAGCGGCGCAGCAGCGAACGGGTGCTGGACCTGCAGAGCGGCCAGGTGGCACTGCGCGAAGGCCGGCGCGACGGTGTGCCCCACCTGGACGCCCGGCACCTGACCACCTACCTGGGGCCGCAGGCCCGCCTGATCCTCATCGGCGCGGGCGACCTCTCGCGCTTCATGGCCCAGATGGCGCTGGGCCTGGGCTTCGAGGTCATCGTCTGCGACCCGCGCGAGGAGCACCGGGACAGTGGGCGCATGGACGGCGTGCAGATCAGCCACGAGATGCCGGACGACCTGATCCTGCGCCTCAAGCCCGACGCCCGCACTGCCGTGGTGGCGCTGACGCACGACCCCAAACTCGACGACCTGGCGCTGATCGACGCCCTGCAGTCCGAGGCGTTCTATGTGGGCGCCATCGGCTCGCGCCGCCACAGCGCCCTGCGCCGGGAACGGCTGCACGAGCACTTTGACCTGTCGCACACCGATGTGGGCCGCCTGCACAGCCCGGCGGGCCTGTACATCGGCAGCAAGACGCCGGCCGAGATCGCGCTGTCCATCATGGCCGAAGTGGTGGCGCTCAAGAACGGCGTGGCCGCGCGCGAACCCATGCCCGTCGCTGCGGGCAAGGCCACGCTGGAGCCCCACCCGCCACCGGCACGGACGGCCCCGGTCTGCGCGGCCTGAGGTGCCTCCGCCCCCCACGCCCCGCCCGCCCATGGCCGCCACGATCCTGGCGGCGGGCCTGGGCCTGCGCCTGGGGGGCCGGCCCAAAGCCACGCTCCAGGTGGGCGGCATCAGCGTGCTGGAGCGCCTGGTCGCCGCGCTGCGCGCAGCCGGCGTTCCGACGGTGAGCGTGGTCATTGGCCCCTACCGGGACCAGCTCCTGCCCCTGATCGAGCGCTGCGGCGCCCACGCGGTGCTGCACCGGCTGGACCAACCCAGCCTGGTGCAATCGCAACGGCGGGCACTGGACGAACACCGCGCTCGCTTTGCCCCGCACGATCTCCTGCTGCTGCTTGGCGACCTGCCGCGGCTCAGCGCCGCAGACATGGCGCCCTTGCTCACCGCCTGGCAGGGGCGAGCGCCCTCGGTGCACGCGCTGATGCCGATGGTCGGCGGCGTGCGCGGGCACCCCCTGCTGCTCTCCCGCCACGCGGTGCAGCAGATCAGTGCCTTGCCCGACCACGTGGGTGTGCGGGACTGGCTGGCCGCTCACCCCAGCCTCACCACGCCCTTCCCCACCCCCCAGCCAGCCCACATCACCGACCTGGACACGCCCGACGATGTGGCGGCCCTGCAAGCCCACTTTCACCCCACCCCGGTGGCCTGGCCCCCCGCATCAGCCCCAGGAGAGACGCCCGTGGGGCTCAGCCATTTTGGGGGGATGCCCTGCTGGCAAGCCGGGCGCTGATGCCTGCCGTCGCTTCACGGCTGGCGCTCTGAACCGCCTGTCTCATTCATCGGCATTTTGGCCTCCAGCGCCCACCCACACAGCGCAAGCAGCTATTTAATTAATAGCAAAGCCCCGTGCACACCTTGCGGCCTGCACGGGGCTTTGGGCTTCAAACAAGCCGTCAGCGCTTACAGCACTTCAAACACGCCGGCGGCGCCCATGCCACCGCCGATGCACATCGTCACGCAGACGCGCTTGGCGCCGCGGCGCTTGCCTTCGATGAGGGCGTGGCCCGTCAGGCGCTGGCCCGACACGCCATAGGGGTGGCCCAGCGCAATCGCGCCGCCGTTCACGTTCAGGCGGTCGGCGGGGATGCCCAGTTTGTCGCGGCAGTACAGCACCTGCACGGCAAAGGCTTCATTCAGTTCCCACAGGTCGATGTCGTTCACCGTAAGGCCGAGCTTTTTCAGCACCTTGGGCACGGCGAACACCGGGCCGATGCCCATTTCGTCGGGCTCGCAACCGGCCACGGCAAAGCCCAGGAAGCGGCCCAGCGGGGTCAGGCCCTTCTGGCTGGCATAGGCCTCGCTGGTGACCACGCAGGCGCCGGCGCCGTCCGAGAACTGGCTGGCGTTGCCAGCGGTCACCAGGCCGCCCGGCAAAGCCGAGCGCAGGCCCCGGATGGCCTCGACCGTGGTGCCTTCGCGGGTGCCTTCGTCGCGGCTCACCGTCAGTTGGCGCGTGACCAGGCCCAGGGTCTTGTCGACCACACCGGCCGTGACGGTGATGGGGGCGATTTCGGCGTCAAACAGGCCGGCCGCCTGCGCAGCGCAGGCTTTTTGCTGGCTGCCGGCGCCGTATTCGTCCATGGCCTCGCGGCCGATGCCGTAGCGCTTGGCGACCTGTTCAGCGGTCTGCAGCATGCTCCAGTAGATTTCAGGCTTGGTGATGGCATGGTCCGTCAGCATGTGCTGGTTCATTTCCTGCTGCACGCAGGAGATGCTTTCCACGCCGCCGGCCACGAACACATCGGCTTCGCCCGCAATGATGCGCTGGGCCGCCAGGGCAATGGTCTGCAAGCCGGACGAACAGAAGCGGTTGACGGTGACACCCGAGACGCTGATCGGGCAGCCCGCCTGCAAGGCGATCTGGCGCGCGATGTTGGCGCCCGTGGCCCCCTCGGGCGTGGCACAACCCATGATGACGTCGTCGATATCGGCGGCATCGATGCCCGCGCGGGCAATCGCGTGCTGTACGGCATGGCCCCCCAGCGTGGCGCCGTGGGTCATGTTGAAAGCCCCTTTCCAGCTCTTGGCCAAGGGGGTGCGGGCAGTGGAAACAATCACAGCAGAGGTCATGGGGAAATCCTGATCAGTTGAAGACCTGGCCAGCGGCAGCAAGCCGGGCCAGCAACGGGGCGGGCTGCCAGAACGCCGCGTCGTCGAGCGGGTTCTGGGCAAAACGGTGCATGGCCTGGACCACATTGAACAGGCCCAGCTCGCCGGCATAGTGCATGGGGCCGCCACGGTGCAGGGGGAAGCCGTAGCCCGTGAGGTAGACCATGTCGATGTCGCCAGACTTGCTGGCGATGCCTTCTTCCAGAATGTGGGCGCCTTCGTTGACCAGCGAAAGCACCAGGCGCTGCACGATTTCCTCGTCGGAAATCTTGCGGGGGGTGATGCCCAGGTCTTTGCGGTGCTTCTCGATCATCTCGACCACCAGGGCGCTGGGGAGGGCATCGCGTTTGCCGGGCACATAGTCGTACCAGCCAGCGCTGGTCTTCTGGCCATAGCGGCCCATCTCGCACAGCAGATCGGCGGTCTTGCTGTATTTCATGCCGGGCTTTTCCTGGTAGCGGCGCTTGCGGATGGCCCAGCCAATGTCGTTGCCGGCCAGATCGCCCATGCGGAATGGCCCCATGGCAAAACCGAACTTTTCGATGGCCTTGTCCACCTGCGCGGGGGTGCAGCCTTCCTCGATCAGGAAACCGGCCTGGCGGCTGTACTGCTCGATCATGCGGTTGCCGATGAAGCCATCGCACACGCCCGACACCACGGCGGTCTTCTTGATCTTCTTGGCAATCGCCATCACGGTGGCGAGCACGTCCTTGCCGGTCTGGGCGCCCCGCACCACTTCGAGCAGCTTCATGACGTTGGCCGGACTGAAGAAGTGCATGCCCACCACGTCCTGCGGACGCTGGGTGAAGCTGGCGATCTTGTCCACATCGAGGGTGGAGGTGTTGGAAGCCAGGATCGCACCGGGCTTGGCCACGGCGTCGAGTTGCCGGAAGACGGCTTCCTTGACGCCGATCTCCTCGAAAACGGCCTCGATGATCAGATCGGCCTGGGCCAGATCGGCGTAGTCGAGCGTGGTGCTGAGCAAGGCCATGCGCTGCTCGTACTTGTCCTGCTTGAGCTTGCCTTTCTTGACCTGGGCCTCGTAGTTCTTGCGGATGGTGGCCAGCCCGCGCTCCAGGGCCTCGGGTTTCATCTCCAGCATCTTGACCGGAATGCCGGCGTTGAGGAAGTTCATCGCAATGCCGCCGCCCATGGTGCCGGCACCGATCACGGCCACGGCCTGGATGCTGCGCTGGGGCGTGTCGGAGGGCACATCGGGAATCTTCGAGGCCGCGCGCTCGGCCAGGAACAGGTGGCGCAGAGCCCGCGATTCGGGCGTGGCCATCAGGGCCAGGAACAGCTCGCGCTCGCGGACCAGGCCCTCGTCAAAGCTGCGCGAGGTGGTGGCGGCCGCCACGGCATCCACGCACTTGAGCGGCGCCGGGAAGTTCTTGGCCATGCCCTTGACCATATTGCGGACGAACTGGAAGTAGGCATCGCCCTGCGGGTGCTTGGCCGGCAGCTTGCGCACCAGCGGCAGCGGACGCACATCGGCCACGCTCCGGGCAAACGCCTGGGCTTCTTCCATCAGGGATTCAGGCGAGGCGGCGAGCTTGTCGAACAGCTTCTGGCCCGGGGCGCTGGCCAGCAATTCGCTTTTCACGGCCTCGCCACTGACGATCATGTTCAACGCGGTTTCCACGCCCAGCACGCGCGGCAGGCGCTGCGTGCCCCCTGCACCGGGCAAGATGCCCAGCTTGACTTCGGGCAGCGCCACGCTGCAGCCCGGCGCCACCACACGGTAGTGGCAACCCAGTGCCAGCTCCAGGCCACCGCCCATGGCCACGCTGTGGATGGCGGCCACGACGGGCTTGCTGGCGTTCTCCAGGGCGGCGATCACGGAATTCAGGTTGGGCTCCTGGAGGGCTTTGTCGGACCCGAATTCCTTGATGTCAGCCCCCCCGGAGAAGGCCTTGCCAGCCCCGGTGAGCACAATGGCTTTCACCGAGGCATCGGCCTGGGCCTGGGCCAGGCCGTCGGCGATGCCCTGCCGGGTGGACAAACCCAAACCATTGACAGGCGGGTTGGCCAGGGTGATCACGGCAATGTCACCGTGGACGTGGTACTGAGCGGTCATGCGGCTTGTTCCTTGGAAAAATAAAAAGAACGATCGTGCGTTTTTGATTCTAGAGAGTCCGGAGGGGCAGCCTGCCCCGGGTTTGTCCCCGGCGGGACAAGCCGGCTCACACTTCCAGCCATTCCTTGCGGATGTAGTGGTCGGCCCGCAGGCTGTCAGGGGTGCCCTGGAAAACGATGCTGCCGTGGCCCATGACCAGTGCGCGGTCGGAAATCGCCATCGCAATGGTCAGCTTTTGCTCGATCAGCAGCACCGAGATACCCCGGGCCTTGAGCGTTTGCAGGTACTGCCCCACCAGCTCGACGATCTTGGGCGCCAGGCCCTCGGTGGGCTCGTCGATGATGATCAGGTCGGGGTCGCCCATGAGGGTGCGGCACAGGGTGAGCATCTGCTGCTCGCCGCCCGACATGACGCCGGCCTCGGTG
>JAQUDN010000271.1 GCA_028685665.1 Burkholderiaceae bacterium | reverse complement strand
GTGCAGACATCGGAGCGGCTTTCGGTGCGGGGTGCGCTTTCAGGCGGAACCCGCAATTTTAGGGCTTCCCTCTTCCGGTCGATGGCCCCTGTCCGCCCGGGCCCGCGCCGTGGGCGGGGGCGCGCAAGGCGGCGCCGGTGTCGGTCCAGCCAAAAAAGTGGCAGACCTCGGTGCGGCGCGCCAGCGTGTCGGCACGGCCCAGGGCCATCAGTTCGCGGGTGTAGCCCTGCTCGAACAGCAGGTAGCTGGCCAGGGCGGCCCCGCGTGAATCCTGGGCGTTGGCCGTGACGCCCAGCCCGCCGAGCAGGGTGCGCACGGCCGGGGGCAGGTCGCCCACATGCCGGGCGGCAATCGCATCCAGGCGCTGCGAGGGCGCAATCACCAGCAGGTCGATGGGGCGCAACGGGCTGTGCACCCGGGCTTCGGGCGGGATCAGGGCCAGCGTGCGGTTGATGCGCTTGGCGCGCTCCAGATCGACCGAAAGCGCATCCAGAAAAATGCTGGAAAGCGCGTGGCCCGCAATCTGCGCCAGGCTGGGGTAGGCGCTGTCGGCGGCCTCGTCCCCCGGGCTTTGCGCCTCGTGCATGCGCCCCGCCCCCACCACCAGCAGGCGGTCGGCGCCCAGGTGGATGGCCGGAGACAGCGGGGCCGATTGGCGCATGGAGCCATCGCCGAAGTATTCGGTCCGGCCGCGCAGCGCCACCGGGGTGGCGGGAAAGATGAACGGAATGGCCGAGGACGCCAGCAGGTGCGCATGGGTGATGCGGTCGCGCGCCGCCAGCCGCTGCGAGCGCACCCAGGGCTGCTGCTGGCCGCTGGTTTCAAAGAAGGTGACATGTTCGCCCGAGCTGTAGCTCGACGCCGTCACGGCCAGCGCCTGCAGGTGGCCCTGCGCGATCAGCCCGGGCAGGCGTGCCAGGGGCACCAGCCGGCCCAGCAGCTGTTCCAGCGGGCTGTTGTCCAGCAGCGAACGCGGCCGCATGCGGCGCCAGCGTGCCAGGGCCCAGCCCAGGGAGAGCAGGCTGAGCCAGCGCGCGCCGGTCTGCAGCACGCCCAGGTAGTCGGCCCGGTACACATGGTGGGCGTGGAAGCTGCGCCATACGCGGGCAATGCTGCGCGCGCCGCGGTCGAAGTTGTCGGCCCGGCAGGCCAGCGCGGCCGCGTTGATGGCGCCCGCCGAGGTGCCGGTGATGATGGGGAAGGGGTTGGGCTCCTGCCGCGCGCCGCAGGCATGCCGCAGATCGGCAATCGCCTCGATCACGCCCACCTGGTAGGCCGCGCGTGCGCCGCCCCCGGTCAGCAGCAGGCCGGTGCGCGGTGGGGGGTTCGGGCCGGAGAGGGCGGAGTTCATGGGCGGTACGGCAGTCCTGTGCGGGGGACCAGTGTGCTCCGCCGGAGGCGCCCCTGCGGAGCGGGAAAACCACAGGGCCTGCCGCGCCGGGCCTGTGCCCCCCTAGCCCCTTGCGGCGGGAGGCGGAACCTGTTCAGGCGCTGGCCTTGCCCAGCAGGCGGGCCAGCGCTTCGCCCTGCAGGAGCACCAGGCCCTGGCCGCGCGCCAGGGCCTGGGCCTGTTCGCTCAAGGGCTGCAGGGCGACGTACACACCGGTCTGCGCCCCGTGGGGGGCCAGGGCGGCCTGCAGGTCGCGCAGCGGTTCAATGCCGTGGTGGGCGGCTTTCCAGCGGCGTGCGCTCACCAGGTGGACCTGGCCGGCTTTTTCCAGGCGCAGGTCGGTGGCCGGGCCATGCAGGCGCTGCACCGCATAGCCCTCGGCCTGCCAGGCGCGGGCCAGCTGGTCGGAAAAATCCCGCCATGCCAGCCGTGCTGCGGTATCGAGGCGGGCTTGCACCTGGGCGGCGCTGGGCGCCCGCAGTTGCCGCCAGGCCGCGACGCACCCCACCCCGAAGATCGGCAAACTCCCCAGCGCACCGAACACCTCGTAGGGCGAAGGCAGCCACGCCGCCGCGATCAGGACGATGAGGCCCACCAGGGCAAAGCTGAGCCACCAGGGCGAGCGCAGCAGCACCGCGAACAGGGAATTGGGGGCCATTTTGAATTTCACGGGCTTCCTTTGCGGCAAGGGGACAGAAGGACGGGATTGTCCTGCAGCGGCAGGGGGCGCAGGCGCTTGGATAGACTAGGCGCCCCCCACAGGAGTTAATTGAATGGCAGTCACAGAACAAGGTCTTTTGGCGGCGCTGGCGGGCGTCCTCGATCCGCACACCGGCCAGGATTTCGTCAGCACCCGCGCTTTGCGCCATCTGCAGATCAACGGCGGCGACGTGGCCTTTGATGTCGAGCTGGGTTATCCCGCCAAGAGCCTGATCCCGGCGCTGCGCCGCAGCCTGGTGGTGGCCGCCAAGGCCGTGCCCGGCGTGGACAACGTGTCGGTCAACATCACCACCCAGGTGCAGGCGCACGCGGTGCAGCGCGGCGTGCAATTGCTGCCGCAGGTCAAGAACATCATCGCCGTGGCCTCGGGCAAGGGCGGGGTGGGCAAAAGCACCACCGCCGCCAACCTGGCCCTGGCCCTGGCCGCCGAAGGCGCCAGCGTGGGTGTGCTGGATGCCGACATCTACGGCCCCAGCCAGCCCATGATGCTGGGCATCCACCGCCGCCCCGAAAGCGAAGACGGCAAGACCATGGAGCCGCTGGAGAACTACGGCGTGCAGGTCATGTCGATCGGTTTCCTGGTGGACCAGGACGAAGCCATGATCTGGCGCGGCCCCATGGCCACGCAGGCGCTGGAGCAGCTGCTGCGCCAGACCAACTGGAAAGACCTGGACTACCTGATCATCGACATGCCTCCCGGCACGGGCGACATCCAGCTGACCCTGAGCCAGCGGGTGCCCATGACCGGCGCCGTGATCGTGACCACCCCGCAGGACATCGCGCTGTTCGACGCCTAGAAGGGCATGAAGATGTTCGAAAAGGTGGGTGTGCCGATCCTGG
>JAQUDN010000005.1 GCA_028685665.1 Burkholderiaceae bacterium | reverse complement strand
CCCAGCAGATGCTGCAGGCCGACACCAGCCTGAAGGTGGGACTCAAGGCCAAGCGCAAACGTGCAGGCTGGGACTTGGCTTATCTGGAGGGGGTTATGGGGCTGGCAATTTAGATGCGATTGCCCTGCCCACAATCGCCTTATGCTATTTATTCAATAGCAAACAAAGAGCACCACAGGCCTCCGTGCGGGACAAGACAGATCCGTGCGCCCGGCCTACACTGGCCGGCAAGCGCCCGACAGAGGCACCGCCCACCGCCGCCAATGGAGACCTGCCATGAACGCCCCCCTGCCCCAGGATCTGCGCCCCGCCCAGGAAGCCCCCCGCCTGGACGACAAATACACGCTCGACCGGGGCCACGCGTTCATGAGCGGGGTGCAGGCCCTGGTGCGCCTGCCCATGCTGCAGCGCCAGCGCGACGCGGCCGCCGGGCTGAACACCGCCGGCTTCGTCAGCGGCTACCGCGGCAGCCCGCTGGGCGGCTACGACCAGGCGCTGTGGGCCGCCCGCCCGCACCTCGACCGGCACCACATCGTCTTCCAGCCCGGGGTGAACGAAGAATTGGCGGCCACCGCCGTCTGGGGCACGCAGCAGCTCGACATTTACCCGCAAAGCCAGCGCTACGACGGCGTGTTCGGGCTCTGGTATGGCAAGGGCCCGGGCGTGGACCGCTGCTCCGACGTGTTCAAGCACGCCAATATGGCCGGCACGGCGCGGCATGGCGGCGTGATCGCCATCGCGGGCGACGACCATGTGAGCAAGAGCAGCACGGCGCCGCACCAGAGCGACCACATCTTCAAGGCCTGCGGCTTGCCGGTGTTCTTTCCGAGCCATGTGCAGGACATCCTGGACATGGGCCTGCATGCGTTGGCCATGAGCCGGTTCTCGGGTTTGTGGTCGGGCATGAAGACCATCCAGGAGGTGGTGGAGTCCTCGGCCCGCGTGGCCGTCGACCCCGACCGGGTGTCGATCGTGCTGCCCGAGGATGTCGCCCTGCCCCCGGGGGGCCTGCACATCCGCTGGCCCGACGCCCCGCTGGAGCAGGAAGCGCGGCTCATGGACTACAAATGGTATGCCGCGCTGGCCTATGTGCGGGCCAACCGGCTCAACCACAACGTCATCGCCGGCCCGCAGGACCGCCTGGGCCTGATCGCCAGCGGCAAGGCCTACAACGACATGCGCCAGGCCCTGCACGACCTGGGACTGCCGGACGACACCTGCCGCCAGCTGGGGATTCGCGTGCACAAGGTCAACGTGGTCTGGCCCCTCGAAGCCAGCATCACGCGGGACTTTGCCCGGGGCCTGCAGGAAATCCTGGTGATCGAGGAAAAGCGCCAGGTCATCGAATACCAGATCAAGGAAGAGCTCTACAACTGGCGCGATGACGTGCGGCCCCATGTGCTGGGCAAGTTCAACGAACCCGAAGGCGATGTCTCGGGCGGGGAATGGAGCCAGCCCAACCCCGGCCAGCACTGGCTGCTGCGCGCCAAGGCCGACCTGACGCCCTCGATCATTGCCCGCGCGATTGCCGGGCGGCTGCGCAAACTGGGGGTCCCCGCCGAGATTGCCGCGCGCATGGACGCGCGCCTGGCCCGGATCGAGGCCCGCGAGCGCAGCCTGGCCGACCTGGGCGCCACCGCCGAGCGCGTGCCCTGGTTCTGCAGCGGCTGCCCGCACAACACCAGCACCCGCGTCCCCGAGGGCTCGCGCGCGCTGGCCGGCATCGGCTGCCATTACATGGCGGTGTGGATGGACCGCAGCACCAGCACCTTCTCGCAGATGGGCGGCGAGGGCGTGGCCTGGGTCGGCCAGGCGCCCTTCACCACCGACCGGCATGTGTTCGCCAACCTCGGCGACGGCACCTACTTCCACAGCGGCCTGCTGGCCATCCGCCAAAGCATTGCCGCGGGCGTGAACATCACCTACAAGATTCTGTACAACGATGCCGTGGCCATGACCGGCGGCCAGCCGGTCGGCGAGCGGCCCGAAGGCCATTCGGTGCGGCAGATCGTGGACAGCGTGCGCTCCGAAGGCGCGGCCCAGGTCGTCATCGTGACCGACGAGCCCGGGAAATACGCCCAGACCCTGCCGGCCGAGGTCACGGTGCACCACCGCGATGCGCTCGACTCCGTCCAGCGCGCGCTGCGCGAGGTCCCGGGCTGCACGGTGCTGGTCTACGACCAGACCTGCGCCACCGAAAAGCGCCGCCGGCGCAAGCGCGGCACGCTGGCCACGCCCGCCACCACGGTGCTCATCAACGAGCGGGTGTGCGAAGGCTGCGGCGACTGCTCGGTGCAGTCGAACTGCCTGAGCGTCGAGCCAGTCGATACGCCCTGGGGCCGCAAGCGCCGCATCAACCAGAGCAGCTGCAACAAGGACCTGTCCTGCCTGAAAGGCTTTTGCCCCAGCTTCGTGACCGTGGAGGGCGGGCAGCCCCGAACGCCTCCCCAGCCCCCGCGGCCCTCCCATGGCGACCCCAGCGAAGGCCCCCCGCTCCCCGAACCGCAGTTGCCCCCGGCCGACACCGCCTGGGGCATCGTCGTGGGCGGCGTGGGCGGCACCGGGGTGATCACGATCGGCGCGCTGCTGGGCATGGCGGCGCACCTCGAGGGCAAAGGGGTGGTCACGCAGGACGCCGGGGGCCTGGCCCAGAAAGGCGGCGCCACCTGGAGCCATGTGCAGATCGCCCAGCGGCAGGACGCGATCTACACCACCAAGGTCGATACCGCCCAGGCCGACCTCGTCATCGGCTGCGACCCCATCGTGGCCGCCAGCAAGGCCACGCTGGCGGTGATGCAGGCGGGGCGCACCTTCGTGGTGCTCAACAGCCACCGCGCGCCCACGGCCGCTTTCGTGCACCAGCCCGACTGGCAGTTTCCCGCCGCTGCCTGCGACAGCGCCATCGCTGCCGCCGTGGGCGCCGAGCAGATCGGGCATTTCGATGCCGAACAGATCGCGGTGCAGCTGCTGGGCGACAGCATCTACACCAACCCCCTGCTGCTGGGCTATGCCTGGCAAAAAGGCCGCGTGCCGCTGACGCAGGCCTCGCTCCTGCGCGCCATGGAGCTCAACGGCGTGCAGGTGGCCAAAAACCAGGCCGCCTTTGCCTGGGGCCGCCAGTGCGCCCATGACCTCGCGGCCGTGCAGGCGCGGCTGCAGACGGTGCAGGTCGTCACCTTCGCGAAAAAACCCACGCTGGCCGAGCTGGTGGCACAGCGCACCGACGAACTCACCCGTTACCAGAACGCCGCCTACGCGGCCAGCTACCGGCAGTTTGTCGACAAAGTGCAGGCCGCCGAAGCGCAGCGGGTGCCCGGCACCCGCCTGTCCGAGGCCGTGGCGCGTGCGCTGTTCAAGCTCATGGCCATCAAGGACGAATACGAAGTCGCGCGCCTGCACACCGACCCGGCCTTCACCGCCCAGATCGCGGCCCGGTTCGAGGGCGACTTCCGGCTGGTGCACCACCTGGCGCCGCCGGTGCTGGCCCGCACCAACGACCAGGGCCAGCCCGTCAAACAGCGCTTTGGCCCCTGGATCCGCCCCGTGCTGGGCTGGCTGGCCCGGTTCAAAGGCCTGCGGGGCACGGCGCTCGACCCCTTTGGCCACACCGAGGAACGCCGCACCGAGCGGGCCTTGATCGCCGAGTACCGCGCCGGCATCGACAGGCTGCTGCCCGGCCTGAGCGCCGACACGCTGGCCCTGGCCGTCGAGATCGCCAGCCTGCCCGAGCAGATCCGCGGCTACGGCCCGGTCAAGGCGCGCCACCTGGCCGCCGTCCGGGCCCGCGAGGCCGCGCTGAGGGCCCAGTGGCCGCAGCCGCCCGGCGCCACGCCGCCCAGCCCGGCCTGAACACCCGCCCGGGACCCGCGTGTTCCGGGCGCTTTTTGCTCCCATAAAAATAGCAATAAACGCTGATTTTCAGAGCCTTGCAGGCCAATTTCATCCACAAGACGACCTCCCCTTGCGGGCGGCCTCCCCAGCGGGGGAAGACCCGGCCCACCCCGGGTTTTAGCCACGGCCAGGCCCACGGAGCGCCGCATACAATGCCCCGTTCCCCGCCTGGCGGGCGCTGCGGCGCTGGCCTCTGGCGGGTTTTGTGTGTTTTGTCCATCCCCTGTGGAGTTCTGCCCGTGTTTATTTCCTCTGCTTTCGCCCAGACCGCACCCGCTGCCGCCGCGGGTGGCAATGACCTGATGTCTTCCGTGACCGGCATGCTGCCGCTGGTGCTGATGTTCGTGGTGCTGTACTTCGTGATGATCCGTCCGCAGATGAAGCGCCAGAAAGAGCACCGCGCCATGATCGAAGCCATCGCCAAGGGCGACGAAGTGGCCACGGCCGGCGGCATCATCGGCAAGGTGACCCGCCTGTCCGAAGGCTTCCTGCACGTCGAGATCGCCAACGGCGTCGAAGTGCAGATCCAGCGCAGCGCCGTGGCGCAGGTGCTGCCCAAGGGCACGCTGAAGTAAGGCCTGGCGCCTGTTTTCTCCGGAAGCGGCCTGCCCCTGGCGGTCCGCTCTTCCCGGCTGTCCTTGAAGTGAGAGCGTGACATGAACCGTTATCCGGTCTGGAAGTACGCGATCCTGGTGATCGTGCTGCTGGTGGGGACCCTGTACACCCTGCCCAATTTCTTTGGCGAAGCCCCTGCCGTGCAGGTTTCGTCGGCCAAGGCCACCGTCAAGGTGGATGCGGCGCTGCAACAGCGGGTCGAAGAAGCCCTCAAGGCCGCGGGCGTCACGCCCGATCTGGTCAGCCTGGACGGCAACTCGGTGCGGGCCCGCCTGGACACCCCCGACACCCAGCTCAAGGCGCGGGACGCCCTGCAAAAGGCCCTGGTACCCGACCCCAGCGAGCCCACCTACATCGTGGCGCTGAACCTGATTTCGCGCTCACCCACCTGGCTCACGGCCCTGCATGCCCAGCCCATGTACCTGGGCCTGGACCTGCGCGGTGGCGTGCACTTCATGCTCCAGGTGGACATGCAGGCCGCGCTGACCAAGAAGGCCGAATCCTATGCCGGCGACATCCGCTCGGCGCTGCGCGACAAGGGCATCCGCCACGGCGGCATCAGCCGCGATGGCCAGACCATCGACATCAAGGTGCGCGACGAAGCCACGCTCACGGCGGCCCGCAACCTGATCACCGACCAGTTCGCCGACCTGCAATCCACCAGCCAGCCCGATGGCAGCGAATTCCGCCTGCGCGCCAGCATCAAGCCCGAGGCCACGCGCCGCGTGCAGGAGCAGGCCCTCAAGCAGAACATCACCACCCTGCACAACCGCATCAACGAGCTGGGCGTGGCCGAGCCGGTGATCCAGCAGCAGGGCCTGGACCGCATCGTCGTGCAGTTGCCCGGCGTGCAGGACACGGCCAAGGCCAAGGACATCCTGGGCCGCACCGCCACGCTGGAAGTGCGCATGGTCGATGAAAGCACCGAAGCCCGGGGCGCCGAAGGCGGCCGCGGCCCCGTGCCGTTTGGCTCCGAGCGCTACCTGGAACGCAGCGGCCAGCCCGTGATCGTGAAAAAGCAGGTCGTCCTCACCGGCGAGAACCTGACCGATGCCCAGCCGGGCTTTGACAGCCAGACCCAGGAACCCACGGTCAACCTGACGCTGGACGCCAAGGGCGCCCGCATCTTCCGCGACGTGACGCGCGAGAACATCGGCAAGCGCATGGCCATCGTGCTGTTCGAAAAAGGCAAGGGCGAAGTGGTGACGGCGCCCGTGATCCGCGGCGAAATCAGCGGCGGACGGGTGCAGATCTCCGGCCGCATGACCACGGCCGAGGCCAACGACACCTCGCTGCTGCTGCGCGCCGGCTCGCTGGCCGCGCCCATGGACATCATTGAAGAATTCACCATCGGCCCCAGCCTGGGCGCCGACAACATCGCGCGCGGTATCCACAGCGTGGTCTGGGGCATGGTGGCCGTGGCCGCCTTCATGTGCGTGTACTACCTGCTGTTCGGCGTGTTCTCCACCCTGGCGCTGGCGGTGAACGTGCTGCTGCTGCTGTCTATCCTGTCGATGCTGCAGGCCACCCTGACCCTGCCCGGCATTGCCGCGATGGCGCTGGCCCTGGGCGTGGCCATCGACTCGAACGTGCTGATCAATGAGCGCATCCGCGAGGAGCTGCGCGACGGCGTGTCGCCGCAGGCCGCCATCCACATGGGCTACGACCGGGCCTGGGCCACCATCCTGGACTCGAACGTGACCACCCTGATCGTGGGCCTGGCGCTGCTGGCCTTCGGTTCGGGCCCGGTGCGCGGCTTTGCCGTGGTGCACTGCATCGGCATCCTGACCAGCATGTTCTCGGCCGTGTTCTTCTCGCGCGGCATCGTGAACCTCTGGTATGGCCGCCAGAAAAAGCTCAAGAGCATCTCCATCGGGCAGATCTGGAAGCCCACGGCCGACACCTCTGCGGTGCCCCCAACGAAGTAAAGGAAGCGGCCATGGAATTTTTCCGCATCAAAAAAGACATCCCCTTCATGAAGCACGCGTTGGTGTTCAACGCGATTTCCTTCCTGACCTTTGCGCTGGCGGTGTTCTTTCTGTTCTCGCGCGGCCTGCACTTGTCGGTGGAGTTCACCGGCGGCACCGTGATGGAGGTGGCCTACAGCCAGCCCGCCGAGCTCGCCAAGGTGCGCGAGACGGTGGCCGGCCTGGGTTATGCCGATGTGCAGGTGCAGAACTTTGGCACCGCGCGCGACGTGATGATCCGCCTGCCGGCACAAAAAGGCGTGACCTCTGCGCAGCAGAGCGAACAGGTGCTGGGCGCCCTGAAGGCGTCCGATCCCAACGTCAGCCTGCGCCGCACCGAATTCGTGGGCCCGCAGGTCGGCGAAGAGCTGGTGCATGGCGGCCTGATGGCCCTGGGCCTGGTGGTGGTGGGCATCGTGATCTACCTGGCTTTCCGCTTTGAATGGAAGTTCGGCGTGGCGGCCATCATCGCCAACCTGCACGACGTGGTGATCATCCTGGGCTTTTTCGCCTTCTTCCAATGGGAGTTCTCGCTGTCGGTGCTGGCGGCGGTGCTGGCGGTGCTGGGCTACTCGGTCAACGAGTCGGTGGTGATCTTCGACCGGATCCGCGAAGCCTTCCGCAAGTACCGCAAGATGAGCACCACCGAGGTGATCGACCACGCGATCACCAGCACCATGAGCCGCACCATCATCACCCACGCCTCGACCGAGGCCATGGTGCTGTCCATGCTGTTTTTTGGCGGCCCCAGCCTGCATTACTTTGCCATGGCGCTGACCATCGGCATTCTGTTCGGGATCTATTCGTCGGTGTTCGTGGCCGCAGCCATTGCCATGTGGCTCGGCGTCAAGCGCGAAGACCTGGTCAAGACCGCGAAGAAAGACGGCGGCCCGAACGACCCCAACGACCCCCATGCCGGCGCCATGGTCTGAAGCCTGGCGACCTGACGGGGCCGGGCCGGACGCGGCCTTCCCCCTACTTTGGCAGGGCCCCTGAAGGGGCCCTGTTCTTTTTCAGGCCCGGCCCAGGCGCTGGAACAGGCCGCCGGGCAAGCGGGCCACCTGGCCTGACAGCTCCAGGTCGAGCAAGGCCACCTGCAGGGCGGCCGTGTCCATGCCGGTGCGCGCCATCAGCGCATCGAGCCCCACGGGGTCGAAGCCCAGGGCCTGCAGCAAGGCGCTGTCGGTCTCGGCCGGGTCCACGGCGGGAAGGGCCCTGGTGGAGGGGGTCTGGGCCCAGGGCAGGCGCAGCTCTTCGAGCACATCCTGCGCCGACTCCACCAGCTTGGCGCCCTGCCGGATCAGGGCATGGCAGCCGCGCGACTGGGGCGCATGGATGGAGCCCGGAATCGCAAAGACCTCGCGCCCCTGCTCGGCCGCCAGCCGGGCCGTGATCAAGGAGCCCGAGGCCAGCGCAGCCTCGACCACCAGCGTGCCCTGCGAAAGCCCGGCAATGAGGCGGTTGCGCTTGGGGAAGTTCGCCGCCAGCGGCGGGGTGCCCAGGGGGTATTCGCTGACCAGCAGCCCCCGGGCGGCAATGCGGTGCGCCAGATCGAGGTGCTTGCGCGGATACACCCGGTCGAGGCCGGTGCCGACGATGGCGATGGTGGCCGGCTGCGCAGCGCCCTCGACAGCGGCATCGAGCGCGCCCTCATGGGCCGCCGCATCCACGCCCAGGGCCAGGCCCGAGACGATGGTCAGCCCGGCCGCATGCAGGGCCCGGGCAAACTGCCGCGCATGGTCGGCGC
This sequence comes from Burkholderiaceae bacterium, assembly GCA_028685665.1. Taxonomy (GTDB): domain Bacteria; phylum Pseudomonadota; class Gammaproteobacteria; order Burkholderiales; family Burkholderiaceae_C; genus JAQUDN01. The sequence goes on along the minus strand of JAQUDN010000005.1, from coordinate 38,788 downwards.
CCTGGGCCGTGGGGTTGCGGCTGCCCACCATGGCCAGGCAGCGCTCGCGGGGAAAAGGCTCGCCGGCAAGCCAGGCCGCGGGCCCGAGCACGTAAAGCAGCAGCGGCGGGTCTTCGATGTCCAGCAGAGCCCGGGGGTAAACAGGGTCGCCCAGCGTGAGCAAGGCCCGGGCCGGGCCCCCCTGGGCGCCCTGCAACCAGGTCCAGGTGCGTTCGAGCAGGGCCTCAAGCCCTTCCGGCACCTGGCCCAGGGCGCGGGCCTGGGCCACCGTCACGCACTGCTGGAGGGCCTGCGTGGTCTGGCCGAAGATCGCCTGCGGCAGGCCAAAGGCCGCCAGCAAGCGCCGGGCCGTGCCATCGCCCACACCGGGTGTCAGGGTCAGGCGCAGCCAGGCAGCCAGTTCATCGCGGTCCATGCAAGCTCCTTCGCCGAAGCCGGGCCGGCGCGCGCCCGGGCGGCTTTATTGCGGGTTGATCAGCCGGTCGCCCACCCGCACCCCGTTGCGGATTTCCAGAATCAGGGCGTAGGAGACGCGTTCGAAAGTCCGGAACACCAGGGCGGTGCCATTGCGCTCGCTGGGCAGGCGGATCATGGCCTTGGCCGGATCGGTGCTGTCTTTCACGCGCTCGCCCGTGCTCAGGAGGTGCAGTACATGCCCCACCTCCATGCCGTCCTGGGTGCCCAGGTTCAGGGCCACCACCTGGTTCTGGGCGGCGTAGGCGAGGGCCGAATGGCCGTAAATCGAGACCACCCGGGCATCCACATCCTGGGCTGGCGCATGGGGCACGTAATTGACAAAGGTCCGCTCGGGCGGTGGCAGCAGGCGGTCGCCGGCACGGATTTCCTCCTTCGTACCGCTGAGCTCGACCGTGGCGGGCACGTATTCGGCGACACGCCCGCCCTTGCCATCGGCGGTCTCTTCGAAGGACTCGCCGCGCACCAGCAGGGCCTTGCCCAGGTAACGGGCTTCGTAGCCCAGGATCTCGCCCGTGACCGGGTCCTTGAGCGGCGTGGCGTCACGAAAAACACGGAACTGGCGCTGGGACCCCGGCTCGACCCGCAAAGGGGCGGCCGCATCGCCGCGCACATAGGCCCGGTCGCCCGAGGCCATCAGCACCCGGCTGTCCAGGGTGGCGACAATGCGCGGCGCTTGTTCCATGGCCTGGGCATCGACCACCAGCGGCTCGGTCAGATAGGGCTCGATCAGGTGCGGCTTGAGCGTGGGCAAGGCGATGTCGGCCAGGCTTTCCGAGCGGATGCGCGGCGACACGCGCACGGTCTCGGGCTCCCCGGCCACGCCGGAGACCAGGCGCACGAAGTCGCCGTCCCGGACCAGGCGCAGGGTCTGCCCGGGGTAAATCAGATGGGGGTTGGCAATCGCCTGCAGGTTCATCCCCCACAGCTCGGGCCAGCGCCAGGGGCGCTGGAGGTACATGCCGGAGATGCCCCACAGCGTATCGCCACGCTGGACCACGTAGGTCTCGGGCGCGTTGGGGGCCAGTTCGGCCAGGGGAACCCCGCGCTGCGCCACCTGCTGGGCCGTGGCCCGCTGAACCGGCAACACCGGGTAGTTCTGGGCCTGTGCCGGAAGCACCCCGCAGGCGCCGACCCATACCGCCAGCGCGCCCAGGCCTGTCCGTTGCACAGTGGTGAATGCCGTCATGTTGTTCCTTGTCCGATGCGCTGAAGAAAGACCCTGGTGGAGGCGTTGGCCGCCCCTGGCGGGAAACCGGCGGGAAAATCGGCCGCCAAACCCTGAAGATTCTCGGTTCGAGCCCCTGATCGAGCAACGATTATTGCGAGGCCGCAAGCCAGTCGGGCGCGAAAGTGGCGAAAATAACGACATCTTTCCCTGACAGCCATGGCCATTCTCCCTATTCTCTGTTTCCCTGATCCACGCCTGCACAAGCTTGCCCAAGCCGTGCCAGCCGTGGACGCCCGCATCCAGACGCTGGTCGCCGACATGCTGGACACCATGTACGACGCCCACGGCATTGGCCTGGCGGCCACCCAGATCGATGTGCACGAGCGCGTCGTCGTGATCGACGTCTCCGAGGAGCGTGACCAGCCCCTGGTGCTGATCAACCCTGAAATCACCTGGGCCAGCGCCGAAAAGCAGCTGGCCGACGAAGGCTGCCTCTCGGTGCCCGGCATCTACGATGGCGTGGAACGCTCCACCTCGGTGCATGTGCGCGCGCTCGACGCCCAAGGCCAGTCCCATACGGTCGAGGCCGAAGGCCTGCTGGCCGTCTGCATCCAGCACGAGATGGACCATTTGCTGGGCAAGGTGTTCGTCGAATACCTCTCGCCCCTCAAACGCAACCGCATCAAGACCAAGCTGGTCAAACAGAACAAACGCGAGGCCCGGCCATGACACCCACCGCATTGCGCGCAGGACGACTCGCTGGCACCGCGGTGCTGGCCCTCTGGCTGGCCGCCTGCGCCAACCCGGCGCGCGAGCAACCCGGCGCGCAGCGTGCCGAAGTGCTGCAACGGCAGGGCACGCCCACGGCCCGCCATGCGCAGCCCTCGGGCGAGCGGCTGATTTACTCCGGCCAGCCCGCGGGCCGGCAGGTCTACACGCTCGACTTTGACGCCCAGGGCCAGCTGCTGCGCGTGGAACAGGTGCTCACCATCGAACGCCTGCAGGCGATTCCTGTGAACACCTGGACCCAGAACGACATCCTGCGCCACTTCGGCCCCCCGGCGCTGGTCGAGCGGGTGGCACGCTTTGAGGGCGCCGTCTGGACCTACCGCTTCGACGAATACAAGCTGCCCCGGCTGGCCCATGTCCACATCGACCCGGCCGGCGTGGTGCGCCAGGTGCTCTTCACCGACGAGTTTTCCGTCAGCGACGACAAGGCGCGCAGCTAAACGCTGCGCACGGCATCCCCATGAGAGTCATTTTTGCCGGCACGCCGGAATTCGCCCGTGTGGCCCTGGAACGCCTGCTGGGCGCGGGCTTCACCGTGCCGCTGGTGCTGAGCCAGCCCGACCGGCCGGCCGGCCGGGGCCTGAAACTGCAAGCCTCGCCCGTCAAGCAATGCGCGCTGGACCATGGCATTGCCGTGGCCCAGCCGCGCAGCCTGCGCCTGGACGGCAAATACCCGGAAGACGCCGCAGCGGCCCGTGAGGCCCTGCTCGCGGCCCAGGCCGATGTGATGGTGGTCGCGGCCTACGGCCTGATCCTGCCGCAGTGGGTGCTGGACGCCATGGGCACCGCCCGGCCGCCCGAAGGCGCGAAAGCGCCCCCGGAGGGCAGCGAAGCACGCGCAGCGGGGAGCTTGGGGGCCCATGGCCTGGGCTGCCTGAACATCCACGCCAGCCTGTTGCCCCGCTGGCGCGGTGCGGCGCCCATCCACCGCGCCATCGAGGCCGGCGATGCCGAGACCGGCGTCACCATCATGCAGATGGACGCCGGCCTGGACACCGGCGCCATGCTGCTGACCGAACGCATCGCCATCACGCCCACCGACACCACCGCCACGCTGCACGACCGGCTGGCCGACCTGGGCGGGCGCATGATTGTCGAGGCCCTGGAGCTGGCGGCCTGCGGTGGCCTGCGCGCCGTGCCCCAGCCCGCCGAGGGCGTGAACTACGCCCACAAGATCGAAAAATCCGAAAGCACCCTCGACTGGGGCCTGCCCGCCCAGACCCTCGGCCAGCGCATCCGGGCCTTTGACCCCTTCCCGGGGGCCAGCACCCTACTGGGCGGTGAGACCATCAAACTCTGGAGCTATGAAATCGATAGCTATCAACGCACGCCTGATGTGCGTTGCGGCCAGATTTTATCTGTAAACGACCAGGGAGTGACCGTGGCCTGCGGCACGGATGCGCTGCGCCTGACCACGCTGCAACGCGCGGGTGGCAAGCGCCTGGCGGCCGCCGACTTCTTGCGCGGCTTTGCCTTGCGGCCCGGCATGGTGCTGGGCGAAGCCGCACCTCCGCCCACGCCATGAACCTGCAGGCGGTGCGCAACACGGTGCGCCACCCGGCCTACCGCCTGGCCCTTTCCGACACGGCGGGCACCGCGCTGGGCATCGCGGCCTGGGGCCTGGTCACCGGGGTGGCCATGGTCAAAGGGGGCATGTCCGTGCCCATGGCGGTGCTGATGTCGCTGCTGGTGTATGCCGGCAGTGCCCAGCTGGCGGTGATTCCGCTGCTGGCCGTGGGGGCGCCGCTGTGGGTGGTCTGGCTCACGGCGGCCTGTGTGAACCTGCGTTTCGTCATCTTCAGCAGCCTGTGGCGCAGTTACTTCGCGCACCTGCCCCTGGCCCAGCGCCTGTCGATCGGGTACTTCAGCGGCGATGTGATTTTTGTGGCCTTCATGAAGCGCTACCCCGCGCTGCAGCCCGAGGCCAGCCAGGTGCCCTATTTCTGGGGTGCGGCCAGCCTGAACTGGGTGGCCTGGCAAGTGCCCTCGATGGCCGGGATTGCGCTGGCCCACAGCATTCCGCTGTCCTGGGGCCTGGGTTTTGCCGGGGTGCTGGCGCTGCTGGGGGTGCTGCTGTCGCTGCTGCTGGACCGCGCCACCTGGGTGGCCACCGGCATCGCGGCCACGGCGGCCATCGCGGCGTTTGCGCTGCCGCTCAAGCTCAACATCCTGGTGGCGATTGCCGCAGCGGTGTCGGCGGGCCTGCTGATGGAGGCCCTGGAGCGCCATGTCCAGAAACCCGCGCGGCGACCGGTGCCGCCCGACACGCCCCGGCCCCCCTCAGCCCGGGGCGCCGTGGAGGCCGGCGAGGGGGTGCCGGTGCGCGAGGAGCGATTGCCATGAGCCTGAGCACCTCCGAATGGTGGCTCGCCATCCTGGGGCTGGCGGCCATCACGCTCCTGTCGCGCGCCTTCTTCATGATCCCCCGGCGCGAGCTGCCGCTGCCCCGCTGGCTCCAACGTGGGCTCAAATACGCCCCCCTGGCGGCGCTCACCGCCGTGATCGCCCCGGAAATCCTCATGAGCCAGGGCATGCTGATCGACACGCTGCAGGACGCGCGCCTGCCCGCCGTGCTGACCGCCCTGGGCTACTACTTCTGGCGCCGGGGCATCCTGGGGACCATCGTGGTGGGCATGGGGGTCTATCTGCCGCTGCACATCGTGGCCGGCTGGTGAGGCGGGGCCTGCGCGCGGGCCGGCACCGCGGGGCACCTAAAATGACAAGCTTGTTACAAGTTTCTCTTTCCCTCTTCAAGCCATGAACATCCTCCGTTTTTCCGACCTGTGCGCCCAGGGCAAAGCCCTTGGTCAACGCGTTTTCATCCGCGCCGACATGAACGTCCCGCAGGACGACACGGGCCGCATCACCGAGGACACGCGCATCCGCGCCTCCGTCCCCTGCATCCAGCTGGCCCTGGACGCCGGCGCCGCCGTCATGGTCACCAGCCACCTGGGCCGCCCCACCGAAGGGGCCTTCAAGCCCGAAGACTCGCTGGCCCCCGTGGCCGCGCGCCTGGGCGAGCTGCTGGGCCGCGAAGTGGCCCTGGTGTCGAACTGGGTCGATGGCGTCAGCGTGGCCCCAGGCCAGGTGGTGCTGCTGGAAAACTGCCGCCTGAACGTCGGCGAAAAGAAAAACAAGGAAGACCTCGCGCGCAAGATGGCCGCGCTGTGCGACATCTTCGTCAACGACGCCTTTGGCACCGCCCACCGCGCCGAAGGCACGACCTACGGCATCGCCCAGTTCGCGCCCGTCGCCTGCGCCGGCCCGCTGCTGTCGGCCGAAATCGACGCCATCACCCAGGCCCTGGCCCAGCCCCGGCGCCCGCTGGCGGCCATCGTGGCGGGCTCCAAGGTCTCGACCAAGCTGACCATCCTGCAAAGCCTGGCCGACAAGGTCGACCAGCTCATCGTCGGCGGCGGCATTGCCAACACCTTCATGCTGGCCGCCGGCCTGCCCATCGGCAAGAGCCTGGCCGAGCCCGACCTGCTCGACGCCGCCAAGTCGGTGATGGCCGCCATGAAGGCGCGCGGCGCCGAAGTACCGATTCCGACCGATGTGGTCACGGCCAAGACCTTTGCGGCCGACGCCCCCGCGACCATCAAGGCCGCCACGGCGGTCGAAGCCGACGACCTGATCCTAGACATCGGCCCCGAAACCGCCGCCCGCCTGGCTGCCCAGCTCAAATCGGCCGGCACCATCGTCTGGAACGGCCCCGTGGGCGTGTTTGAATTCCCGGCCTTCGAAAACGGCACCCGCGAAATCGCCCACGCAATTGCCGCATCGCCCGCCTTCAGCATTGCCGGCGGCGGCGACACCCTGGCCGCAATCGCCAAATACGGCATCGAAAACCAGGTGGGCTACATCTCCACCGGCGGCGGTGCCTTCCTGGAAGTGCTCGAAGGCAAGACCCTGCCCGCCTTCGACATCCTGCAGCAACGCGCCCAAGCCGCCGCCTGAGCGGATGCCGGCGGTTTGCACCGCCGGCAGACGGGATCGGCGCCCCTCGGTAAAAAAACAACGAACGCTGGACCCTGCCAGACAGACGACGCGTTTTTTCTTGTCTTTGCACGGGAACGCGCCCAGAATCATTGGCACTTGTCTGGGGACGGGCCCCGCACCGCCCCCCACGCTACCCGTTTGTAGGAGGGAATCATGTCGTTTTCAACAACAATCCGCTGGACCTTGCTGGCCGGTGCCTTGGTGGGCCTGTTCGGCTGCGCCACCCACTCGCCCATTCCCCTCGCAGAAAACTTTGAACTGACGGTCCAGCCCAAGGTGCGCTCCGCCGGGCACTGGGATCTGGTTTCGGGCGATGTGGTCGCACAAACCCTGCAGACCCTGAACCAGACCGGGGTGGGCGCGGGCGCGGGCGCGCCGATGTATGTGGCCCTGCCAGCCCAGGCCACGCCCTTTGAGCTGGCCTTCCGTGATTTCCTGATCACCAAGCTGGTGCAAGGCGGCGCCCAGGTGCTGCAAAACCCCGAAGCCGCCCTGGAGGTCAGCTACCACGCCCAGGTGGTGCGCCACAACAGCGACCGGCCCCATTTCATTCCCGGGCGCTTCACCCTGCTGGCGGCGGGCCTGATGGCGGCCTACGGCCTGCGCCACGAGTACATCGACACCCAACTGGCCGGTGCGCTGGGCCTGGGCCTCGCCGCCGACTACGGTGCCAGCGTCTACTCGGGGGGCCCCACGAACACCGAGCTGATCCTGACCACCACCGTCACCCGCAGCGGCCAGTACGTGGCGCGCAAGACCGATGTCTACTACCTGGAAAACGCAGACACCCCGCTGTTCCTGCGCCCCGCGTACCGTAACGTCAACATGAAGGTTGTCTCGCAATGAAATCCACCGCCCTTCTGACCGCACTGGCGGCCCTGGTGCTGGCCGGCTGCGCCAACAATGCCGCGCCCGTGCGCGTGGAACCCACTTACCAGGAGGCGGCCAACAGCCTGTTCCTGGCCAGCAGCCGCGAAGCCATCAGCAAGCTCACCGCGGGCTTTGACATCGAATCCCTGGGCAACACCCCGGTGCTGGTGGCCACCGTGGTCAACGTGAACGACCTGAGCCGCTCCGCGCCGCTGGGCCGCACCCTGTCCGAGCAATACGCCTCGCACATGGCCAGCAGCGGCTTCAACGTCAAGGAAATCAAGCTGCGCGGCGAAGTCTTCGTCAAGGAAGGCGCGGGCGAATTGCTGCTCTCGCGCGAAATCAAGGACATCGCCCGCAACCAGAACGCCTCGCTCGTCCTGGTGGGCACCTATTCGGCGGCCGCCAACTACACCTATGTCAGCCTGAAGCTGGTGCGCACCGAAGACAGCCGCATCATCCGGGGCCACGACTACGCACTGCCCAACGACCGCGATGTGCAGCGCCTGCTGACCGTACCGCGCTGAGCCCCCCAGCGGCCTCTCCCCGGGCGGGGGAGGCCCTGCAGGCCGCCGCCACGGGCGCGCCTAAAATAAGCCCCATGACCTTTCTCGACATGCTGCGCGACGCCACCGCGCAGAACCAATCCCTGCTGTGTGTGGGCCTGGACCCGGAACCCAGCCGTTTTCCCGTGAACTGGCGCGACAACCCGGCCAAGATTTACGACTTCTGCGCCGCCATCGTGGACGCCACGGCCGATCTGGTGTGTGCCTTCAAGCCGCAAATCGCCTATTTCGCGGCGCACCGCGCCGAAGACCAGCTCGAACGCCTGATGCAGCACATCCGCTGCAACGCCCCCCGGGTGCCGGTGATCCTGGACGCCAAGCGCGGCGACATCGGCTCCACCGCCGAGCAATACGCCAAGGAAGCCTTTGAACGCTACGGCGCCGATGCCGTCACGCTCTCGCCCTTCATGGGCTTTGACTCCATCAGCCCCTACCTGCAGTACCACGGCAAAGGCGCCTTTTTGCTTTGCCGCACCTCCAACCCGGGCGGCGACGACCTGCAGAACCAGCGCCTGGCCGGCATCGAGGGCGAACCCCGGGTCTACGAACACATTGCCCGCCTGGCCCAAGGCCCCTGGAACCGCAACGGCCAGCTGGGCCTGGTGGTCGGCGCAACCTATCCCGCCGAAATCGAGCGCGTGCGGGCGCTGGCACCGACCTTGCCACTGCTGATCCCCGGCGTCGGCGCCCAGGGGGGCGATGCCCTGGCCACGGTGCGCGCCGGACTGACCGCCCAAGGCACGATCGTGGTGAACTCCTCGCGCGCCATTCTGTACGCGTCCAGCGGCGCGGATTTCGCCACCATGGCCCGCGCCGAGGCCTTGCGCACCCGGGCGGTCCTGGAAGCCGCACGCCCCGGCTGAACCGTCCGGCCTCTTGCCCCCTCCCCTGCTGCAGCCGACGCCCCCATGCAGCTCAAATGGCTTGAAGACTTCATCGTGCTCGCGCAGGAGCGCAGCTTCACCCGGGCGGCCGAGCTGCGGCATGTGACCCACCCGGCGTTCGGGCGGCGCATCCGCGCCCTGGAAAGCTGGGCGGGCACGCCCTTGGTCGAGCGCGGCGGCGGCCCCGTCACCCTGACCTCTGCGGGGGTGGGTTTCCTGGAAACCGCAGACCACCTGGCACGCAGCCTGGCGCAGTCGCACGAAGAGCTGAAAAGCCGGGCGGGACGGCAAGCACGCACGGTGACCCTGGCCACCGGCCGCACGCTGGCGCGCACCGTCGTGGCCGACTGGCTGGTGCGGCTGCAACCCCTGCTGGGCCAGGGTGAACTCTGCATCCGCACCCGGGCCCTGGCCGACACCGTGGCCATGCTGGAACGCAACGAAGCCGATTTCTCGCTGGTCTACCACCACCCCGCCTTGGCCGTCCGGCTGGATGCACGGCAGTTCAGCCATGTGACCGTGGCCTCGGACCGGCTCGTGCCGGTGTCTCGCACCACGGCACAGGGGCTGGCGCTGCATCGCTTCGGGCCCGACAAGCCCGTGCCTTACCTGGCATATGCCCCCCAACTGGCCCTGGGGCGGCTGGTGGAAGACCACCTGGCCCAGAACCCCCATGCGCCCCGCCTGCAGCGGGTGGTGGAATGCGACTCTGCCGATGCGCACTACGAATACGTGCAAAAAGGCCTGGGCGTCGCCTGGCTGCCCTGGTCCATGGTGCATGCCGACTGCCAGGCCCAACGCCTGGCCCCGGCCGGGGACGCCCGCCTGGAAGTGCGCTTCGATGTGCGCCTGTACCGGCCCAAGCGCCGCCTCGGTCCCTTGGCCGAAGCCCTGTGGAAAGCCCTGGCACCGCGCTGACGGCAGGGGCCCCCGCCAGGTTCGGAGCCCGATGGGCAAAACCTGGTGCCGTTTCGGCACCCCCGCAAACGGCGGGGCTTTTCACAATGAACGCACCACCGCCCCCCACCTGGAGTCCTCCATGCCCCTCTGCCACCCTTTGCGCCGAGCCGCCCTGCTCTGCGGCCTGGCCTGCCTCGCAGCCCCCGCCCTGGCCCAGGATGTCTACCCCTCCAAGGCCATCACCATCGTCGTGGGCTATCCCCCTGGCGGCAGCACCGACCTGACCGCACGCACCGTGGCCGCCGAGCTGGGCCACAAGCTCGGCGTGCCGGTGCTCATCGAAAACCTGGGCGGTGCCGGGGGTGCCATCGGCGCCCAGAAGGTGGCCAGCGCCGCGCCCGACGGCTACACCCTGCTGGTGGGCGCCAGCAACGAAATCGCCATCCACAAGCTGGTGAACAAGAAAGTCAAATACGACCTCAAGGATTTCACCGCCATCGGCCTGATCGCTTCCCAGCCGCTGGTGCTGGTGGCCTCGCCCGGCGCGGGGGTACAGAACCTGGCCGAGTTCACGCAGAAGGTCTTGAAGAACCCGGGCCGCTTCAGCTATGGCAGCTCGGGCGTGGGCACCGCACTGCACCTGGCCGGCGAAATGGTCAAGCAGCAGGGCAAGCTGTTCATGACGCATATCCCCTACCGCGGCGTGGCCCCGCTGGCCAACGACCTGATGGGCAACAACCTGGAATACGGCGTCTTCGTGCTCTCCAGCGGCCTGCCGCACATCCGCAGCGGCAAGGTGATTGCCCTGGGCACCACCGAGGCCAAGCGCTCGGCCACCACGCCCGACATTCCGGCCCTGGCCGAGACGGCGCAATACCAGAACGTGGACATTGGCACCTGGTTCGCCCTGATGGCCCCGGCCCAGCTGCCCAAACCGGTGTTCGACAAGCTCAAGAAAGCGCTGAATGACAGCCTGCAGACCGCCGACTTGCGCAAGAAGCTGGAGGCGAGCGGCTCCACCGTGGCCGCCACCACCGTGAACATCGACCAGTTCCTGGCCACCGAAGTGGCCAAGTACCAGAAAATCGTCGCCTTCGCCGGGATCGAAGAATGAAGCACAGCCCCTCTCCGACCTTCGCACTCCCCGCCCCCGACCTCGCCGCCTGGCGCGCGGGCAACACCGGTACCGAGGGCGTGTGGTATTTCGACGCCGGACGGCCCGGGCGCCACGTGATGCTCAGCGCACTCGTGCATGGCAACGAGCTGTGCGGTGCCTGGGCCCTCAAAGGCCTGCTGGAGGCGGGCGTGCGCCCCGAGCACGGCACGCTCACGCTCGCGTTCTGCAACCTCGATGCGTTCGACCGCTTCGACCCCGCGAACCACGACGCCTCGCGCTTCACCGACGAAGACCTCAACCGCCAGTGGCTCGACGCGCGCATCGATGCCGGCGACACCCGCGAACGCCGCCGCGCCCAGGCGCTGCGCCCCTTCGTGGCCAGGGCCGACTGGCTGCTGGACCTCCATTCCATGCACGAGGCCTCGGCGCCGCTGCTGCTCACGGGCCTGCAGCCACGCAACCTGGCGCTGGCGCGCGCCATGCGCTCACCCGAACACGTGGTGGTGGACGCGGGCCACCAGGACGGCGTGCGCATGCGTGACTACGGGCGCTTCGGCCTGGGCGATGGCGCAGGCGGCGACACCCGCTCCCTGCTCATCGAATGCGGCTTCCACGGCGACCCGCAAAGCCGCGCCGTGGCGCAGGACCAGTGCGTGCGCTTTCTCGAACAGTCCGGCGCGCTCAGCGCCGAGACCCTGGCCCGGCAGCTGCCCGGCTGGCGGTTGCCCGACGCCCCACGCCAATGGGCGCTGGAAGTGACCGGCCCCGTGGTGGCCCGCAGCAGCGCCTTCCGCTTCGCGGCGCCCTACACCGGGCTGGAACGCTTCGAGAAAGCCGGCACCGTGATCGGCGACAACGACGGCGTCCCCGTCACCACGCCCTATGACGACTGCGTGCTGGTGATGCCGTCCACCCGGCAGGCACGCCCCGGTGTCACCGTGGTGCGCTACGCACGCCGCAAAGCCCTGTGAATGCTACTTCTTTGATAGCTTGAAACGATGGCCTGATATGCCCTGGAGGCCTCTAAAGCCTGAAACCTCAGCCCCCATGGTCTGTTGGACAGGGCCCAGGGCAGGACGCGGTCAGCGCGCGGCGTGGAGGTGGGCCTGGACCCGCTGGGCCAGGGCGATGTCCCCCGGACTCTCGGGACTGAAGGGCGCCACCGCGCAGGGGGCTTCGCTCGCATCGAGCGCGGTGTACACGGCCACGCAATGCACCACGTCTTCCAGCGGCCCGCCCTGGAGGGGGCCGCCGCGCACCTCCACCGCCAGGTACATCTGGGTGTCGGTGGTATAGGCCAGGCGGGCCTGGACTTCCACCAGATCCCCGGGCCGAATGGGCCGCCGAAAATGGGCGCCGCCGAGAAACGCAGCCACACACACGCCTTGGGACCAGGCACTGGCGCAGGCGCCCGCGGCTTCATCGACCCAGCGCAGCACAGTGCCGCCCGGAATGCGCCCCGCCTGGAGCGGGGCACTCTGGGCTGCCAGAAAACGCAGGGTGATGGAATGCATGCCGGTGTCGTCCTTGGAAGGGTCCCCGCAGGGACTGCCGGGCATTATTCCCGATCGCCCGCACGAGGCAAGCCTGTGAACCGGCCGGTGGACAGGCCACGGACCGTTCGATAGACCACCCCGAAGCTCCTTAAAAGATAGCTTAAACCCCAAGCTCAGAAAGCTCTAGAGGCTGATTTGATGCCCAATCCCCTGGCGTACGCAAGCAATCCAGGGCTTACCCCCGCCCAGCAAGGTAGCGCTGCAGGTAGCGCCCCGTATGGCTGGCCGGGTTGGAAGCCAGATCCTCGGGGGTGCCCACGCCCACCACCTGGCCGCCGCCGGCGCCGCCTTCGGGGCCCATGTCGATGAGCCAGTCGGCGGTTTTGATGACGTCGAGGTTGTGCTCGATGACCACGATGGTGTTGCCCGCATCGCGCAGCTGGTGCAGCACTTTCAGCAGCAGGTCGATGTCGGCAAAGTGCAGGCCGGTGGTGGGTTCGTCCAGGATGTAGAGGGTGCGGCCGGTGTCGCGCTTGGACAGTTCCTGCGCCAGCTTCACGCGCTGGGCCTCGCCGCCGGACAGCGTGGTGGCGGCCTGGCCCAGGCGCAGGTAGGAGAGGCCCACGTCCAGCAGGGTCTGCAGCTTGCGGGCGATGGTGGGCACGTCCTTGAAAAAGGCGAAGGCGTCTTCCACCGTCAGCTCCAGCACCTGGGCGATGTTCTTGCCCTTCCAGAGCACTTCGAGGGTTTCGCGGTTGTAGCGCTGGCCGTGGCACAGGTCGCAGGGCACGTATACATCGGGCAGAAAGTGCATTTCCACCTTGACCATGCCGTCGCCCTGGCAGGCCTCGCAGCGCCCGCCAGCCACATTGAAGCTGAAGCGCCCGGCGCCATAGCCGCGCTCCTTGGCGGTGTTGACCTCGGCCATCAGCTCGCGGATCGGCGTGAACAGGCCGGTGTAGGTGGCCGGGTTGCTGCGCGGGGTGCGGCCAATCGGCGACTGGTCCACGTTGATGACCTTGTCGAAGTACTCGATGCCCTCGATGGCTTCGTGCGGCGCGGGCTCGTCGTGCGCGCGGTAGAGCTGGCGCGCCACGGCGGCGTACAGGGTGTCGTTGACCAGGGTGCTCTTGCCCGAGCCCGACACGCCGGTCACGCAGGTCAGCAGGCCCACGGGGAAGTCGGCGCTGACGTTTTTCAGGTTGTGCCCCGTGGCCCCCAGCACGCGCAGCGCCTGCAGGTCGCCCTGGCGTTCGTGGTGCAGGGCCAGGCGCTCGGCGCGTTGGAGGCTGGCCGCGGTGGCCGGGAAGCGCGACTTGCCCGCCGACGGGGCGGAAGCTGGCGCCGCCAGCACCGGCAGCCAGGGCGTGCGGCGCCGGGGCACGGCAATCGTGCGCGTGCCTGCCAGGTAGCGGCCCGTGGGGGAGTCGGGGTGGTCGCGCACCTCGTCGTAAGTGCCCTGAGCCATCACCCGGCCCCCGTGCACCCCGGCACCGGGGCCCATGTCGATGATCTGGTCGGCGGCCCGCATCATGTCTTCGTCGTGCTCGACCACGATCACGCTGTTGCCGATGTCGCGCAGGTGCTGCAGGGTGCCAATCAGCCGGTCGTTGTCGCGCTGGTGCAGGCCGATGCTGGGCTCGTCCAGCACATACATCACCCCCGTCAGGCCCGAGCCGATCTGGCTGGCCAGGCGGATGCGCTGGGCCTCGCCGCCCGACAGTGTCTCGGCGCTGCGGTCCAGGCTCAGGTAGTTCAGGCCCACGTCGTTCAAAAACTGCAGGCGCGTGGCGATCTCGCGGACCACCTTGTCGGCGATTTCGGCCTTGGCCCCCGTGAGCCGCAGCTGGACAAACCAGGCGTGCGCATCGGCCAGCGTGGCGTGGCTGACTTCGTAGATCGCGCGCGACTGGGGCCCGTCGCCCAGCTTCACATGCCGCGCCTCGCGGCGCAGGCGCGTGCCCTGGCAGTCGGGGCAGGGCAAGGTGCTGCGCAGGCGGGCCAGGTCGTCGCGCACCACGGACGAGTCGGTCTCGCGGTAGCGGCGCGCCATGTTGGGCAAGATCCCTTCAAAGGCATGCTGCTTGACGATGGGCTGGCCTTTTTTCGGGCCGCTATCGAGGATGTAGGTGAAGGCAATCTCTTCGTGGCCCGAGCCGTACAACACGGCGTGGCGCACGGGCGCGGGCAGGTCCTCGAAGGGGGCCTCGATGTCCACGCCGTAGTGCCGGGCCAGGCTTTCAAGCAGGCTGAAATAGAACGCGTTGCGCCGGTCCCAGCCCTTGATGGCGCCGCTGGCCAGGCTCAGGCTCGGAAACGCCACCACGCGGGCCGGGTCGAACACCTCCTGGTGGCCCAGTCCATCACAGGCCGGGCAGGCGCCCAGGGGCGAATTGAACGAGAACAGGCGCGGCTCCAGCTCACCCAGCGCATAGCTGCACGCCGGGCAGGCAAATTGGCTGCTGAACAGGTGTTCGCGCAGCGGCAGCGGCTGGCCTGTGTTGTCGAGGCCGGGCGGGTCCATCTCCAGCGCCAGCACGCGGCCGTTGCCCTCGCTACCGCCCACGCGCAAGGCGGCTTCCAGGCTCTCGGCCAGGCGCTGCATGATGTCGGGGCGCACCTTGATGCGGTCGATCACCACGTCGATATTGTGTTTTTCGGTTTTCTTGAGCACCGGCAGCTGCTCGTGGGCGTAAATCGTGCCGTCCACCCGAAAACGGACATAGCCGCGCGCCTGCATCTCGGCAAACAGCTCGGTGAACTCGCCCTTTTTCTCGCGCGCCACGGGGGCCAGCACCATCAGGCGGGTGTCCTCGGGCAGGGCCAGCACGGCATCGACCATCTGGCTGACGGTCTGGGCGGCCAGGGGCAGGCCGTGGTCGGGGCAATGCGGGGTGCCAGCGCGGGCGTACAACAGGCGCAGGTAGTCGTGGATCTCGGTCACCGTGCCCACGGTGGAGCGCGGGTTGTGGCTGGTGGCCTTTTGCTCGATGGAAATCGCGGGCGACAGGCCCTCGATCAGGTCGACATCGGGCTTGTCCAGCCGCCCCAGAAACTGCCGCGCATAGGCCGACAGGCTCTCGACGTAGCGGCGTTGGCCCTCGGCATAGAGGGTGTCGAAGGCCAGGCTGGACTTGCCCGAGCCCGACAGCCCGGTGATCACCACCAGCTGGTTGCGCGGAATGTCGAGGTCGATGTTTTTCAGGTTGTGCGTGCGCGCACCCCGGATGCTGATGCGCTGCTCGCGCAAGGCGCGGGCCAGGTACGCGCCGTCGGAGGATCGGTCGTCAACAGGGGGGTGGTTCACAGGACAGGCTCGAAACAGGACAACCCGCCATGATAGGACACCCCCCGCCCGCCGGACTTCGGGTCCACCGCCCCTGGGTGGGTCGTTCTGTGCGATCCGGTGGAGGGCGGATCTCTCACCGGATTTCGGAAATCCCCAGCGCACCGGTCGGGCCCTGGCCAATGCGCGAGAATCGCTGTTTTACCCACGCGCATCGCCGTGCCAGATTCCTCGTCCATTCCGTCTGCGGGCGCCCCTGCGGCCCCCTCCGACCCGTCCCCTGCCGCCTACGCCATGACGCCCCTGGAGCGGCGCTCCAGCCTCTCCCTGGCCCTGATCTTTGCGCTGCGCATGCTGGGCCTGTTCCTGGTGCTGCCCGTGTTCGCCCTGGAGGCGCGCAAGTACCCCGGGGGGGACGACCCGGCCCTGGTCGGCCTGGCCATGGGCATCTATGGCCTCACCCAGGCCGTGCTGCAACTGCCGCTGGGCCTGGCGTCCGACCGCTTCGGGCGCAAACGGGTCATCGTGCTGGGCCTGCTGGTGTTTGCCGGCGGCAGCCTGCTGGCCGCACTGGCCGACTCCCTGACCGGCCTGCTGCTCGGGCGGGCCTTGCAGGGCGCAGGGGCGGTCTCGGCCGCCGTGACCGCCCTGCTGGCCGACCAGACCCGCGACGCCGTGCGCACCAAGGCCATGGCCCTGGTGGGCGGCAGCATCGGGCTGATGTTTGCCCTGGCCCTGGTGGCTGCGCCCTGGCTGAGCGCCCGCATCGGCCTGGCCGGCCTGTTCGGCCTGACCTGCGCGCTGGCGCTGGTCGGCGTGGCCGTGGTGCTGTGGGTGGTGCCCCCCGAACCCGCCCAGCACACCAACGCCCCCCGCGGCCGCCTGGCCGACGTCTGGGGCCACCCCGATCTGCTGCGCCTGAACCTGGGCGTGTTCGTGCTGCACACCGTGCAGCTCGCCATGTGGGTGGCCGTGCCGGCCCTGCTGGTGCAGGCCGGCCTGGGCAAAGACCGGCACTGGCAGGTCTACCTGCCTGCGGTGCTGCTGTCGTTCGGGGCCATGGGCGGCCTGTTTGCGCTGGAGCGGCGCGGCCACCTGCGGGCGGCGCTCCTGGGCGCCATTGGCCTGGTGCTGGCCGTGCAGATCGGTCTGGGCGGTGTCGCGGCCAGCGGCAGCGCGCCCACCCTGTGGCTGCTGGGGCCGCTGATGTTTGTGTTCTTTTGCGGCTTCAATGCGCTGGAAGCCAGCCAACCCAGCCTGGTCTCGCGCATGGCCCCGGCGCACCTGCGCGGCGCGGCCCTGGGCAGCTACAACACCCTGCAATCGCTGGGCCTGTTCGCGGGCGGCGCTCTGGGGGGCGCCCTGGTCAAATGGGCCGGTGCGCCCGGCCTGTTTGCCGTGACCACCGCCCTCACGGCGCTGTGGCTGGTGTTGACCTGGCCCCTGCGCCCCACGGCCCGGGGAGCCAGCCCGGGAGGCCACTGAAACGGCCGCCGCCCTGGCCGCATTGCGGCACAATCACGCGTTTGGCGCGCAGCCCCCCGGGGCCCAAGCGCCCTCCAACATTGAGGTAGAGCAGCATGGCATCCGTGAACAAAGTCATCATCGTCGGCAATCTGGGCCGCGATCCCGAAATGCGCACCTTCCCCAGCGGCGACCAGGTGGCCAATGTGACCATTGCCACCACCGACAAGTGGAAAGACAAGCAAAGCGGCGAAATGCGCGAGGCCACCGAATGGCACCGCGTCATCTTCAACGGCCGCCTGGCCGAAATCGCGGGCCAGTACCTGCGCAAGGGCTCGCAGGTCTATGTCGAAGGCAGCCTGCGCACCCGCAAGTGGACCGACCAGAGCGGCGTCGAAAAATACAGCACCGAAATCCGGGCCGATCAGATGCAGATGCTGGGCAGCCGCCAGGGCATGGGCGGCGGCGGCCAAGGCGGCGGCATGCCCAGCAGTGGCGGTGGCTATGACGACGGCGGCTACGGTGGCGGCGGCGATGCCGGCGGCTACGACAACGCGCCCCGCCGCGCAGCGCCCCCACCCCGCCCCATGGCCCCCCCCGCACCGCGCCCCGCGCCGGCCCCCATGGCCCAAGCACCGCGCGCCGCCTCGGGGTTTGACGACATGGACGACGATATTCCGTTCTGACGCATTTCTGCCCCCTATTTGGGGCCTCATATACTCAGTGAGGGTGTCGCAGTCATACTGATTCGGCAGGTTTATGCGAAGGTCGGGCCGCCTCGCGGTTTCTTTACGCCGGCCCCATGAACCCAACCCTGATACAGATCATTGGCGCAGTGCTTTTCGCACTCGCAGTCATCCACACCTTTTCGACTAAGTTCTTTGAGCATTTAGCACACACACAGCCACGCCATGCCGGAATCTGGCATCTGCTTGGAGAGGTTGAGGTGGTTTTTGGCTTTTGGGCCATGGTTCTGATGCTGTTCATGTTTGGTATTCGTGGCCCAGAAGAGGCAACAGCCTACCTCGACTCCAGAAACTTCACCGAGCCGCTGTTTGTCTTCGCCATCATGGTGATTGCAGGTACCCGACCTATCTTGCAGTTCGCGGGTACGCTGGTCCGGGGCCTAGCTCGCGGCACCCGGTTACCGCAAGGTATGGCCTTGTATTTTCTAGTGCTCTCGGCTGTTCCGTTGTTCGGTTCATTCATCACCGAACCTGCTGCCATGACACTGGCCGCACTGATGCTCAGAGACACCTTGTTCTCTCGTGCGGTATCGACCAAATTGAAATATGTGACCTTGGGCGTGCTCTTCGTGAACATCTCAATTGGGGGCACCCTGACACCTTTTGCGGCACCACCTGTGCTCATGGTCGCCGCTAAATGGAATTGGGATATGGGATTCATGATGGCCAACTTCGGCTGGAAGGCTGCCATTGCGGTGTGCATCAATGCAGGCTCGGCCATGTTGCTCTTTCGCAAGGAGTTGGGACATATGGCGGACAAACCACAGAACGATACGGTCTATGTGCCGCATATGGTTGTTATGGTCCACCTGATTTTCCTGGCATTGGTCGTGGTCTTTGCCCACCATCCAGCGGTGTTTCTGGGCCTGTTCCTGTTCTTCTTGGGTTTTACAACGGCCTACCAGCGGCACCAAAACCCACTCATCCTGCGTGAGGCGATGCTGGTAGCCTTTTTTCTAGGTGGCTTGGTCGTGCTGGGGGGGCTGCAGCAGTGGTGGCTAGAGCCGGTCTTGATGGGCATGGACGTCAACGCGGTGTACTTTGGCGCGACTGCGCTGACCGCTTTGACGGATAACGCTGCGCTCACCTACCTTGCCTCGCTCGTGGAAGGCTTGAGCCTGGAGTTCAAGACGGCACTGGTCGCAGGAGCTGTCACCGGCGGCGGACTCACGCTGATTGCCAACGCACCCAATCCCGCAGGCGCGGCCATTCTGAAAGAGAAGTTCTCGGACAATGCCATTCAGCCCTTGGGGCTCCTGCTAGGGGCACTGCCTCCTACGCTGGTCGCCATCTTGGCCTTCCGCTGGCTTTAGACACCCACCTTGCAAGGGTTTGGTCAGTATCAGTTCCCGTGTAAAAACTGAACCACCGCGTTCAGCAGATACAGGGTCAACAACATGACGCTGGCCCAACTGCCCAGATGCAGCACACGGGAAATAGGGCGATATGTCAAAGCCACCGCGACGACTCCCGTCATGGTGGCTGCGATCAATGCCGAGACGAGATGGAGCGGGGAGACACGTTCATACAAAGGCCCCGCCTGATACGCCACGTCATCAATAGCCAGGATCAGGACGTCAAATAAATTACTGCCCAGCAAATTGCCCATCGCCAAATCCACAGTGCCCATCCGCAAAGCAGCTATGGTCGTAGCCAATTCAGGGACTGACGTAGCGAATGCAACCAGCAAAGTACCCACGAACGAGTTGGACCAACCCATGATGCGCGCCAACTCCACCCCGAGAAACGGCAACCAGATACCACTGCAAACAATCACGACCGAAGCAATGGAATAACCCATGAGTGCTGACTTCAGACTCAGAAGACCTATCAGTTGCGACAGAGGCTCAGAGACAGGGGTATGGTGCCGTTGCTCAACCACATAAAGAAGCCGCATTGCCAAGATATACAGCGCGATCAACACCACGCTGCCGATGCTGATATGGCCCAGCATAGGGAGGCTACCTTGAGCACTCAACACCAGAATCAAGGAGGTCGTCGTGAGTAAAAGCGCGCCCAAAATAGCGGGCAGCACATGCCCACGGTGGGCAACCGCATAAACCATCTCCTTCCGATAAAACGCATCCACAAACGCCAGAATCGTGAGGTTGAAAACGCAGCTCCCCAACGCATCTCCCACCGCAATATCCGGGGCCTTGGTGAGGGTCACGGCGCTCAGGCCAGTGACCAACTCAGGCAACGACGTCACCGTAGCGACCAAAATCAACCCTATCCAACTGCGGGATAGTCCTGTCAAGGCAGCAATCGCGTCACCATAACGAATCAAGCGTGTGCCTGCGACGCCGATCAAGACCATGCACACAGCGAACTGAAGCCAAACAAACATAGGATGGGTCATGGCAGCAGCTTAGCTGCTGTACAGACCATAGCCGAACGCGGGTCAGCGGGCCGGGGGCCGGGGCGACCAGTCGGGCCGCTGGGTCCGTTCGGTGTCGATGACCACCAGATAGCTCCCGGGGGTCGGCGTGGGGGTGCGGTCGGGGCGCAGCACCCACAGGCGCTGGCCGGCGGCGACGGCGCGCTGGTAGTCGGCGTCGAGGAGGCCGTGGCGGTCGATGAAGTCGTTGAGCGTGGCCGGAATGCGCACGCAGCCCGCCGACAGCGGCAGGCCCAGGCGGTGCTCCGCCAGATCGGGGTCGGTGGCGTGCATCTGCAGCCGCAGCTCCCCCGGGGTGCGCTTGCCCCAGGTGCGCTGCGCGGCGATCCAGCCAAAGTCATACACCCGCAGGCCTTTGCGCCCATACCCCCGAAAACCCTGCGGGTTTTTCGTGCCCTCGGCCCGAAAGTCCGGGTGGGCCAGCGTGTGGGGAAACACGCCCAGGGGCGTGAGGAAATACGCAAACCGCCCCGGCAGGCCCGTGGACACGGGCGTGGCCCCCACCAGGCGCCAGCCGCTGGCGGCATCGCCCCAGTAGAGCAAGGCGGCCTGGACCTGGGGGCTGCGATCGACCAGCACCACGAATTGCGGCGCCGACAGGCGCAGGCCCGCCGCCTCCAGCGCCGCCTGCAGGCGCTGGCCGTAGGCGGCTTGCTCGTCCGGCGGCAGGCCCAGGCGCGGGTGGACCTCGTTGGCAAAAGACGCGGCCAAGGGCGGCGGCTCCAGGGACGGGGCCGGCGCCCGCAAGGGCAGGGAGGGCACCAGGGTCAGCGCCAGCGGGGGCTCGGACTCTGGCGCGGGCGCCGATGGCGCTGACGGCCGCGCGACCCCGGGCGGGCCCTGGGTCGGTGCGCTGCACGCCACGAGCCCCAGCACCAGGCCGCAGGCTCCGGCGATGCGGGCAAGGACGACAGGGGCGACAGGCCGGCTCATACGCTACTCATTTAATAGCTACCAGGGCTTATCTGGAAAGCCCTAGAGCCCATTTGGATGCACAAACCCGCTCACGCTGGGTCCACGGCATTGATCACCCCGCCGCCCAGGCAGACCTCGCCGTCGTAGAGCACGGCGCTCTGGCCGGGCGTGACGGCCCACTGGGCCTCGGGAAACTCCAGGCGAAAGGCCTGGGCCTCGGCGCTCCGCACGCTGCAGGCCGCGTCTGGCTGGCGGTAGCGGGTCTTGGCGGCATAGGCGCCGGGCAAGGGCGGGTGGCCCGCGCACCAGCTGGCGTCCTGGGCATCCAGGCGGTGCGACAGCAGCCACGGATGGTCGTGGCCCTGCACCACGCGCAGGATGTTGCGGTCGAGGTCCTTGCGCGCCACGAACCAGGGGTGGTGCTCGCCGCCGCCGCGCTGTGCGCCTTTTTCCTTGACGCCGCCAATCCCCAGGCCCTGGCGCTGGCCCAGGGTGTAGAAGCTCAGGCCCACATGCCGGCCCAGCGTGCGGCCCCGATCGTCCTGGATCGGGCCAGGCGCGTGGGAGATGTACCGGTTGAGAAAATCGCGGAACGGCCGCTCGCCAATGAAGCAGATGCCGGTCGAGTCCTTCTTCCGGGCGTTGGGCAGGCCGATCTCGGCGGCGATGCGGCGCACCTCGGTCTTGTGCAGCTCGCCCACCGGGAACAGCGTCTTGGCCAGCTGCGCCTGGTTCAGGCGGTGCAAAAAGTAGCTCTGGTCCTTGGAGGGGTCCAGGCCCTTGAGCAGCTCATACAAGCCGGTGCCGGGGTTCTGGCGCACGCGGGCGTAATGGCCGGTGGCGATCTTCTCGGCGCCCAGGCGCATGGCGTGGTCCAGAAAGGCCTTGAACTTGATCTCGGCATTGCACAGCACATCGGGGTTGGGGGTGCGGCCGGCCTGGTATTCGCGCAGGAACTCGGCAAACACGCGGTCCTTGTACTCGGCGGCAAAGTTGACATGCTCGATCTCGATGCCCAGCACATCGGCCACGGCAGCGGCATCCACAAAATCGATGTTCGATGAACAGAACTCGCTGTCGTCGTCATCTTCCCAGTTCTTCATGAAGATGCCGACCACCTCGTGGCCCTGCTGCTGGAGCAGGTGGGCGGTGACGGCAGAGTCCACGCCGCCGGACAGGCCGACAACAACGCGCTGCTTGGAGGATGCTTTCATGGCGCCGATTGTATTTTTTATGCACCCGGCCTGGAACGCGGGCCGTGCGGGAGCCCCGGGCGGTGTGAGAACATCCCCCTCCCCCGCAGTGCCCACCGCCCCCCGGCACCAGGAAGCCCCCATGGAACTCCGACAACTCCGCACCTTTGTCCGCACCATCGAGCTGGGCTCGATGGGCCGGGCGGCGCTCGACCTCGGCATGGTGCCCTCGGCCCTGAGCCAGCAGATCAGCCGCCTCGAAGGCGAGCTGTGCACGCGGCTGCTGCAGCGCACCGCCAAGGGCACGGTGCCCACCGAGGCGGGGCTGGCCTTCTTCCGCGAAGCGCAGCTCACCCTGCGCCATGCCGAGCAGGCGGTGCGCGCGGCGCAGCAGGCGCGGCTGTCGGGCACGGTGAGCGTGGGCCTGGCGCCCACCACGGCCTCGGTGCTGGGCGTGCCGCTGCTGCGCGCCATGCGCACGCGCTACCCCGATGTGCGGCTGCACATGGTCGAAAGCCTCTCGGGCCACCTGAGCCACATGCTGAATGCGCGCCAGCTCGACCTGGCCGTGCTATTCGACACCCAGCCCGCGCGGCGCTGGAGCGTGCTGCCGCTGCTGGACGAACGCCTGTTCCTGATCCGCTCGGCCCACGGCGGCGCCAGCACCCTGCCCGCCCGGCTGCCCCAGCGCCTGCGCCTGGCGCAGCTGCAGGCCGAGCCGCTGATCCTGCCCACCGGCCCGCACGGCCTGCGCAGCCGCATCGACGCCGCCTTTGCCGCGGCCCAGGTGGCACCGCATGTGGCCATGGAGATCGACTCGCTGGCGATGCTGATGGACGCGGTGAACGCGGGCCTGGGCAGCACCCTGCAGCCCTGGGCGGCCGTGGGGCGCTACCCGGATGCCAGTGAGCGCTTCGGCCTGGCCGAGCTGGCCGATGCCCCCGCCAGCCGGCCCGCAGCGCTGTGCAGCCTGTCGGACGACGAACTCTCCCCCGCCGCGCTGGC
This sequence comes from Burkholderiaceae bacterium, assembly GCA_028685665.1. Lineage (GTDB taxonomy): Bacteria > Pseudomonadota > Gammaproteobacteria > Burkholderiales > Burkholderiaceae_C > JAQUDN01. Next base: position 15,515 of record JAQUDN010000005.1, on the reverse strand, counting down.
CACCCGCGTGGTGCTGGCCGACTGCGCGCGCACCCTGGTGGAATCGGGCGCCTGGGTGGGCGCCACGCTGACCCCCCCCTGACATCCCCCCAGGGGGACGCCACCAGCGCCCGCACGGGGTGATGGCAGCCCTTGCGCGGTGGCCGCGGGTCTGGGTCGCGCCCTGTGGCATGGGTGTGTTGGGGTGGACTGAGCGGCTTGATGGGTGGATGCGCATCGCATTGACCCATCACGATCCGTGATGGCCCCTTGCCTGCCAGGGGCTGCCCAAGACCGGGCGAACTTCCTACAGTGGCGCCACCCCCTGAACGGAAGCCTGCCTGTGTCCCTCCTTTCCCCCCCCTTGTGCGGCCATGCCGGCGCGCCCCCCGCCGTGGATGTGCTGGTCATCGGTGGCGGCAACGCCGCCCTGTGCGCGGCCCTGATGGCCCGCGAAGCCGGCGCCAGCGTGCTGCTGCTCGAAGCGGCCCCGCGCGCGTGGCGTGGCGGCAACTCGGGCCACACGCGCAATCTGCGCTGCATGCACGATGCCCCCCAGGACGTGCTGGTCGAGGCCTACCCCGAGGAAGAGTATTGGCAGGACCTGCTCAAAGTCACGGGCGGCCTGACCAACGAGCCCCTGGCGCGCCTGACCATCCGCGCCTCGGCCACCTGCCGCGACTGGATGCGCAGCCACGGCGTGCACTTTCAGCCCCCGCTGTCGGGCGCGCTGCATGTGGCCCGGACCAACGCCTTCTTCATGGGCGGCGGCAAGGCCCTGGTCAACGCCTACTACCGCAGCGCGGAAAAACGCGGCGTACAGATCCGCTACGAAGCGCCCGTGGACCGCATCGAGGTCGAGGACGGCCGCTTCGTCGCCGCCCATTGCACCGTGAACGGCCAGCCCGAGCGCATCACCGCCCGGACCTGTGTGCTGGCCGCCGGCGGCTTTGAGTCGAACCGCGAATGGCTGCGCGAAGCCTGGGGGCAGAACGAACGGGGCGAATGGCCGGCCGACAACTTCCTGATCCGCGGCACGGCCTACAACCAGGGCGTTTTGCTCAAGCACCTGCTGGATGACCACGGCGCCGACCGCATCGGCGACCCGACGCAGGCGCACATGGTGGCCATCGACGCCCGCGCCCCGCTGTACGACGGCGGCATCTGCACGCGCATCGACTGCGTGTCGCTGGGCGTGGTGGTCAACCGCGACGCCGTGCGCTTCTACGACGAGGGCGAGGACTTCTGGCCCAAGCGCTACGCCATCTGGGGCCGCCTGGTGGCCCAGCAGCCGGGGCAGATCGGCTACTCGATCATCGACAGCAAAGCCATCGGCCGCTTCATGCCCCCCGTGTTCCCGGGGGTCAAGGCCGACAGCCTGCCCGAACTGGCGCGCCAGCTGGGCCTGGATGAACCGACCTTCCTGCGCACGCTGAACGACTACAACGCCGCCTGCCGCGAAGGCCATTTCGACCACACGGCCCTGGACGACTGCCACACCGAGGGCCTGACCCCCGCCAAGACGCACTGGGCCCGGCCCATCGACACCGGGCCCTTCTATGGCTACGCCGTCAAGCCGGGCGTGACCTTCACCTACCTCGGCCTCAAGACCGACGAGACCACGGCCGTGCGCTTTGGCGGCCAGCCCAGCCCCAACCTGTTCGTGGCGGGCGAAATGATGGCGGGCAATGTGCTGGGCAAGGGCTACACGGCAGGCGTGGGCATGAGCATTGGCACGGCCTTTGGCCGGATCGCGGGGGTGCAGGCAGCCCGGGCGGCCAAATACCCATCAAACAGGCCTCTAACGCCCGATTCTCCTGCGCAATCAGCTATCAATAAAGGAGCAACTCATGCAGATGCTTGAAGCCCTGGCCCGCGATGCCCAGGCCCTGGCCCGGGGCGAGATCGTGCCCACCGCCCCCGAGGCCGAGGTGGCGCGGCAGATGCAGATCTGCAACGCCTGCCGCTACTGCGAAGGTTTTTGCGCCGTGTTCCCGGCCATGACGCGCCGGCTCGAATTCGGCAAGGCCGACATCCACTTCCTGGCCAACCTGTGCCACAACTGCGGCGCCTGCCTGCACGCCTGCCAGTACGCCCCGCCGCATGCCTTTGCCGTCAACGTGCCCCAGGCCATGGCGCAGGTGCGGGGGCAGACCTATGCCGACTACGCCTGGCCCCCCGCGCTGGGGGCGCTGTACCAGCGCCAGGGGCTGGTGCTGTCGCTGGCCCTGTCGGCGGGGCTGGCGCTGTTCCTGGTGCTGGCCGTGGCCTGGGGCGGCGCGGGCGTGGGGGCGCTGTGGAACACGGCGCCAGGGGCCGACTTCTACAGCCTCTTCCCGCACAACGTGCTGGTGGGGCTGTTCGCGCCGGTGTTTCTGTTCGCCACGCTGGCGCTGGGCTTGGGCGTGCGCCGTTTCTGGCGCGCGGTGACACCCGCCACCAGCGGCGCCCCGCTGTCTGCGCCCGCCGCAGCCGAGGCCACCGACGCCGTGCTGCGCCTGAAATACCTGGACGGCGGCCATGGCGAGGGCTGCCACGACGCGGACGACGCCTACACGCTGTCGCGCCGGCGCTTTCACCACCTGACCTTCTATGGCTTTGCGCTGTGCTTTGCCGCCACCAGCGTGGCCACGCTCTACCACTACCTGCTCGGCTGGACGGCCCCGTACGACCTGCCCAGCCTGCCGAAGCTGCTGGGGGGCACCGGCGGCGTGATGCTGGCCCTGGGCACGGCAGGCCTGTGGCGCCTGAACCTGCGCCGCCACCCGCTGCACGGAGACGCCGCGCAAAAACCCATGGACCGGGGCTTCATCGCGCTGCTGTTCCTGACCGCCACCAGCGGCCTGGCCCTGTGGCTGGCCCGCGGCACGCCGGCCCTGGCCCTGCTGCTGTGCCTGCACCTGGGCGCGGTGATGGCGCTGTTTGCCACCCTGCCCTACGGCAAGTTTGCGCATGGGGTGTTCCGCACTGCGGCGCTCTTGCGCCACGCCGTCGAAAAGCGCCAGCCCCACCCCATCGGGCTGGGCAGCGACTGAAGCATTTTTCAAAAATGAGAGCTGAAAGCGCTGGCCAGACAAGCGCTTCAGCAGTTTTTTACCGCAGGAGGAGACCCCATGAAGAAACGCCCCTTGATCCACGCCACCGTGCTGGCCGCCGCCGCGCTGGCCTGGGCACCGCCCAGCCTGGCCCAGGATTTTCCGCCCCGGAAACCCGTCACGCTGGTGGTGGGCTTTGCCGCCGGGGGGGCGGCCGATGCGGCGGCGCGGCTGATCGCCAAGAAGCTCGCCGAAAACACCGGCCAGTCGGTGGTGGTGGACAACAAGGGCGGCGCGGGCGGCAACATCGCGCACCAGTTCGTGGCGAATGCCCCGGCCGATGGCACGGTGCTGCTGCTGGGCTCGGTGGGGCCGCTGACGATTGCGCCGCACCTCATGAAGCTGGCCTACGACCCGTTCAAGGACCTGGCGCCGGTGTCCGGCGGGGTGAATTTTCCGAACGTGCTGGTGGTGCACAAGGGCGCAGGCGCCAAAACCCTGGCCGAGTTTGTGCAGCTGTCCAAAAAGAAGCCCGGCAGCGTGGACTTTGCGTCCACCGGCGCCGGCTCGGCCTCGCACCTGGCGGGCGAACTCTTCAACCAGCGCGCCGGCATCGACATGACGCATGTGCCCTACAAGGGCGGTGCGCCGGCGCTGCAAGATGTGCTGGGCGGGCGCGTGACCTCGTACTTTGCCGCCCCGCCCACGGCCCTGCCCTATGTCGAGGCGGGGACGCTGGTGCCGCTGGCCACCACCGGCCTGAGCCGCCCGGCCTACCTGCCGAACATCCCCACCGTGGCCGAATCGGGCTACCCCGGCTTCGAGGCCTTGAACTGGTATGCCTTCGTGGCCCCGGGCAAGACGCCCGTCCCCCTGCTGGAGCGCTGGAACCAGGAGATCGTGAAAGCACTGAACGACGCCGGCGTGAAAGAGGCGCTGCTCAAACACGGCCTGACCCCCCAGCCCACCACGCGCGCCGAGCTCGCGGCGTTCATCCGGAAAGAGTCCACGCAATGGGCCACCATCATCCGGGAGCGCAAGCTCACGGCCGAGTAAGGGTGAGCGCCCCAGCGCTGCACCAGCCCCCCGCAGCGCAAGGCCTCAGGCGGGGGCCGCCGGGGCCGCGCGGGCCCCGTCGGCGCGCACCAGGCCTTCCTGCAGCCAGTGCCCCAGCCACTGGCTGAGCGTGGCGGTGTCGGGCAAGGCCCCCTCGGCTTGCAAGGCGGCGCAGGCCGCTTCGACCGAAGCCCCGGCCTGCAAGCGGTGCAGCACAGCGGCCTCCCGCGCGTCCAGGGTCTGGAAATGCGGCTGCAGCCCCTTGCGCCAGACCAGGAGCGTGGCGGGCGCGGGCAAAGCCACCGCCTCGGGCACGGCCTCGTCGGCATGGATGGCCTGCCACAGGGCGACGACGTTGGTGGTCACGGTGCGCAAGAGCACGCTGGGGTGCAGCACACAGGCCCGGCCCAGCCAGTCGCTCGCCGCCTGGGCCGAGGCCGCGTCGAGCGCCGGCACATCGGGGCCATCGAAGCGGGTGCGCAGGTCCCAGTCGAGCTGGGCCAGCTCGTGCAGCTCGGGGTTGCCGGGGTACCGGGCGCGCAGGGTGTCGATCCAGCGCACGTCGTAGCGGTTCAGGCTGCGCTCCAGGGGCGGGTGCGCCACGGCATGCTCACGCGCATGCGCCTCGAAGGTGTCCGAACCCAGGTAGAGCCAGGTCTTGGCATAGGTGTCGGCCAGCACCTCGGCCAGGCGGGCGCGGTAGGCATGGTGGTAGATGCCCAGCCGCCCCTGCACCCCCGCGTCGGCCACGGGGGGTTGCGGCTCGGCCAGCACCTGGGCCGCGAAACGCTGTTGCACGCTCTGCAGGGAAGGCGCGGCGGCGGTCGGCACCGGCCATGGCCGGCCGTCCCTCGCACCGGGGGCGGCGGCGGACGCCGAAGGCGGAACCTGGGCGGCGGCAATGCGCCGGGCCACCGCGATTTCACCGAGCAGTTCGGCCAGGGGCGGAATGCGGTCGTCGCGCTCGATCAGGGTCGGCACAGCGCCAAAGCGCTGGCAGGCCTGGGCGTACAGGTCCCACACCGGCTGCGCCACCGGGTGGTCGTGCGTGTCGATGATGTGGTCGCCGTTGTCCTGGTGGCCCGCCAGGTGGATCTGCTGCACACGGTGGGCGGGCAAGGCGTCCAGGTAGGTCAGCGGGTCAAAGCCGTGGTTGACGCTGCTGACATAGATGTTGTTGACATCGACCAGCAGCAGGCAGTCGGCCTCGTGGGCGATGTGGCTCAGGAACTCCCACTCGCTGGCGCTGTCGTGGCGGTAGCGGATGTAGCTCGACACGTTCTCGAGCACCAGGCGGCGGCCCAGCAGATCCTGGGTGCGGCGGATCTGGGTGACGACATGGCGTGCGGCCTCGTCGGTGTAGGGCAGCGGGTACAGATCGTGCAACTGCTCGGGGCCCGGGCCGATCCAGCACAGGTGGTCGGACACCCACAGCGGCTCGATGCGGTCGGCCAGGGCCTTCACGCGCCGCACATAGGCCGGGTCCACGCCCTGCGCGGCCCCGATCGACAGGGCCACGCCGTGCAGGGCCAGGGGATGGTCGCGGCGAATCGCTTCGAGCATGGCCAGGGGCTTTCCCCCCTCGACCAGGTAGTTGTCGGTGATGGCTTCAAGCCAGTCCAGCGGCTGTTTGTGCGCCAGGAAGTCCGCATAGTGCGGGCTGCGCAAACCCAGGCCAAAGCCGGTGTGGCGGACGGCGATCGCAGCGGAAGAAGACGGGCTCATAAGGGGGTGCCGCTGTGGGTGCGGCCAGCGCAGCCCACAGCGAAAGCGCGTGGAAGGAATCAGCCCTTGAGGTCGCCGATCACGCCTTTTTCGCTCAGGCACTTGGCGGCGGTCTTGGCCTTGAAGCCATGGCCCTTGCAGGCGTTCTGGCCTTTGCAGGCGTGCTCGGCGGTGGCGCAATCGCTGTTGCCCTTGCAGTCATGCACGTTGTAGCAATGCACGGTGTCGTTCGCGGCGACGGCTGCGCCCTTGGAGCCCTTGGGGGCATCTGCGGCAAACGCGCTGGAGGCCAGCGCCAGCAGCGCAGCAGACAAAGCCAGGGAAGCGGTGGACGGGGTGGAAAGGATGGACATGGTGGACTCCCAAAAAGACAACAGAGACGTAGATCGCGGCAACCGGTGGCGTTCCGGCCTGGCTCTACGTCGGTTAGTTCGCACCCCGCGCCCCCCGGGTTACAGGGGGCCTGTCTTTTTTCGGGCGGCCCGCCGCTTCAGCGGGCGGCCGACAGCACCGAGCTGTCGGTGTGGACCAGGTCCAGCGGGTAGCGCCGCCCGGCCAGATAGTCCTGGATGCTGTGCAGCACCAGGGGGCTGCGGTGGCGGTCGGCGCAGGCGCGCATCTCGTCCAGCGTCATCCACACGGTGCGCACGATGCCCTCGTCCAGCGCGCGCCAGGCATGGTGGGTGCCCAGCTGGCCCGTAAAGGCAAAACGCAGGTAGGTGATGTCGTCGCCCGTGCGCGTGCGCGTGAAGCGGTTGAGGTAGATGCCCACCAGCGCCGTGGGCACGAAGTCGTGCGCCGTCTCTTCTAGCACCTCGCGGGCGCAGGCCTGCAAGGGCGATTCCCCCGGGTCCAGGTGCCCCGCGGGGTTGTTGAGTTTCAGCCCGTCGGCCGTGTCTTCCTCGATCAACAGAAAGTGGCCGTCGCGCTCGATGATCGCGGCGACGGTGACATTGGGTTTCCAGCGGTTGGGCATGGCGCGCATTATGACCAGCCGCTTTGACACGGGTTTGACAGAAGCCCTGCGCGGGGGTTTTCCTGCTCCAATACCGGTCTGAATTTTCCATCCCCTCAGGAGACAACCATGCTTTTTTCCCGCCGCCAGATCCTCCAATCGGCCAGTGCCGCTGCACTGATGGCCCAGGTCGGCCAGAACGCCCTGGCCCAGGCGCAAATCGACAACCTGCGCATCGTCACCGGCTTTGCCGCAGGCGGCACCTCGGACGCCATGTGCCGCCGCGTGGCCACCAAGATGGGCGGCTACGCCAAGACCACGGTGGTGGACAACAAGACCGGCGCGGGCGGCCAGATCGCCATCCAGACCGTCAAGGCCCTGCCGCCCGACGGCACGACGCTGCTGCAAACGCCCACGTCGATGCTGACGATCTACCCGCACATCTACAAAAAGCTGGCCTACGACCCGATGGTGGACCTGACCCCCGTGTCCACCGGCTGCATCTTCGACTCCGGCCTGGCCGTGGGCCCGATGGTGCCCGCCAGCGTCAAGACCACCGCCGATTTCCTGGCCTGGGCCAAAGCCAACCCCACCCAGGCCAATTTCGGCTCCCCCGCTGCGGGCTCCACTCCGCACTTCATCGGCGCCCTGGTCGGCCAAAGCGGGGGCGTGGACCTGAAGCACGCCGCCTACCGCGGCACCCAGCCGGCCATGCTGGACCTGCTGGGTGGCAATATCCCGGCCGTCTCCGGCCCGGTGGGCGACCTGACGCAGCACCTGTCCACGGGCAAGGTGCGCATCCTGGGCACCTCGGGCGCCAAGCGCAGCCGCTTCACGCCCGACGTGCCCACCTTCACCGAGCAGGGCATCAAGAACATGGCGCACAGCGAATGGTTCGCCTTCTTCCTGCCCGCCAAGGCCAATCCCGACCTGGTCAACCGCCTGAACGCGGCCCTGAAAGTCGCCCTGGCCCAAGCGGAAGTGATCGACGGCCTGGCCACCTTTGGCCTGGAGGCCCAGTGGTCCACCCCGGCCGAGCTGGGCGACATCGTGCGCCGCGAAACCGCCAAGTGGGGCCCCATCGTCAAGGCGGTGGGTTTCTCGGCCGACGTGTAAACGCCGGCCGCCGTGCCTTACTTCGCCTTGAGCAGGGCCTCGACTTCGAGCAGCACCAGCTCGTTGTCGTCCGCCTTGTTCGGGTCGCGGCTGCTGCTGAAGGGCAGGTTGTTGTCGTTGCCGACCACGATGTGTTTGTCGTCCACGCGGTCCACGTTCTCGATCGTGAAGAAGGGGAAGGCCAGCACGCCATGGGTCAAGGGCTTGCGCGAACGCTGGTTCGGGTCCTGGATGTTCAGCAGGTCGATGTAGCCGATCTTGCGGACCTCGCCGCCCACGTTCGCCTCGTTCATCTCGATCTTGTAGACGCGCTTGAACTGGGGCAGATCATGGAAGCAGTCGGTGCGCTTGACGCCCGCGGGGCAGGCCTTGTCGGGCGTGCCTTCGCTGTTGTCGCGCTCGATCACCAGCGCGGTGGTGGCGTCCAGCATGTTGAAGTCGCCAATCGCGTGGTGCTTGGCTTCGAGCGGGAATTTCCAGAAGCGGCCGGTCCATTGCTCGGTGGGCACGTCGAATTCCAGCACGCGCAGGTAGCTTTTGCCGTCGGCCGTGGTTTCCAGGGCCTTGGTGGTCTCATCCCACATCGCGCCTTCCAGCAGCGGGTAGAGCTTGCGGCCGTCCTTGGACGCGGCCATGCCCTCGAAGCCCTTGGAACGCGGCACCTGGAACTTGACCTCGCCGCCAGGCACGCCGGGGGTGCGCACGGCCGGGTGGTCGGGCGAGCGCACGGGCTTGCCATCGACCTGGGTCTCGAACACGGCCAGCACCTTGCCCTTGAGATCGGCCTTGATCAGGAAGGGACCGAATTCCTCGCCGATCCACAGCGTGTTGCCAATGATCTGGAAGCTCTCCAGGTCAAAGTCCGAGCCCGTCAGGTAGCGCTGCTTGGTGCCTTCGTGGACGATGCGGAACGGCACCTTCTTGTCCGGGTCGTGCAGGAAGAGGGTGTTCAGGCGCTGGAACTTGCCGCTGTCGAAATCGACCTTGTAGCGGTTCAGGAACAGCATGAAGTCGGGCGAGTTGGCCTTGTTGCCGGCGCCGTTGTCGGTCAGGACCCAGAAGCTGCCGTCGGCCATGCGCTGGATGCCGGAATGGCCCTGCACCGGCTGGCCCTGGAAGGGCAGCGACACGCCGGTGGGGCGGCCCACCGATTGGCCTTCCACGCTGCCGATCTTCTCGACGCGGGCGGCGGTGGTGAACTTGCCGCTGACGCGCAGGTCGGCGGGTGCGTCCTTGGGCGCGGGAATGAAGGTCTGCGCGGGCAGCACGGCATGGCCGGCCAGGGTGGCGGGGTAGGCCTGTTGCGCTGCAGCGGGCAGCGCCCAGGCACCGGCCGTCACGGCCAGCACGGTGGCGATGGTCGAAGTCAGCTGCTTGATGGAGGGGTAGTTCATGGCAAGAGGGAAGGGGTCAAAACACACAGTGGCCAGAGTCTGAAGCCGGGCCGTGACGCACGCATGACACCCCGCATGGCAGCCCGGACGGCGCCGTCACAAGCCTGTCATGCAAAAACAAAATACTGCGGCGTTCTGTTTCAGTCAGTCACATTCCCCCCTCCTATGAACGCCCTCACTCCTCCTGCCTTCACCCGCCACCCCCTGAGCCTGGCCCTGTGGGGCGCCCTGTCCCTGGGCTTGACCGCCTGCGGAGGCGGGGGCGACGATGCCCCGCTCACCTTCAAGCCCATTGAGCTGAACATTGCCCACCTCAACGACCACCACTCCCAGCTCGAACCCTTCGCGAACACCGAGCTGTCGCTGGACGGCGTGCCCACGCAGGTGGACCTGGGCGGCTTCACGCGCCAGACCACGGTGTTCAAATCGCTCGCGGCCACGCCCAACCTGCTCAAGCTGCACGCGGGCGATGCCATCACCGGCTCGCTCTACTACACCTTCTTCAAGGGCAAGGCCGACGCGCAGCTGATGAACAGCATCTGCTTCGATGCCTTCACCCCCGGCAACCACGAGTTTGACGATGGCGACGGCGTGCTCAAGGGCTTCCTCGACGCCCTGGCCGACCCCGCCAACGGCGGCGCCTGCAAGACGCCCACGGTGTCGGCCAACATCGTTCCCCAGGCCGGCACGCCGCTGGCCCCCGCTGGCGCCGCCGGCTACCTCCAGCCTTCGGTCATCAAGAAGATCGATGGTGTGGATGTGGGCATCGTGGGCGTGAGCACCGGGGTCAAGACCGTGAGCTCTTCGCGCCCCCTGGCCACCACCCAGTTCCTGGACGAAGTCCCTGCCACGCAAAAAGCCATTGATGCGCTCAAGGCCCGGGGCGTGCGCCACATCGTGCTGCTGTCCCACCTGGGCTTTGACGGCGACAAGGCCCTGGCCGCGCAATTGACCGACGTGGACGTCATCATCGGCGGCGACTCACACACCCTGCTGGGCGATTTCAAATCGGTGGGCCTGAGCACAGGCACCGGCGCCTACCCCACGGTGGTGAAGAACAAGTCCGGCGAGACCGTGTGTATCGGCCAGGCCTGGGAATACGCCAAGGCCTACGGCCTGATGAATGTGAAATTCAACGAATCGGGCAGCGTCAGCCAGTGCGGCGGCAAGGCCCAGCTGGTGATCGGCGACAACTACAAGCGCAGCGTCATCACCACGGACACCACCGGCAAGCAGGTCACCACCTGGCAGCCCCTGGCCGATGCCGAGCGCCAGGCCCTGACCGCCAAGCTGGCCAGCCACCCCGCCGTGAAGGTCGCTGCCCCGGACGCCGCCGCGGCGCAAACCCTGTCCACCTACGCGTCCCAGGTCACGGCCCAGAAAGCCATCACCATCGGCACGGCCAGCGAAGCCCTGTGCCTGATGCGCGTGCCCGGCGGCAACAACCGCAGCACCGGCACGGCCGGCTGCGAAGCCGCCAACACCCTGGCCCGCGGCAGCGATGCCGCCCAGGTGGTGGCCGAGGCCTTCCTGCGCGCCAGCAAGCGGGCCGACTTTGCCCTGCAGAACGCGGGCGGTGTGCGCACCCCGATCGCCGCCGGCACGCTGAGCATGAACACCGCGTTCACGCTGCTGCCCTTCACGAACGTGCTGGTCGAGATGGACCTCAAGGGCTCGGAAGTGGTCGCCGCCCTCGAAGACGGCGCCTCCAGCCACCTGGATGCCGCCGTGCCCTCCGACGGTGCCCACCCTTACGCCGCCGGCCTGCGCTGGGATCTGGACATGAGCAAGGCCAAGGGCCAGCGCTGCAGCAATGTGCAGGTCAAGAACAAGACCACGGGCGCCTGGACGGCCATCGACCCCGCCAAGACCTATGTGCTGGTGACCAACGACTTCGTGGCGGCGGGCGGTGACGGCTACAACACCCTCAAGCCGATCTACGCCGCAGGCCGTTACGTCAACACCTACCTGCTCTACACCCAGAGCTTTGTGGACTACGTGATCGCCAAGGGCACGATCAGCCGCCCGGCCGCCGGCGACTATGCGCACCAGAAGGTGACCACCAAGGCGGGTGTGGCCCTGCCCTGACCCGGACACTGGCGCGCAAGGCGGGCGCCCGACCGCGCCCGGGCGGGGAGGCCCTCGCCGCGCAGCCCCCACGAAAAAGCGCTTGCGGTGTGGCACCGCAAGCGCTTTTCGTTTCTTTGCATCAACCCCGGAAAACCGGGAACACGCCGGCTCAGCCGATCAGGGCGTCGGCGGCGGCCAGGTAGCCCTGGATGCCCACGAGGTCCACGCTCAGGCTGTTGCTTTCGCCTTCGGCGATTTCGGTCCAGATGCCGTCCTTGTTGTCGTCGCGGTAGAGCGTGAACTCGACGCCAGCGCCTTCCTGCTCGGTCTTGAGCACATAGTTCTTGCCGTTCAGGCTGACTTGCTGGAGGGTTTCGTCGCGGTCGAGGCGGTCCAGCTTCCACTGGCCGCGCTGGAGTTCGTACTGGGCGGTCACGGTGCCGTTGGCGCCCAGATCAAACTGGTACTGCTCCAGATTGCGGAGCGCCACCTGGGACGTGGCCACTTCGAACGCGAAGCTTTCGTTGAATTGGCCGTTCTTGTCGGCATCGCGGTACACGGTGGTTTCCAGGAACCCTTTGCGCGAGAGTTCGGTGCGGGTCACTTCGACCACGGCGCCGGCATCGGTCTTGAGGTCAAAGCGGCTGTTGCCGATGTTCTCGGTCTGGGACTTGCGGCCCTCGACTTCGGTCAGGCGGGTCACGCCGGTCTGGGTGGCGTTGAACTGGAAGGTGTAGAACTCGTTGCTGCTGGACATGGGGGACTTTCGGGGGTGAAGGGATCAAACACCGGGAGGGAGTGACTCGGCTCCGCACACCCCATGGACATGGGCATCGGAGTGGGTGGACTGTAGAACCCGAATCTGAAGCCCGGGTGAAGCCACCGCGCCCTTCACCCCAGCCCCACCCCCAGCCCCGCATGGTGGCCGCGGGTAAAGGCTTCCTCGAACACCGAGTAGCCCGACCAGTCGCTGTGGGCAAAGCGCAGGCGGGCGGTGGCGGGGACGGGCAGCACGGCAGATCGCTCACCATTCAATAGCACACTGCGCTTGACGGGCGCGGCTTGCAGGGCAATTTGACTCAAAAAACCCAGGGTACCCGGCAGGGGGATGGACATGGCGTGGCCATAGCGCGTGATCTCCAGGCGGGTCACACGCTCGCGCAGGTCGGGGTGGGGCAGCGCCAGGGCGTTGAGGAGGGGTTCGGCCCAATCGGTCCAGGGGCGGGTGGCCAGGCGCTGGCGGGCTTGGGGCAGGTCGCCCAGGGCCTGGTAGTAGCTCAGCACCGTGGGCGCGGGGCGCGGGTCCAGCCGCTGGTGGCCGGCATCGACATAGCCCAGGCCACCGGGCGTGGGGTCGGCGAACAGCACGTTGTCCCAGGCGGGCGCGGCGCCCGGGCGGTCCTGCAGCGGGGCGTCGATGTGCAGATGGGCCACCAGCCAGGGCGCCCAGGCCAGGCGCTGGGCAGCCTGGCGCACGAAATCTGGCGGGTTCTGCAGCACGCGCGCCGCCACGAACACCGGCAGGGCGACGATGGCCTGCGCGGCCTGCCAGCGTGTGACCTGTCCGCTGGCATGGTCGAACGCGTCCAGCTCCACACCATGGCGGCCCTCGGCCAGGCGCAGCACGCTGCAGCCGGTGTGCAGCTGGCCGGCCGCTTGCAGCGGGGCGGCCAGGCGCCGGGTGAGCCAGCCATTGCCCTCGGGCCAGGTGAGCACGGCCTCGCGCTCGGGGGCGTCTTCGCCGGGCGCGTGAAAGCCGTGGCGGCTGGCAAAGTAGTGGATGCCCGCCCAGGCCGACACCCGCGCGCTGCCGGCGCCGTAGTCGTCGCGGCAGCTGTAGTCGAGGTACCAGCGCAGTGGCGGGTCGTCCAGGCCCTGCTGGTCGAGCCAGGATGCAAAAGTCAGAGCATCCAACGCTTGGTGGACGGGCGATACCGGCCTTTTTTGCCCCCAGGCCTTGCACACCGGCAGGGTGAAGGGCGCCGCACGGCCCAGCGCCTCGACCAGCCCGGCAAAGCGCCGGTACTGCGCCAGCGTGGCGGCGCCGACGCCCTGCACCGGCAACAGGCCTTCCTGCCAGGTCCCCTGAAAAAACAGGCGCTCCTGGGGGCTGTGGCACAGGTGGCGTTCGTCCACCTGCCAGCGCCCGGCAATGCGCCGGCGCAGGCCGAAGTCTTCGAGCAGGTCCTGCACCTCGCTGGCCGCCTCCCCGGGCAGGGGCAGGTAGTGCGCGCCCAGAGGGCAGGCAATGCCGCCCACGGCCCCGCCCCGGCTGTTGCCACCGGCCTCGTCTTCGAGCTCCAGCAGCGCGACATCGTCGATGCCGCGCAGGCGCAGCGCCCGCGCCGCCGCCAGTCCGGCCACACCGCCGCCGGCAATCAGCACCCGGGTGCGGCGCACGCGCGCCGGGGCGATCCCGGCGGCCGGCCGGTCGCGCAGCGCATGGCCGCGCTCCAGGGCGATGCCGTGGAAGCCGCCCTCCAGCCCCCGCTCAGGGGCCTGGCAACCGCCCAGCCCACCGGCGAGCACGGCGGCCGAGCCCAGAAAATCGCGCCGGTGCAGGGAAGCCGCCACAGGAACCGCCACCAGAACAGGGGGAAAGCCGCTCAGGGCCGGGTCAATCGACCCACTGCGCCTGGATGCTGCGCAACTGGGGCTCCAGCGCCACGAACAGGGGCGTGAGTTCGGGGTCGAAATGCCGGCCGGCCTGGGCCTGGATATGGTCCAGGGCGGCCTCGACGGTCCAGGCTTTCTTGTAGGGGCGCACGGCCGTGAGGGCATCGAACACATCGGCCACCGCCACGATGCGGCCCTCCAGCGGAATGTCCTCGCCGGCCAGGCCCCGGGGGTAGCCGCTGCCATCCCATTTTTCGTGGTGGGTCAGGGCGATGGTGCGGGCCATGCGCAGGACGCCGGCCGGGTGCTCGCCAATGATCTCGGCGCCGATCTCGGCGTGCCGCTGCATGGTGGCCCATTCCTCGGGGTCGAGCGGGCCGGGCTTGAGCAGCACGGCGTCGGGGATGCCGATCTTGCCCACGTCGTGCATGGGCGCGGCGTTGAGCAGGGCTTCGGCCCAGGCCGGGTCCTGGCCGGCCGCCAGCGCCAGGTGCTGGGCAAAGTAGCTCATGCGGATCACGTGCATGCCGGTCTCGTTGTCGCGGTACTCCGAGGCGCGGCCCAGGCAGCGCACGATCTGCAGGCGCGTCTGGCGCAGTTCCTCGGCATTCACCAGCGAGAGGTGGGTGCGCACGCGGGCGCGCACCACGGACGCGCTGACCGGCTTGGTGATGTAGTCCACCGCCCCGACCTCAAAGCCCAGGGCCTCGTCGGAAGCCTCGCTGAGGGCGGTCACGAAAATCAGGGGAATGGCGGCGGTGCACGCATCGGCCTTGAGCGCCCGGCACACGGCATAGCCGTCCATGGCCGGCATCATGATGTCCTGCAGGATCAGGTCGGGCTGCTGGTCGCGTGCGACCTGCAGGGCCCGGGCGCCATCGGTGGCGAACAGCAGGCGGTAGTCGGCCTGCAGGATCTGGCGCAGCACCTGCAGGTTGGTGGGTTCGTCATCGACCAGCAGCAGGGTCGGCCGCTTGTCTTGCCGGGCAATCATGGGGACATATCCTCCAAAGGGGGCGTCCATTGCGCCTGCAAGGCCTGCAGACAGCGTTGGGCCCGTTCAAAATCAAAACGGTCCAGGGCGGCCTGCAGTGGCTGCAGGGCCGAGGGCGGCAAATGGCCGGCCAGGGTGGCCAGGGCGGCATCGGCGAGTTCCCCGGCCTGGCAGGCAGGCACCAGCTGGGCCAGGGCCTGCCGGACTTCGGCCTGCTGCGCGGCGCTCAAGGACGGGTCTGCCGGACTGGGCGCCGCGGCCGCGGCCGGCGCAGGGGCGTCGGCCTCGGCCAGGGCCTGCCGCACGGCCGCCAGGGCGGCGGGCAAGGCGGCCAGGCGCTCGCGGGCACGGACGGCATTGCCCGCCTTGGCAGCGACTTCCAGCCCATCGAACAGCACGCGCAAGGGGGTCAGCGCCAGGTTGCCGGCCGCGCCGCGATATTTTTTATCTGGCTGACAGGCCGGGCCAGGCCCAACGCGGCGTGGGGAAGACGGATTGAAAGCTTCCAGCCCGGATATAGAACAGATCAAACAGTTAATGAGGGATCACCAAAAGCTGAAAAAAATAAAAAAATT
>JAQUDN010000270.1 GCA_028685665.1 Burkholderiaceae bacterium | reverse complement strand
AAGGAGCAAAGCCTGCACCCGGTTCGGCGCCCGGTCGGGCCGCAGCCCCGCAGAGCGCAGCCGCTGCGCCCCCGGCCGCGCCGGCGGGCCAGCGCTACACCGCCTGGACCTTTGGCGAATTGCCCGAGCTGATGGAAATCAAGAAGAGCGGGCAGACGCTGATCGGTTTTCCGGCGCTGATCGACGGGGGTGATGCCGTCAGCATCGAGGTGTTCGACGAGCCCGAGGTGGCGGCGGCCAAGCACCGCGCCGGCCTGCGCCGGCTGTGTGCGCTGCAGATCCGCGATGCGCTCAAGTACCTCGAAAAGAACATCCCCGATCTGCAGAAAATGGCCGTGGCCTATATGCCGCTGGGCACCCAGGAAGACCTGCGCAGCCAGATCATCGACGTGGCGCTGGACCGGGCCTTTCTGCTCGACCCCCTGCCCACCACGGCCGCCGATTTTCAGCGCCGGGTGGACGAGGGCCGGGGCCGCCTGACCCTGATCGCCAACGAGGTCGCCCGCCTGGCGGGGGGCATCCTGGTCGAATACGCCGCCGCCGCCCGCAAGATCAAGGACACCAAGAACGCCCCCGAGGCCACGCAGGACGCCCTGCAGCAACTGCAGCGCCTGGTGCCCAAGTCCTTCATCGCCGCAGCGCCCTGGGCCCAGCTGGCGCATTACCCGCGCTACCTCAAGGCCATCACCCTGCGGCTGGACAAGGTGCGCGCCGACCCGGCCCGGGACGCCGCCAAACTGGCCGAACTGCGCCCGCAGGAGCAGCGCTACTGGCGCCTGGTGGCCGAGCGCAAGGGCCAGCAGGATGCGCGCATGCAGGAGCTGCGCTGGCTGCTGGAGGAGCTGCGGGTGAGCTTTTTTGCCCAGGAACTGCGCACGCCCCAGCCCGTGAGCATCAAGCGCCTGGAAAAGCTCTGGGCCCAGATCATGGCGTGACGCGCTGCCAAGCGCCGCAGCGCCGGGTCCTGCACCGCCCGCCGCGTCACCTCGGTGACGCCCCCCTGGGGCCTTCCCTAATGCCTTCGCGCCCGGAGGGCCCTAGCCTCGGCGGCAACAAGGACCCCTCCATGCGCGCTCATTACCCATTCTGGCCCAGCCGGCTGCCCTATTCGCTGACCCCGCCCGCCACCTCGCTGTGGGACAACCTGGAGATCAGCGCCCGGCGCTACCCCGACAAGGCGGCCACGGTCTTCTTCGGCCGCTCCCTGAGCTACCGCCAGCTCGCCGACGGTGCCGAGCGCCTGGCCGCGCGCCTGCAGGCGCTGGGGGTGCAAAAAGGCGACCGGGTGCTGCTGTGCATGCAGAACTGCCCCCAGCTGGTGCTGGCCCATTTCGCCATCCTGCGTGCCAATGCCGTGGTGGTGCCCGTCAACCCGATGAACCGTGCCGACGAGCTCACGCACTACATCACCGATCCGGATGCCCGCGTGGCCATCACCACGGCCGACCTGGCGCCCGAGTGGGTCCAGGCCAGCCAGGCGCTGCCCGCGGGCCAGGGCCTGGCCCATCTGGTGGTCAGCCAGTTCACCGATGCCTTCGATGCCGAGGTCAGCGGTCCCGATGCACCCCCCGCCCACTGGCACGCCTGGTTGCTCACCCGGCATCCCTTGCCCGTGCTGCCCGGTGGCCAGACCCATGCCTGGGCCGAGGCCCTGGCCTGCACCGATCCCGCGCCGCCCTTGAGCGTGGGGCCCGAGGACCTGGCCGCCTTGCCCTACACCAGCGGCACCACCGGCCTGCCCAAGGGCTGCATCCACCCCCACCGCACCCTCATGCACAACGCCGTGGCCGGCACCCTGTGGGGCAACACCACCCCCGAGATGGTGGCGCTGGCGGTGGTGCCCATGTTCCACATCACCGGCATGGTGGTGGGCATGCACAGCGCGGTGTATGCCGGCGCCACCATGGTCATCATGCCGCGCTGGGACCGCGACCTGGCGGGGTCCCTGATCTCCCGCTACCGGGTGACGCACTGGACCAACATCCCCACCATGGTGATCGACCTGCTGGGCAGCCCGCATTTTGCGCAGTACGACCTCTCCAGCCTGCGCTACATCGGCGGGGGCGGTGCGGCCATGCCGCAGGCCGTGGCCCAGCGCCTGCTCGACCAGTTCGGGCTGCGTTACACCGAGGGCTACGGCCTGACGGAAACCGCCGCGCCCACGCACAGCAACCCGCCCGACCGCCCCAAGCAACAGTGCCTGGGCATTCCTTTCATGAGCACCGACGCCCGCGTGATCGACCCCGACACCCTGCAGGAAGTCGCGCAGGGCCTTGCGGGCGAGATCGTGGTCCATGGCCCCGAGGTGTTCTCCGGCTACTGGAAGCACCCCGAGGCCACGGCCGCCGCCTTCATCGAGCTGGACGGACGGCGTTTCTTTCGCACCGGTGACCTGGGCCGGGTGGACGAGGACGGCTATTTCTTCATCACCGACCGCCTCAAGCGCATGATCAACGCCTCGGGCTTCAAGGTCTGGCCGGCCGAGGTCGAGGCGCTCATGTTCCGCCACCCGGCGATCCAGGAGGCCTGCATCATCGCGGCGCGCGACAGCTACCGGGGCGAAACCGTCAAGGCCGTGGTGGTGCTGCGCTCCACCCACCAGGACACCCGCGCCGAAGCCATCATCGCCTGGTGCCGCGAACACATGGCCGTCTACAAAGTGCCGCACATCGTGGAGTTTGTGCCGGCCCTGCCCAAGAGCGGCAGCGGCAAGGTGATGTGGCGGGCGCTGCAGGAGCGTGAAAATGCTTGATGTCTGCCGTAGGACAGCACCCCCGCTGCACAGGTAGGAGCACGGCCCCGGTAACGTAGTATTCGGTAACAACGACACGCCGCCACTGCATGCACAGGGATGGTGCGAACTACCGAATGGACAAGACCCACCTCTCCGAAAGCGATATTTGCGACAAGTTCATCCGCCCGGCCATGGAGCAAGCCGGGTGGAACGGTCTGGACCAGATTTTTCGAGAGT
>JAQUDN010000269.1 GCA_028685665.1 Burkholderiaceae bacterium | reverse complement strand
CCTCGCTGATCAAAAAGGATTTGGCGTGCGGGTGGTACAGGCCCGTGGGGTGGAACTGGATGAACTCCATATTGCCCACGCGGCAGCCGGCGCGCCAGGCGGCGGCAATGCCGTCGCCCGTCGAGGTGTCGGGGTTGGTGGTGTAGAGGTAGACCTTGCCCGCGCCGCCCGTGGCCAGAATGGTGTGCGGCGCCCGGAAGGTCACGACTTCGTCGGTGGCCTCGTCCAGGGCGTAGATGCCCAGGCAGCGCTGCGGGCCGGGGGCGCCGAGCTTCTGGCTGGTGATCAGGTCCACCAGGGTGTGCTGCTCGAACAGGGTGATGCCCGGCGTAGCGCGCACCACGCTGGTGAGGGTCTGCTGCACGGCCGCGCCGGTGGCGTCGGTCACATGGGCGATGCGGCGCGCGCTGTGGCCGCCTTCGCGGGTGAGGTGCAGGTGCCCGTCTTCCAGCGTGAACGGCACCCCCAGCGAGCGCAGCCAGGCGATGGCGTCGGGGGCGTTTTCGACGACGAAGCGCGTCGTGGCCAGATCGCACAGGCCGGCGCCCGCCACCAGGGTGTCCTGGATATGGGCTTCAAAGCTGTCGCCCTGGGCCAGCACGGCGGCAATGCCGCCCTGGGCCCAGGCGCTGGCGCCGTCTTCGAGCGCCCGTTTGGTGATGACGGCCACCCGGTGGGTGGGGGCCAGGTGCAGCGCGGCGGACAGGCCGGCCAGGCCGCTGCCGATGATGAGAACGTCGAAATCGAGGGATGCCATGGGGGGGGGTCAGACGGGGGTGTAGGCCAGGCGCACGTAAATCGGCGCAAAGGCTTCGGCCTGGGTGATGTCGATCAGGGTTTCCTTGGCCAGTTCCAGCAGGGCGATGAAGGTCACCACCAGCACGGTGCTGCCTTTTTCAGGTTCGAACAGCTCTTCGAAGCCGACAAAACGCCGGCCTTGCAGGGTTTTGAGCACCCGGCTCATGTACTCGCGCACGCTGAGTTCCTCGCGCGTGATCCGGTGGTGCTGTACCAGCTTGGCGCGCTGGAGGATGTCGCGCCAGGCCTGCTGCAGGTCCAGCAGCTGCACCTCGGGAAAGCGCGGTTGCAGGCTTTGCTCGATGAAGACCTGCGCCTTCAGGAAATCGCGGCCCACCTGCGGCAGCTGGCCCAGGCGCACCGCGCCGCCCTTGATCTGCTCGTATTCGAGCAGGCGCCGCACCAGTTCGGCACGCGGGTCTGTCGCCTCTTCGCCCTCGGCCTGCGCCTTGGGGGGCAGCAGCATGCGCGACTTGATCTCGATCAGCATGGCGGCCATCAGCAGGTATTCGGCCGCCAGTTCCAGGTTGCGGCTGCGGATCTCGTCCACATAGGCCAGGTACTGGCGCGTCACGCCCACCATCGGAATGTCGAGGATGTTGAAGTTCTGCTTGCGGATCAGGTAGAGCAGCAGGTCCAGCGGGCCTTCGAAGGCCTCGAGGAAGACCTCCAGGGCGTCGGGCGGGATGTAGAGATCGGTGGGCAGCGCGAACAGCGGCTCGCCGTACAGGCGCGCCAGCGCGACCCTGTCGACGACCTCGGGGGTGCCGCTGGCGTCGAGGACGGCGCTGGGGCCGGACGCCTCTGCGGCACGCGCATGGTTCATGAGGTGCTATTGAAAAAGGAGCTGTCAGCGCCCGTCAGCAGGGCGCTGGAGGCTGTTTTCTTGCTCAGTCGGCGTTGGTCTGGTAAACGTAGGGTTTTTGCGCGACCTGGGCCTGGCGGTATTCGCTCCAGGTTTGGCGGTCCACTTCCTTGTCCCACAACAGGGCGCGGCCGGCCTGCTGTTGCTGGTCCAGCGCAGGGGTCTGCTGCTTGAGCTGGTTGATGAACTGGGTGGTGTCGGACTGGTAGTCGGGGCGGCGAAAAATGGACATGGGGGCCTTTCGGGCGTTGATTCTAGGGGGGTCGGGGGGGACGGTCTGCCGCTTCAGTGCACCCGCATGCCGGGCTGCGCGCCGGGCCAGGGCTTGAGCACATAGATGCCGGGCTGGGCTTTTTCGTCGGCGTGGCTGGCGGCCAGCACCATGCCTTCGGACAGGCCGAACTTCATCTTGCGCGGCGCCAGGTTGGCGACCATCACCGTGAACTGGCCGATCAGGTCGGCCGGCTGGTAGGCGCTGGCGATGCCGCTAAAAACATTGCGCGTCTTGCCTTCGCCCACATCGAGCGTCAGGCGCAGCAGCTTGGTCGAGCCCTCGACGGCTTCGCAGTTCATGATCCGGGCGATGCGCAGGTCGATCTTGGCAAAGTCGTCGATGGAAATGGTCGGGGCCAGCGCCTCGCCGCCAGGTGCTCCGTTTTCAATAGCTGCTTGTGCGGGTGTTTCCTGGGCGGGTGCCTCAAAAAGGGCTTCAAGTTGCTTGGGATCGACGCGCTGCACCAGGTGCTGGTAGCCCCCGATCGCATGGCCCTTGCCCAGGGGCGTGCGGGCGCTGGCAAAGTCCATGGGCGCGACCTGCAGGAAGGTTTCGACCTGCGCCGCCACACCGGGCAGCACGGGTTTGAGCAAGAGGGTCAGCAGGCGGAAGGCCTCGATGCAGGTGGTGCAGACATCCTGCAGGCGCGCGTCCATGCCGTCCTGCTTGGCCAGCTCCCAGGGCTTGTTCTGGTCCACGTATTCGTTCACGCGGTCGGCCAGCAGCATGGTCTCGCGCAGGGCCTTGCCGTAGTCGCGTTCGGCCAGCAGCTCGACGATGGCCGCCACGCTGTCGCGCAGGTGTTCGAGCACCGCATCGCCATCGGCCGAAACCTCGCCCAGCACGCCGCCGAAGCGCTTGGTCAGGAAGCCCGCCGCGCGCGAGGCGATGTTGACGTACTTGCCCACCAGGTCGCTGTTGACGCGGGCCAGGAAGTCGTCGGCGTTGAAGTCGATGTCCTCGTTGCGGCTGCTGAGCTTGGCGGCCAGGTAGTAGCGCAGCCATTCGGGGTTCATGCCCAGGCCCAGGTACTTGAGCGGGTCCAGGCCCGTGCC
>JAQUDN010000268.1 GCA_028685665.1 Burkholderiaceae bacterium | reverse complement strand
CCAAAGACCTGGTGGCCATCGCCCCGGTGGACTACACCCCGGTGGTCATCGCCACCAGCGTGAACTCCCGCTACAAAACCCTGGCCGATGTGGTGGCCGCCGCGCGCAAGCCCCCGGGCACGGTCCCCTACGGCTCGCCGGGCAATGCCACGTCCATCCACCTGGCGGGCGAGCTGTTCGAAAAAGCCGCCGGCATCACGCTCAGCCACATCCCCTACAAGGGCTCCAACCCGGCGCTGACCGACGCCCTGGCCGGCAATATCGATCTGCTGGTGTCCTCGCTGCCCTCGGCCATGGGCCAGATCAAGGCCGGCAAGCTGCGCCCCCTGGCCGTGACCTCCGCCCGGCGCAGCTCCTCGGTGCCCGAGGTGCCCACCGTGGCCGAATCGGGCTTCAAGGACTTTGATGTGAGCACCTGGTATGGCGTGCTGGCCCCCGCCGGCACGCCCGCCAGCGTGGTGGCCACGGTCCACGCCGAAATCCACAAGCTGCTGGCCACGCCCGACATGAAAGCCGCCATCCAGGCCCAGGGCGCCGAACCGCTGGCCCTGACGAGCGCGCAGTTTGCCGCCCTGATCAAAGCCGACTACGCCCTCTGGAAAGGCATCGTCGAAGCCTCGGGCGCCAAGATCGAATAAAGCCAGGGGCGTCTGCCGCCGCGCCAAACGCTATCAAAAGAAAAGCACCCAGGGCAGACTGGATTTGCCCTGGGTGCTTTTTTCATGCCCAAAGCGGGCAAGGGCTTCGGAGCCCTGCGGGATCAGCGGCCCAGTTCTTTCAGGTACTCGGCCCGCGCGGCCACGGCGGTATCGGGGAAGTCCGAGAACACGCCATCCAGGCCCAGGCGGAAGAAAGCTTTGTACTCGGCCTTGGGGTCGTTCTTGAAGTCGGCCGGGATGCGGCGCGCTTCATTGCGGAAGGTGTAGGCGTGCACAAACAGGCCCGCCTTGTGCGCATCGGCCACCAGGGTCGTGGGCGGCAGGCTGGAGGCGTCGGCGTAGTTGACCTTGCCGTCGCCATTGATGTCGCGCACCTTGCCGGCGGCATCGAGCTGGCCCTTGACCGACATGATGTAAGGCTTCCAGGGGCCAATGCCGTCGGCATAGGCCTTGATCTCGGCCAGACCGGCGGGCGTGACCATGGCGCTGAACAGGCGGGTGTCGCCCGACTTGAACCAGTCGTAGGGACGGTCGTAGGGCGCGGCAAAGGTCAGCTGGCCCGTGGCCAGGTTCACGTCGTCGGCGTCGATCAACTGGATGAGTTTGGTGTTCAAGCCCTTGCTCTTGAGGAGCTTGAGGCTGCTGGGCTCAAAGCTCTGCACGAAGATCGGTGCGTCCTTGCTGTTCCAGCCTGCGGCCTTGACGAGTTCGATGAGCTTGTCTTCAAGGGGCACGCCCTGTTCGCGGTGGAAGGTCGGGTTCTTGGTTTCGGGGTACACCGCCACCACGCGGCCATTGACCGAGTGCTTCTTGGCCAGGTCGATGATTTCCTGGAAGGTCACGACCTTGAAGCGGCCGTTGAACTGCTGGGGACGCTCGGCATCGGTGATCAGGGCGCCCAGGGTCTTGATCTCGGCCAGGGTGAAGTCGCTGGCAAACCAGCCGGTCTGGGTTTCACCGTCCACCTGCAGGGTCTTCTTGCGCGCCGCGAACTCGGGGTGCTGGGCCACATCGGTGCTGAAGTCCAGATTGGGGTCGTGGCGGGCGATCAGCACCCCGTCCTTGGTGGAGATCAGGTCGGGCTCGATGACATCGGCGCCCATTTCGATGGCCCGCACATAGGCCTCCAGGGTTTCCTCGGGCAGGTAGCCCGAAGCCCCGCGGTGGGCCACCACCAGCGGCTGCTTGCCGTCCAGGGTCAGGAAGGGAGCGCCATCGTCACCACCGCCGCAAGCCACCAACAGGGCTGAAGCCAGGACAGACAGCGAGAGCGCGCGCAGAGAGATCGTTTTGTGCATGGGTTCTCCTCGTTTGGAAGACCCGAACCATGCCCACCCTGCGTGACAAGCCCATGACAGGACTGTGGCTTGCCGCCTTCCAGGCGACAGGCCACAGGCGATCCGGACTCAGCCGGCGGTTGCGCGCTCGCCCTGCGGCGCCCCCTGGAAGCCCCCCCGCCGGCATGTCACCACCAGGGTGTCGCGAAACCCCCCGGGGGCCTGGGGCTGGATGGGCGTGGTCTCGTGGATCATGCGGGCGTCGTCCAGCAGCAACAAGGACCAGGGCGCAGTCAGCGTGAAGCGCTGGCCGCCCGGTGCGGCGGCTTCGAACACCCGGGTCTCACCGCCCTTGACGCCCTCGCGGGCCACCAGGAACACCGCCACCAGGTCCACCCCATCGCGGTGCGCGCCTTCGGGCGTGGGCCGGCCAATGCCGTCGGTGGTATCGATGCGGAACTGGTGCGCCTCGGTGTACCAGGCCTGGGCCGCTCCCGCAGGGGCAAACACCGCATCCGACACGGCCGCCAGCGCCCGCAGCAACTGCCCCCAGACGGGCTGGTCCACCACCTCGGGCCGCATCGGCGCAAACCAACGCTCCATGCCACCATGCAGCGCGTTGTATTCCACGGGCTGCCAGTGCGCGCGGTGCGGCACCGGCTGCACCACGCCCCCCTCCAGCACAAAACAGGCGTGGCGCCGCCGGCGGTAGCGCCCACCGTCCTTCAAAAAATCATCCGGCGGCAAGGTGTCCCAATCGGCACGCAGTGCCATCAGGTCGTTCAGCGGGCAGCCCGACCACGCGGCCACGGCCTCGGGCGCCAGCACGGCAAAACCGGTTTCCCGCAGGTGCTGGACCACGTCCGAGGGCGGGGTGAAAGGAGGAGAAAACATGGCGAGAAACCTCTTCGATCAATATCGGGGGCGGTGCTGACGCAAGGCGCCCCACCGTTCTCAGTCGCGGTGCCGATCACCGCGGTGACCCCGGTCATGGCCATGGCCCCGGTCGTGGTCGTGGTCACGCCGGCCTTCGTGCCGGTCCTCCGGTCCCTCCCCGCGGCG
>JAQUDN010000103.1 GCA_028685665.1 Burkholderiaceae bacterium | reverse complement strand
CGGGCGGTGAGGCAGGCCACGGGCACCAGCCCGGGCAAGGTGGCCGCCCAGGACACTATCAAGATCCTGACCAGCTGCCCCAGCTGCCTGCAAGGCCTGACCCGCTACGGGGACGACCTGCAAAACGGCTTGCTTGAAGCCGACTACATCGTCGTCGAGATGGCCAAGCACATCCTGGGCGAGAACTGGTTGCCCGAGTACGTGGCCAAGGCCAACCAGGGCGGTATCGAGCGGGTGCTGGTGTGACGGCCGGCAGCGATTGCCCCCTGTGCGAGGCCGATGGCGGCCAGCTGATCTGGCGGGGCGATCGGCTGCGCGTGATCCGCGCCGACGAGGCGGGCTTTCCGGCGTTTTACCGCGTCGTCTGGAACGCCCACGTGGCCGAGTTTTCCGACCTGTCCGCCGCTGACCGCGCCCACTGCATGGACGTGGTGGTGCAGGTGGAGCAGGCCCTTCGCCACCACCTGCAGCCCACCAAAATCAACCTGGCCACGCTGGGCAACATGGTGGCGCACCTGCACTGGCACGTGATTGCGCGATTTGACGGGGACAGCCACTTTCCGTCCCCCGTCTGGGCCCCCGCCCAGCGCCCGCGCGACACGGCACAAGAAGACGCCCTGCGCGCGCGCCTGCCTGCGCTGGAGGCGCAGCTGCGGGCTACTTTGGTGTGAAGAATGCCAGGGTCACGGAAGCGCTTGAAGTTCTGGAATGTGCAAGCCAGAGCCGCTCAAGCACGCATTGGCCGGATATGGGTCACGACAAAACGGGTAACCCTAATCTGGCGATGGGCACGAACTGCGAAAAAGCACCGGCCAACCGACACGGCGCAGCACTACAAAAATAATAGCTGCTTGCGCTTACTACGCAGGGGCTGAAGGCTAAAAAGGCTGAAAACTAGCGCTGCGAATGCTGGCGAAGCCCAGAGAAACGGCAAGCCAGGCGCTGCATGACACCTGAGAAAATAAATGCCGGTTGAAGAGCATGGATTAAATAAGTTGTTTTTTAAATGGGCCAAATGCCTGATTTAAGTTGCTTTGCTCAGCAACGTCGGCTTGAATGAGTTGTTACGAATACTCGACTTCAATTGCCGTCAATCCGTTTCTTGAAGGCATCAAGGGTCCGAACTGCCAATTCATCTTTACCCGCCAGTCTAGCGGCGCCAATCACAGCCAATGAGGCAATGGTTTCAGCGAACTTCAGCACTTCAAGAACTTCATCCCGTGAGTAGTTTGCTTCGATTCCGTCCTCGGTGTTCCAGCGCTGCACATGGAGCCCACCTGTGTGCGTATAGGCGCACATTGATTTCCATGTATTTCGCTTGATTTGCGACAGCATATTTTCGTTAAAGGAATCGAGCATTTCCAGATCAGCCAACAAGCAATCAATCTTAGGGGGTTCTTTGCCTCGTAAGAATGCCTCAACGATCAGATCGCTTGCGCACTGTAATAGCCACTCTCCTCTGACATACGCTTCGAACTCGATACGGAGGAGCGCGAAGGACGAAGCAAAAAGCCTCTCTTCGATAAGCCGCACGATTGCGTGGTGATGCTCCTGGGCAATTGCCAAGCACGAACCCGCGGCTCGTGCCCGATTCGTACTTGGCACGTCAAGCTCGTGGACGGACAGGCGCAAGCGCTCAACGTAGCTTCCGGCGCGTTCAAGTTCCTCGGTGGTCAACATGAGTTCTAACGAATGAATTGAGCGGCGGCGCAGCCGTCCGCCTCGAATGACAGGTTAGGCATTACTGCACCAACAGCTGAGTTTGAAGATTTAGCGAATTGCCTTCCATATCGGTGAGCCGAAGCGAAATGAAAGCGGTGCGTTCGGCAGCGCTGCCCCTACCTTGGGGAATGACGATGTTCACGGAACGTTGCTCCTTTCCTCCTGGCACAACGATGACATCTGAGATAGACAACTCGAAGGACTTGAAGCGCTTCGCGGAGCCAACGCTATTGATTTCGAGGGTGTAGCGAATCACTCGTTGCGTTGAGTTTACGACGCTGACCGGAACGGACACAACATCTCCCTTCTTTGTAGGCGAGCCGACCACGGCGGATAGGGACCCAGCTTTGAAATCTGCAAATAGGCCCGGCTTGTCCACTTCAAACCATGGCACTTTCCAGCCGTTGATTTCTAGTGACTCTCGCTTTTCTGCCCTGGGGATGGCCGCTTTGCTACCAGGGTTCAGTTGTTCGAAGGCGTAGTCCAAACTTAAAGATGCAGCATAAAGGAGGGTAGGTACGAGAACCAATGCGCCAATCAGACCAATTCGCTGTTGGCCAGTAGGCGGAACTAGTTCGGGCTTTGCTACAACGATGCCCTTTGTGTCTTTGGACAAGCAAAGCACGATATCTTCTTGCTTGAAGGTGCCAGACTCGACTAGGAGAAGGATCGAAACTTCGTCTGCTGGTCCGATTCGTGGAGCATAAATTTTGTTTGCATTGAGCTTTACATCTTGATTATTCGAACCCAGCAATTCATAGCGAAGAGAGTGGTTCAGCGTGACCTCGACGGACTCTTCGGTCTTAAAACCACGATTGAATATTGATACTTCGACAAGCTGACCTCGGATGGCCACCTGAGAATGAAGGAAAAGTCGAGGAATAAGTACCACAAGGCGAGGTCGACGGACCCATCCTAAAAGACCGGCAAGAACGAGGCCGCCTATTAGCGTAGAGATCAGTGCCAAAGGATTAATCGGCATAATATTATTTTTGATGGCTAACGTTGGGCTGTCCGATTGACCGAGAGTTAGCCATTGGACAAAGTTGGCTTCAACTCACCAGTCTTCAATTGTTCAAGCATTTGCAGCCGATCTTTAAACTCACCATCACTTAAATACCCCTGGCGAAAAAGCCTACGGAGAAAGTCCTCGGCAGAGGTTGCCCCTTTTTTATTGTTTGCCTCACGGGACGCTGCAACAAGGTTTCGATAGCTGTTATTTCCTTCTGGGCGGGAAACCACATGCTCAACAACAAAGTTGCTTTCATCAAGCGCTTGAAGTGTGTAAAAGCATTTGTAGCCCTCGCGTTTCAAGAGCAGTAGTCGATTCTCTGGAACTTCAAAAAAATCCATGTCTTCAAGGCTTATTTCTCCCTGCGGTGGCTCAGACCGAACAAGGCCCGGAATTTCATTCGGCAAATTGAGTTTCAGCAAACGGCCTGTATGAGTTGTTTTAATTATCGAAACACACCCCTTCTCTTGCAAAAAGGCCAGCTTTACGTAAGCGGTTCCCTCCGACATTGGTTTGCCCTTTTCGCCGACACCACACGCCATGCGATTTCTGGCTGACTTAAACCCAATAGTGACTTCGTTTAAGCCCAACATTCGGCTGTGCCGGAATATGTACAAGTAAATTGCTTGTTCATATGCGTCAAGCTGCGGTGCCAGATAGTCTTGAAACTCGATGAGAAACTCTTTGCAGTCCATAGTGCGTGTAATAGCTAACGGACTAGGTAAGCGGGCCGCCGAAGGCGGATCCGCTTGACCGCCGGGTTAGCGCACTTTAGATGCGCGAAAAATGGTGCGGAGAGGGGGGATTGAACCCCCTGCGTTCTCTCTTGGTAAGCACACATATTCATACAGCACTAATCTCTCGTTCGGGTTGGAATTTTTTCTCACCAGAGCTCCGCAGGAACGCAATTCCGCACCAAACACATGCAAATACCGAAGTAAAGAAAGCGATTGAGTTTTTCATAAATACCTCCATAACAAAGCCAAAGACAAAGACAGAAGCGAAGATTTCCAACCCAAACGAGATCACGATGCTGACTTCAATGTGTACCCATACCTCCAAGCCTTAAAAAATTGCTAACGTAGAAGTGAGCGGCCTGCGCGGCTTTTCGCGCAGGTCCGCTCGACTGCCGGGTTGGGCATCTGGGTCACGAGCACCTTAGCTGCGCAGCCTGAGCTTTCTAGCAGCGGACTTTCATCGTCCCCGACGGGATTACGACGTAGTGTGTATCCGTCTCGATTAAGTGCCAGTTCTTCGCCATAGCCTCTTTGATTAGCTCTTGGCCCGTATCGGAAAATTGAGTGTGAACATCGGATATAGCGCGACGGGTGGGGTTACCTCCGCCTGTTGATGTTTGGCTAAACCAGTCATCAAGCCACTTTGTCATACAGACACCTTGGTTAAGTGTGGTGAAAAGATGTCCAACGAATAAGCTAAGTCGACCGCCGTAGGCGGGTCGGCTTGAGCGCCGGGTTAGGAGATGTTAATAAGATGCATAAAGACTACTTACGCAGATGCCGCAAACATTGCGACCAAGCTCGGCACATTTAGTCCTCGCTTCTTGTTCGGTAGCGCAGGCAAATTTATTGCCGGCGTTATCAGAAGAAGACATTTTTTCGCAAATTGAATATGACTGCGAGGTACATTTATATTCTGAATTTGGCGGATTAAACTTGCCTAGAAATAAATGAAGCTCGCCTGTTTCTTGATGCTTCTTGAGTGTGTATGAATCCATAAATTAACCTTCTAACGCCCAAGCTCACTGGAAAAACTGCCGTAGCGAAGCGGAGGCAGGTTTTTCCGGTGCAGCGCCTGGTTAAGCATTGACGCCATTTACCTTGACGACCACGCCATGCCCCAAAACCTTTTGCTGCTCTGGAGCTGTGACGAACTCTGTATTGCAGGGGTTGTTTACGACCGCGATAGAGTCTGTTGCATCTAGCTTGGCAAGTGCAGAACACAGCCCTGCGACAAGCGCCTGATATGCAGTAAGTGCCGTTGTGCCTTTGGTGAAAGGGCCAAATGTGGCATC
The DNA here is from genome assembly GCA_028685665.1 of Burkholderiaceae bacterium. GTDB lineage: Bacteria > Pseudomonadota > Gammaproteobacteria > Burkholderiales > Burkholderiaceae_C > JAQUDN01. Next base: position 7,876 of record JAQUDN010000103.1, on the reverse strand, counting down.
GGCTGGAAGTTGCGGGCCGAGATTGATGGCGGCCAGCTTGCACTCAAAGTGAGACTGCGCCCATTTTTCTAAATGGACGGAGAACACGCGCTTGTTCTTGGTGCTGATTTCAATTTCTTGGATTGGCAAAACGAATCTCTCCTTAAATGCCTAACGCCGCACTTCAGCTGCGGCCCTGCTGAAGCGAAGCGGAGGCAGGGACATCGGCTGGAAGTGATTGTTGGGCACCAGCTTCCCCTGCTGCTTCGCGGATGTCGGCTTTTAGGCGCTCCCATTCTCTCTTTAGGATTCCCTGGCAGATACTTACAAACTGCGCGTTGTGGCTATATTTGTCGAAGGTGTCCCCATTGGCTGCGGAGAGGAATGCATACATCAGTCCCTGCAATTTCTGATAGTCGGGATCGCTCGGATTCATCAGCAGTTCGATTTTGGTTCCGAACCGATAGAACTCTCGATCTTTCGTTGGATCGTTTCCAGGAAGGATTCCGTGACTTTGGAATTCAGCCATCTCATCTCTCAGGCTATTGATCCACGCCTGCCGGTAATCTGTGATCTTTAGCGTTCCCTCAAATGCCATCTTTGTGCGTTCGACACGAAGCGCTCTACGCGTGGAATACCACGACGATGCGGCGGCCACTAGCGCACTCACGAGAGGGATGAGCACTGAGACGACGAGCAGCTGATGTGCGTCTATCCACTTCGATGCTTCGTCAACGGACATTTAATTCCACTCCTCGTTTTCTGGTGTCCAACTAGAAATAGATGACACACATGGTAACCCAATCAGTCCGCCAAGACAGCCAAAGAACCGGCAGCCCCACGTAAACCCCATCATCCAAAAATTAGCCAAACCTAAAATTTCGCGGATGACTGAGTACGCCGCACTACCTCCACAACCGGCCATCGACCCCGCCGCGCCCCGACCGCCCAAGCTGCTGGAGCGCATGCGCATTCACCTGCGCACGCGGCATTACAGCATTCGCACCGAACAGGCGTATATCGACTGGGCGCGGCGCTTTATCTTGTTTCATGGCAAGCGTCACCCTCAAGAGATGGGCGCAGCCGAGGTGGAGGCATTTTTGAGTTATCTGGCTGTTGAGCGCCAGGTGTCCGCCTCCACGCAAAACCAGGCCAAGGCGGCACTGCTGTATCTGTACAAACAGGTTCTGGATGTAGATTTTCCCTGGTTGGACGAGGTAGTGCAGGCCAAAACCCCCAAGCGCCTGCCGGTGGTACTTACGCCAACCGAGGTGCGTGAACTGCTGCTGCATATGGATGGCACCACCGGCCTGATGGGCCAATTGCTCTACGGCACCGGCATGCGCCTGCTGGAGGCGCTGCGCCTGCGCGTGAAAGATGTGGAATTTGCCCGTCGCGAAATCGTGGTGCGCGAGGGTAAGGGCAACAAAGACCGCATCACGGTGCTGCCCGAAAACCTGATTGCCCCGTTGCAGGCGCAGTTGCAAAAGGCCCGTGCGCTGCACGAAAAGGACTTGGCGGCCGGTTTTGGCCGGGTGTATCTGTCGCACGCGCTGGCCGTCAAATACCCGCAAGCCGACCAAAGCTGGGCCTGGCAGTGGGTGTTTCCGTCACCGGTGCGCTCAGTCGATCCGCGCCCCGATACCCGCTCTGCCGAGCTGCTGGAGCGGCGCCACCATGTGTACCCCGAGTCGGTGCAGCGCGCTGTGCGCGAGGCGGCGCGACGCACGCAGATTGCAAAGCCGGTGTCTCCCCATGTGCTGCGGCATTCGTTTGCCACGCATTTGCGGTAGGCGGGGTATGACATTCGCACGGTGCAAGAGCTGCTCGGCCATGCCGATGTGAGCACCACCATGATTTACACGCATGTACTGAACAAGGGCGGGCGCGGCATTTTGAGCCCGCTGGATGCGCTGTAGTCCTGCCCCGGCAAGGCCACCGTTCACGGCTTGCGTCCTTGGTGGCGTGGCGGTGGGACAATCGGCCGGTGTTTCTTTCTCTTTTCTCCCTCATAGGTCCATTCCCATGGCAGGTCTGAAAGCAGGGGCGCCTGCGCCCCAGTCCCTCACAGTGCATGAAAAATCGCGCGTGCTGGAGGTTGCATTTTCCGATGGCGCGGCCTTCCGCCTGCCTTTCGAGCTGATGCGCATCTATTCCCCTTCGGCCGAGGTCCAGGGCCATGGGCCGGGTCAGGAGGTCTTGCAGACCGGCAAGCGCGAGGTCACTTTGGTCGGCCTGGAGCCGGTGGGCAACTATGCCGTCAAGCCGGTTTTCTCGGACGGCCATGAGAGCGGCATTTTTACCTGGGACTACCTCTATGAGCTCGGGCAGCGCCAGGAGGCCTTGTGGGCTGAATACGCACAACGCCTGGCTGCGGCGGGCACCGACCGCGATGCCCCCATGCCTCTCAAGGGCGGTGGGCATGCCTGCGGTTCGCACTGACCTCGCCCCAGGGGGGCCGGGAGAGGATGGGGCGATCTCTGCGGAATCCTGGATCTGAGTGCTCTGATTTCAAGAGCTGAAGATGCTTGCTGGATCAGCCTCGGAGCCGATTTTGACCATAAGGTTTGGGGGCGGCCAGTGCCCAGCGCTCCATCGGCGGCCATGAAAAAAGCCACCCGCGAACGGGTGGCTCTGAAGTGCTCGCCACAGAAACCGAGGGTGCGTCCACCAGGTGCCACACCGATCGGTTCTGCAATGCCCCCGAAGGGGCATGTTCTTTAGAAGCTGTGCGTGATACCGACAGCCAGACCGCGGGGGTCTTTGCCCGCGGCGGGTGTCGGGTTGACTTGGGCGCTCAGCAGACTGAAACGACCGCTGTCGTTGTTGCGCATCTGGCCCGCTGTAGCGTAGACCGTGCTGCGCTTGGACAGGAAGTGGCGGTACGTGACGCCCCAGCCAGTGGCCTTGGGGTCCACACCGGCCTGGACGTCTTGTTCCAGGCGGATGATCTGGGCCAGCACTTCGCCATTGCCCACGGGCACGGACACGCCCAGGTTCAGCGCGGTGTTCTTGCCGTACACGGTTTCTGTGGAGTTGCGGCCATAGCCCGCATAGACACGTGCCACGCCGAAGTCATAACGGCCACCCAGACCCGACATCTTCTTGGAGCCTGCGACAGCGGCAGTCGCGGTGCCGGTGTTGACTTGGTCCACCTGGTGGAAAGCGTCCAGCGTCAGCTTGCCGACGTTGTAGATCGCAGCCAGGCCGAATGCGTTGCCAATGTTGTTGTTGCCGGCGGCTTTTTCGCCCATGGCGTAGGCAGCGCGCACGGTCAGACCAGAAATCTGGGGGCTGACATAGAAAATACCGTTGCTGTAGCGGGTGGTGGCACCGCCTGCGCCGACCGTGTAGGTGGCCATGTTGTTGTAGTAGAAATACGTGAGGGCATCGTGCTCGCGGATGGCCATGAACGCGGGGGTGTAATCACGGCCCAGCTTGACTTCACCGAAGCTGCCTTTGAGGCCCACGGTCGAGATGCGCTGGAAGTTCAGGCCACCGCCGGCGGCCAGGCCGGTACCCGTGTCGGGGTTCAGTGCGCCTTCCAGGTTGAACGTGGCCTGCAGGCCGCCGCCCAGATCTTCCGTGCCACGCACGCCGAGGCGGCTGGGGACGCCGATATTGGTCAGGCTGGTGACATTGCCGCTGCCATGGTTTTCTGAGGCCACGGCCAAATCGACGATGCCGTACAGCGTGACGCTGGATTGGGCCCCGGCGTACAGGGGGCAGGCGATGGCTGCCAGCAAGGGAATCAGCTTGAATTGCTTCATGAGTATCTCTCCGTTTGTACTAATCCAAAGACCAAGTGCTTGGATGGCAAATTGTCATGAATTGATAATATAGATGTTCTAGGGGATATCCATGAGTGTTGTGAAAAAGTAACGCTCAATCCATGAAAGGGGTCTGCGCACAAACACAGGCCTTGGTCCGGCGGGCGTTTTTTCTGGAAACCGACGGGCATTCAGCCTGGAAACCTGGGTGGACTTTGTGGACGCGGTTTCCGGGCGCCAGGAATGAGGAGCGAAAATGCTGCTTTTCCTGGACGGGGCATGCGCACAGGGTGGCGTCGGCGTGGAGCCTTCTTGGGGGCGAAGGCCGCTGCCGGGCCCGGGCTGGGCCCGCTGCTTCTGGGGGCACAACGGGTTTCGCCACCATCATTGCGCTTCGGTGCCGCCTGCGGCCTCTCCTCTGTGTCCCCTTGGGATTCTGCTATCCGCCGGGTGGGGGATTCCCCCGGCATTTCGACATTGGTATTTCCACATCATGGCCACTACACATTTCGGTTTCCAATCGGTCGACGAACATGAAAAAGCGCAGCATGTGCGCGGCGTGTTTGATTCTGTGGCCTCGCGCTACGACATCATGAACGACCTGATGTCGGCCGGTTTGCACCGCGCCTGGAAGGCCTACACCGTTCTGGTGGCGAATCTGCACGAGGGCAGCCAGGTTCTGGACATTGCGGGCGGTACGGGCGATCTGTCCTTGGCCTTCGCGAAAAAAGTCGGGGCCAGCGGCCGTGTGGTGCACACCGACATCAATGAAGCCATGCTGCGCACGGGCCGTGATCGCCTGATCGACGCTGGCCTGGCCTTGCCCACCCTGGTCTGCGATGCGGAGCAACTGCCTTTCCCGGACGGACATTTCGATGTGGTCAGCGTTGCCTTTGGCTTGCGCAATATGACGCACAAAGACCGGGCCTTGGCCGAAATGTGCCGGGTGCTCAAACCGGGGGGGAAGTTGTTGGTTCTGGAGTTTTCCAAGGTGGCCAAGCCACTGGAAAAAATCTACGATTGGTATTCCTTCAAGGTGCTGCCGACGCTGGGCAAGATGGTCGCAGGCGACGATTTCAGTTACCGCTACCTGGCCGAGTCCATCCGCATGCATCCGGGGCAGGACGCGTTGAAAGCCCTTATGCAGCAAAATGGCTTTGGCCATGTGGACTATCACAATATGACTGGCGGTATCGTGGCGCTTCATGTTGGAATCAAGTGCTAACGTTTTTTTCGTTCTTTCATTGATAACTTTGGAGATGACATGATCAAGCTGTGGTCCCTCGCGCTGGTCGCTGCGATGGCGCTGGTGCATCCGGATGCCGATGCGGCCCGTCTGGGCGGTGGCAAGTCCGTCGGCAAGCAATCCAGTAACGTGACGCAGCGCGAAACCGGGGCCCAACCCGCAGCGCCCGGCGCTCCTGCGCAAAACATCAACAGCGCGGCGCCCGGGAAGCCGGCGACCGCACCGGCCGCAGCGCCTGCCCGCAAGCCTTGGGGTGCCATGCTGGGTGGCTTGGCTGCAGGGCTGGGCCTGGCCTGGCTGGCTCATTCGCTGGGATTCGGGGCCGAGTTCGGGCAATTCCTGATGATGGCGCTCTTGGCGGTCGCGGTCATGGCCGTCATTGGCATCGTCATGCGATCGCGCAAGGCGGCAGCCGGCCAGAGCGCGGCCAATGCGTCACCTTTTGCCTTTCAGGGTGCGGGCGCTTCTCCGGCCGCAGCCGCCCAGACGCCGCCCCAATACAGTCCCGACAAGGTCGGCAACGATGCCTCGGCCCGTCCCTGGGAGCGCAACGCGACGGCTTTTGACGGTGCCGCAGCGGCGGGCACGGGGGGCAGCATGATTGGTTCGGCCTTGGCGGGTGCCCAAAACTGGGGTGCGCCCGAAGGTTTCGATGTGGAGGGCTTTCTTGCCGCAGCCAAGCGCAACTTCGTGACCTTGCAGGGAGCCTGGGACCGCTCGGACATTTCCAGCCTGCGCGCCATGATGACCGATGGCATGCTGGAGGAGATCCGCACCCAGCTGGCAGAGCGCGAGACCCACCGCAGCGGCCAGCCCAACCAGACCGATGTGGTGATGATCGAAGCCCAGTTGCTCGGCATTGAGGATTTGGGTGAAGCCTATATGGCCAGCGTCGAATTCTCCGGAATGATCCGCGAAGAAGCCTCTGCAGGCCCCAGCCCCTTCCGCGAGGTCTGGAATATGACCAAGCCCAAGAGTGGCAGCAGTGGATGGCTGGTGGCAGGGGTTCAAGCCCTCCAGTAATCCAGCAGATTCCAGTTCAGGGAATAATCGGGGACTATGGCAACACAGTCCCCTTTTTCTTTGCTCAATGGTCTTCTCGAGCGCTTCGCTGCGGTCCCGCAGCCGCCCCAATGGCTGGTGCATGAGGTGCAGCAGCGCCTGGTCCTCTTTCTCAACCACGTCCTGATCCAGGAAAAAGAGGCCACTGATCGCTTGCTGCGCCAGCGTGGCCGCATTGCCCGGCTCCAGTGGCGTGGCTATTCAATGGCTTTGTGCGTCACGCCGGCCGGCCTGCTGGATCTGGCGTCTGTGGCAGACCTGCCCGATCTGCACCTGGAGATCACGGAGACCTCGCCCCTGGCTTTGGCCCAGGTCGCCTTGCGGGGCGAGAAACCTGCCATTCGCATCGAAGGCGATGTGCAACTGGCCGCTGAAATCAACTGGTTGGTTGACCATGTGCAATGGGACCTGGAGGAAGACCTGGCCCGCTTGATCGGCGATGCCCCCGCGCACATGGTGGCGCAGGCGGTTCAGCGTGCTGCCCAGGCCTTGCGCTTGTATGTCGGTGCGCGTTTTGCGCCCGGCAGGGCCGGTGGGGGAGCGCTGTCCGAGGTGGCCGTACCTGGCTCCAGTGCCGGCAGGACTGAGCTGTGAGCCGATTGCTGCGTGGCATCACCATCGTCTGGGTGGTTTTTCGCTACGGCCTGGATGGCCTGCTGCTCGACAGCTTTCAGCGTCCCTGGTTGCGTGTGGTGTCGCGCGTGGTGTCCATCGGTCGTCGGCTGGATGCCCCTCGGGGACAGCGGCTGCGTGAAGCCCTGGAGCGGCTAGGCCCTATTTTTGTCAAATTTGGCCAGGTGTTGTCGACGCGGCGCGACCTGTTGCCGCCAGATGTCGCTGATGAGTTGGCGCGCCTGCAGGACCGCGTGCCTCCGTTCGATTCCGCGATTGCGATTGCGACCATCGAACGCGCGTTTCGCCGTCCGGTCGATGCCGTTTTCACTTCCTTCGACCGGACGCCCGTGGCCAGTGCCTCGATTGCCCAGGTGCATTTCGCCACGCTGCGCGACCGTGCGGGCGTGGAGCGTGAGGTGGCTGTCAAGGTCCTGCGTCCGGGCATGTTGCCGGTGATTGAAAAAGACCTGGGGCTCATGCGCATGATGGCGGGCTGGGTCGAGCGCTTGTCGGCCGATGGCAAGCGCCTGAAGCCGCGGGAAGTGGTCGCCGAGTTTGACAACTACCTGCACGACGAGCTCGATTTGGTGCGCGAGGCTTCGAATGCGGCGCAATTGCGCCGCAATATGGACGGTCTGGACCTGGTGCTGATCCCCGAGATCCATTGGGATTTCTGCCATGCAGAGGTCATGGTGATGGAGCGCATGAAGGGGGTGCCGATCAGCCAGATCGAGCGCTTGCGCGAGGCGGGGGTCAACATTCCGAAGCTGGCCCAGGATGGGGTCACGATTTTTTTCACCCAGGTTTTCCGTGACGGTTTTTTCCATGCCGACATGCACCCGGGGAACATCCAGGTCAGCCTGGCCCCGGAGACCTTCGGGCGTTACATTTCGCTGGATTTCGGGATCGTGGGCACGCTCACCGAGTTCGACAAGGAGTACCTGGCGCAGAATTTCACGGCGTTTTTTCGCCGCGATTACAAGCGCGTGGCGGAGCTGCACATTGAAAGCGGCTGGGTACCTCCCGAGACCCGGGTGAATGACCTGGAGTCCGCGATCCGTGCCGTGTGCGAGCCTTACTTTGACCGCCCCCTGAAAGAAATCTCCCTGGGCATGGTGCTGATGCGTCTGTTCCAGACTTCCCGCCGCTTCCATGTCGAGATCCAGCCGCAGTTGGTGCTGCTGCAGAAAACCCTGCTCAATAT
>JAQUDN010000102.1 GCA_028685665.1 Burkholderiaceae bacterium | reverse complement strand
GCCCCGGTCAACAGGCCGCCGGCAACGTCCAGCAGGAAGGAAACGATCTGGTAGAGCATGAGAAAGAAGACCCCGAAAAGTGGCCGCTCAAGGCGCTCGAACCGCGTGGGATGATAGCGGCCGAAGGACCCACCGCCATGACACCTGCCCCCTTGCTGACGTCCCTGCCCCTGTTCCCGCTGGGGGCCCTGCTGTTCCCCGACGGCCGGCTGGCACTGCGCGTGTTCGAGGTGCGCTACCTCGACATGGTGCGCAAATGCCACCAGGCCGGAACCCCGTTTGGCGTGGTCGGCCTGACCCAGGGCCATGAAGTGCGCCAGGCGGGGGCGCCCGAAGAACAATTCACCGAGGTCGGCACCCTGGCCGTGATCGAGCGACTGGAAAATCCCCAGCCCAGCCTGCTCCTGCTGCAATGCCGGGGCGGCCAGCGCTTTCGCACCACCGAGCGCCGGCGCCTGCCCCACGGCCTGTGGGTGGCCGATGCCGAGGTGCTGGCGCACGACCCGCCCGTGCCCCTGCCCGAAGACCTGCGCGCCCTGGCCCGCCGACTGGAACAGGTGCTGGCGCAGGTCCAGCAGCAAGACCCCGACAAGCCAGCCCCTGGCCCGCCCAGTGCCGCCCAGCTCGGCGACTGCGGCTGGGTGGCCAACCGCTGGTGCGAATGGCTGCCCGTGTCCATCGACCTGAAGCAGCAGCTGCTGGCCCTGGACAACCCCCTGCTGCGCCTCGAACTGGTGGGTGACATCCTCGAACAATGGGGCTGAAGCCCGGACCACAGGCAGCGCGAGCGCCCAAGCCGGCGCACATAAAACTAGAATCACAGGCTTTGGCCCGAACCCTCGCCGTGCAGGCGCCCTCCATGTCCGAACACAAGCCCACCCCCACTGCCCCCCAAGACGAAAACCAGCTCATCACCGAGCGCCGCGAGAAGCTGCGGGCCCTGCGCGCCAGCCTGGCTGAGACCGGCGCTGCCGTCTTCCCCAACGACTTCAAACCCGCCAACCAGGCCGCCGATCTGCACGCCACGCACAGCGAAACGTCGGCAGAAACCCTGGAAGCCAGCCCCATGCACGCCAGCGTGGCCGGCCGCATGGTGCTCAAGCGCGTGATGGGCAAGGCCAGCTTTGCCACGGTGCAGGACGGCTCCTTCGGTCCCACGGGCGGCCGCATCCAGCTCTACATCACGCGCGATGCCCTGGGCGAAGAGCTCTATGCCGCCTTCAAGCACTGGGACCTGGGCGACATCGTCGGCGCCGAAGGCACGGCCTTCAAGACCAAGACCGGCGAACTGACGATCAAGGTCACCAAGCTGCGCCTACTGACCAAGAGCCTGCGCCCGCTGCCCGACAAGTTCCACGGCATGGCCGACCAGGAACAGAAATACCGCCAGCGTTACGTCGACCTGATCACCGACGAGCACGCCCGCAAGCGCTTTGTGGCCCGCAGCAAGGCCGTCAGCGGCATCCGCGAATTCATGGTGCAGCACGGCTTCCTCGAAGTCGAAACCCCCATGCTGCACCCCATCCCGGGCGGTGCCAACGCCAAGCCCTTCACCACGCACCACAACGCGCTCGAACAGGAAATGTTCCTGCGCATTGCGCCCGAGCTCTACCTCAAGCGCCTGCTGGTGGGCGGCTTTGAGCGCGTGTTCGAGATCAACCGCAACTTCCGCAACGAAGGTATCTCGGTCCGCCACAACCCTGAATTCACGATGATGGAGTTCTACGCGGCCTACTGGAACTACCAGGACCTGATGGACTTCACCGAAGCCCTGATCCGCGATGCCGCCATGAAGGCCGTGGGCACGCTGCAGCTGTACTACCAGGACCGGGCGGTGGACCTGTCCGAGCCCTTCCAGCGCCTGACGATCCGCGAAGCCATCCACAAGTACACCGAAGCCGGTGCCCATGTGGACGACGCCGCCTGGCTGATCAGCGCGCTCAAGAAGCTGGGCCTGAACGAAGAGAAGAACCGCCTGTCCACGCGCACGCTGGCCGGCCTGCAGGTGCTGTATTTCGAGGAAACCGTCGAAGACAAGCTCTGGCAGCCCACCTTCATCATGGAGCACCCCACCGAGATCTCGCCGCTGGCACGCGCCAACGACCAGCGCCCCGAAGTCACCGAGCGCTTCGAGCTCTACATCACCGGCCGCGAATTCGGCAACGGCTTCAGCGAACTCAACGACGCCGAAGACCAGGCCGCGCGCTTCCATGCCCAGGTGGACGCCAAGGACAGCGGCGACGATGAAGCCATGTATTTCGACCACGACTTCGTGCGCGCCCTCGAATACGGCATGCCCCCCGCCGGGGGCTGCGGCATCGGCATCGACCGTTTCATGATGCTGCTGACCGACAGCGCCAGCATCCGCGATGTGATCCTGTTCCCCGCCCTGCGCCGCGAACACGACGCCAGCCACGGCAGCAAATAAGCCTGCGCCTGCGCCTTCGGGCGCCCCCTGCTGGACGTGGACGCACCCCGCCCCGGGCAAGGGCGGCGGGCGCGCCCGCGTCCAACACGCTTCAGGGCAGCAGATCCAGGGCGTCGCGGTAGGCCGGCTGGTACATCAGCTCGTCCCAGGCCAGGGGCAGGGTTTCGGGCAGCAGCGCCAGGCGGCGCGATTCGCTGTCGGCGCTGGGCTGCCAGCGGCCCGTGTGCTGGGCCTCGGACAAACCGTCCAGCAGGCCGTCCACGGCGCGGCCCTCGCCCAGGCTCTGGTTGCACAGCAGCACCAGGTCACAACCGGCATGCAGCGCCGCCAGGGCGGCATCGGTGTAGCTGACGAACTGGCCATCGATGCGGCGCGCGCCTTCCATGCTGAGGTCGTCGCTGAAGATGGCGCCATCAAAGCGCAACTGGCTGCGCAGGATGTCCTGCAGCCAGCGCTGCGAAAAACCGGCCGGCCGCGAATCGACCTTGGGGTAGATCACATGCGCCGGCATGACGCTGGTGAGCGTGCTGCTGAGCCAGTCGTAGGGCGCGGCATCGGCCTTGAGAATGGCTTTGAGGCCGCGCTTGTCCACCGGAATCTCGGTGTGCGAATCGGCCTTGACGAAACCATGGCCCGGGAAATGCTTGGCGCAGTTCGCCATGCCGGCCTGGAGCAGGCCCTGCATGAGGCTCTTGGCCAGCAAGGCCACCACCCGCGGGTCGCCATGGAAGGCCCGGTCGCCAATCACCCCGCTCTCGCCCCAGTCGAGGTCGAGCACCGGCGTGAACGAAAAATCCACCCCGCAGGCCCGCAGCTCGCTGGCCAGCACATAGCCGCAGGCGGTGGCCGCATTCAGCGCCCGCATGGCACCGCCCCCGAGGCGGACCTTGCCGCGCTTGGCGCCCTGGCCATCGCTCATCCACAGATCGCCCAGGGCGCGCATCGGCGGCAGGTGGGTGAACCCATCGCTGCGAAAACGCTGCACCCGCCCGCCTTCGTGGTCCACGCAGATCAGCAGATCGCCCTTGACCGCCTTGATGGCGGCCGTGAGCTGCAGCAGCTGGGCCCGGTCCTGCCAGTTGCGGGCAAACAGGATCACGCCCCCCGCCAAGGGATGGGCCAGGCGGCGGCGGTCGGCGTCGGTCAGCTCGGTTCCGGCCACATCGAGGATCAGGGGGGCATGTGCGTTCATAGGCAGGGAGTGGAATGCTATTGAAAGGTGAGCTACCAGCGCACGCCAGTAAAGCCCAGGAGGGTTATTGGATGCCTGAATTCGCCAAGGTCTCGACCACGCAGAAGCTGGCGGCGTAGTCGCTCTCGTCGGTCACGCTGAGGTGGATGTGCAGCTGGCGCGCCTCGCACCAGGTTTTGAGGGCCCCGTGCAGCACGATCACCGGCTGGCCGCTGGGCAGCGTGGCCACCTCGCAGGCCCGCCAGCCCATGGGCATGCGCATGCCCAGGCCAATCGCCTTGCTGAAGGCCTCCTTGGCCGAAAACCGCGTGGCCAGGTAGCGCACGCCGCGCTCGGGCCAGCGCGCGCTGCGCTGGCGCCAGATGGCGTGCTCGCCGTCGGCCAGCACTTTGAGGGCGAAGCGCTCGCCGTGGCGCTCCAGGCTGGCGCGGATGCGGCGGATATCGCAGATGTCGGTGCCGATGCCGTAGATCATGGAACAGGGTCAAAAAGGGCTGCAAGGCGCATGGGTTCTGCGCAAGCAGCTATCGATTCAGGAGTTTGAGACCGGCGCAGCGTCCGGATAGGCGGCCGCGATGCAATCCAGGTAGGCCTGCACGGTGGCGGCGTAGCCCTGCTCCAGCGCATCGGCGATCAGCGCGTGGCCAATCGAGACCTCCTGCAGCCCGGGCACGCCGCGCACGAACGCCGTGAGGTTGTCGCGGTTCAGGTCGTGGCCGGCATTCACCCCCAGGCCGGCGTCGAGCGCGGCCTGGGCGGCGGCCCGGTAGCGCTGCAGCTCGGCGGCCTGCTCGGGCTGGCCCCAGGCGGCGGCGTAGGGCTCGGTGTAGAGCTCGACGCGGTCGGCCCCCACGGCGCGGGCGGCGGCCATCTGCTCGGGGACCGGGTCCATGAACAGGCTGACGCGCACCCCCAGGGCGCGGCATTCGGCGATCAGCGGCGCCAGGCGCTCGGCGTCCTGCGGAAAGCTCCAGCCATGGTCGCTGGTGAATTGGTCCTCGCTGTCGGGCACGAAGGTGGCCTGCTGAGGACGCACCTGGCGGATGAAGTCCATCAGGTTCTGCGAGGGGTTGCCCTCGATGTTGAATTCGCGGTCGGGCCAGGCCTGCAGCAGCGCGGCCAGTGCGGTCACGTCGCTGGCGCGGATATGGCGCTCATCGGGCCGGGGGTGCACGGTGATGCCCTGGGCGCCGGCCTGCAGGCAGAGCTGGGCGGCCCGGGTGACGCTGGGAATGCCCAGGTGGCGCGTGTTGCGCACCAGGGCGACCTTGTTGACGTTGACCGAAAGGGCCGTGCGGGGCGAAGAAGTGGAAGTCATAGCGCTTGGAGATCGATCATCAGCTGGCGGGTGCGCAGCAAGGGGCTGCCGCAATGGTATTGCAGCACCGCCCGCAACTGGGGCTTGAGTTCGGCCGCCACCGGGGCGCAGGCGCGCAAGGTGGCGGTGTAGCGGGCGGCATCGTCGTCGAGGGCCTCTTGCAAGGCCTGCCACTGGCCGCCGGACAGGCTGGCCCGGTCGGCCGCTGACGCGGCGCGCAAGCCCCCTTCGGGCACCAGGGTGTAGCGGCCCTCGCGCCGCAAGGGCGCAAAGGTCAGGGTCTGGGCATCGAGGCTGGGCAGCAGGCCGATGTCGCGCAGCAGCAGCAGCTCGAAGCTGCGCAGCACGGGCTCCAGCGCCTCGCCGTGCTCGCTGGCCAGCACGCGCACCACGCCCGCGTAGACATCGAACAGGGCCGGGTGGGGGTCGGCGCGCGCCAGCAGGCGCAGCAGCAGTTCGTTGAGGTACAGGCCCGAGAGCAGCGCGTCGCCCGTGGGCATTACGTGGCCGCCGACCCACTCGGCGCCCTTGAGGGTGTGGATGTCGGCGCTGCCGTCGCCCGACAGGGAGTAGGTCAGGTGCAAAGGCTGCAGCGGCAAGAGCACCGGGCGGAAGTTGGAGCTGGGCTTTTTGGCGCCCTTGGCCACCAGCGCGGCCCGGCCCTGGTGGCGGCAGAACACTTCCAGGATCAGGCTGGACTCGCTCCAGTCGTAGCTGTGCAGCACAAAAGCCGGCTCGTGCGCAATGCGCGGTGCAGCAGCCACGGGTGCGTTTACTCGTAGCCGAAGGAGCGCACGCGCGCTTCGTCGTCGGCCCAGCCGGAACGCACCTTGACCCAGATTTCCAGGAAGACCTTGGCGTCCATGAGCTTTTCGAGTTCCTGGCGGGCTTCGGTGCCGATGCGCTTGAGGCGCTCGCCCTTGTCGCCGATCACCATCATTTTGTGGTTGTCGCGCTCGACCACGATGGTCGCGGCGATCTTGACCAGGCGCTTGTACTGCTTGCTTTTTTCTTCCTCGAACTTGTCGATGACCACGGTCGAGGTGTAGGGCAGTTCGTCGCCGGTGAAGCGGAACAGCTTTTCACGCACGGTCTCGCTGGCCAGGAATTTCTCGCTGCGGTCGGTGAGTTCGTCCTCGCCATACCACCAGCCCTGTTCGGGCAGGTATTTTTCGCAAATGCCGTACAGACGCTCGATGTCGCCCTTGTTCTTGGCCGACATGGGCACGAATTCGGCAAAGGGGTGGCGCTCCTGCATGCCCTTGAGCCAGGGGGCGATTTCGGCGCGGCGGTGCACGTTGTCGAGCTTGTTGGCGATCAGCAGGGTGGGAATGCCCGGCTTGAACAGCGACAGCACCTTGGCATCGGCCAGGGTGAAGCTGCCGGCCTCGACGACGAACAAAATCAGGTCCACATCGCCAATCGCGCCCATCACCGTCTTGTTCAAGGACTTGTTGAGCGCCGTGGCGTGGCGCGTCTGGAAGCCCGGGGTATCGACAAAGATGAACTGGGTCTGCTCGCGGGTGCGGATGCCGGTGATGCGGTGGCGCGTGGTCTGGGCCTTGCGCGAGGTGATGCTGATCTTCTGGCCGACCAGGGCGTTGAGCAGGGTCGACTTGCCCACATTGGGCTTGCCCACAATGGCGATCACCCCGCAGCGCTGGCCGGGAACCACGGCACGGGTGCCGGCGGCGGCCAGCATGGCATCCAGGTCATTTTGGGGCTCAGAGCCCGTCAGATCGTCGTGACCAGCTCCATCTTGGGTAGCGTCATTCATCATTTTTTCACTTTCAGTGTGGCCAGCATGGTGGTGGCGGCCGCTTGTTCGCCCGCCCGGCGGGAGGCGCCGGTGCCGCGCACGGCCAGGCCCAGTTCGGGGATTTCGCACGCGACCTCGAAGGTCTGGCTATGGGCAGCACCGGCGGTGGACACCACGTGGTACTGCGGCAATTTCATCTTGCGGCCCTGCAGCCATTCCTGCAGGGCCGTCTTGGCATCTTTGGCGGCCGCCTGCATCTGGGGATTGATCTCCACGTCCTGGAACAGGCGGTGCACCAGGGCTTCGGCGCTGGAAAAACCAGCATCGAGGTAGACCGCACCAATCAGCGCTTCGAGCGCATCGGCCAGGATCGAGGCCCGCTGCTTGCCGCCGGAGCGGGATTCACCCTCCCCCAGGCGCAGCACAGGGGGCAGCTGCAGGCGCAGCGCCAGCTGGTGCAGGGTGTCTTCCTTGACCAGGTTGGCGCGCACGCGGGAAAGATCGCCTTCGGGCAGGGAGCTGAGCCGCCGGAACAGCAGGCTGGAGACCGCCAGGTTCAGAACCGAGTCCCCCAGGAATTCCAGGCGCTCGTTGTGGTCTGCGGAAAAACTGCGGTGCGTGACGGCGCGCTGCAAGAGGGCCGGATCGGCAAAGGGATGCTGCAGGCGGGCCTGCAGGGCAGAAAGGTCGGGAGACACTAGTCGGTTTGTCCTTGGAAACGGTAGACAAGGTAGGCGGGACCCACCAGATGGATGTCCCGGGTGTATTGAAAAGACACCACCACCTGGTCGTTGCGCTTGGTGATTTCCAGATCAGACCCCCGGATGGAGGTGATGTCTTCGATGGCCGCAGAACGGTCAAAGGCTGCACGCACGGCGGGCACCGAACTCTCGTTCTTGGCCCGCTGGATCGCACTGCGCGCCGACTGGTATTCGAGCAGGATGGGAATGGACTGGCCGACGATGGCAAAAGCAACCACGCCGACCAAGCCGATGAAGATCACACCGAAGAACGACAGGCCACGCTGACGTGACCGGCGGTTTGTGCGTTGCATGCGCCTACCCTCCCCTTGTGGTTGTGGATGCCAGCCCGGCCCTTCAATGGAAGGCGCCAATGCGCTGGATATTGCCAAAGTTCATCCAGACGAAGAAGGCCTTGCCGACGATATTGCGCTCGGGCACAAAGCCCCAGAAGCGCGAATCCAGCGAATTATCCCGGTTGTCTCCCATCAGGAAGTAATGGCCGGCGGGCACCTTGCAGACCACCCCCTCCACGCTGTAGCGGCAGTTCTCGCGGTAGGGGAAATCGGTGGCACCCTGCACGAAAGCGGGGGCATCGGGGTTGTTCAGCACCCGGTGGGTTTTGCCGTTGAGGTCTTCTTCGAGCTGCTTGAAGTAGCGCATGGCGCCTTCGTCAAAGAAGTCTGGCGCATTGCGCGTGGGCAAGGGCTGGCCGTTGAGGGTCAGGCGTTTGTTCCGGTAGGCGACTTCGTCGCCCGGCACACCCACCACCCGCTTGATGTAGTCCAGGCTGGGCTGCGGCGGGTAGCGAAACACCATCACATCGCCGCGGGCCGGGCGGGTGCCTTCGGTGATTTGGGTGTGGATGACCGGCAGGCGGATGCCATAGGTGAATTTGTTCACCAGGATCAGGTCGCCGACCAGCAGGGTCGGCACCATCGAGCCCGAGGGAATCTTGAAGGGCTCGAACAGGAACGAGCGCAGCAGAAACACCACGGCAATCACCGGAAACAGGCCCGCGGTCCAGTCCAGCCACCAGGGCTGCATCAGCAGGCGCCCCTGGGCCTCGGTCACGTCGAGGTCGACCTTCTGGATGCCCATGCGGTCCAGTTCGACCCGGCGCTGTGCAGCCGCATCCACCACGGCCTGGGCCGCCCGGCGGCGCTGGGGCAGGAAATAGAAGCGTTCAGCCAGCCAGTACACCCCGGTGACCACCGTCGCCAGGAACAGGAGCAGGGCGAAGTTGCCTTCGATCACGCCCAGATACCAGGCGCCGATGTAGCCCCCAAAGGCCGCCAGCACCAGGGAGGTCAGGATTTGCATGAATTGCATCAGTCTTCCACCTGCAAAATGGCCAGAAATGCCTCTTGGGGCACTTCGACCGAACCAATCTGTTTCATGCGCTTCTTGCCCGCCTTCTGCTTTTCGAGCAGCTTGCGCTTGCGGGTGATGTCGCCGCCATAGCACTTGGCCAGCACGTTCTTGCGCAAGGCCTTGATGGTTTCGCGGGCGATGATGTTGGCGCCGATGGCCGCCTGGATCGCCACGTCAAACATCTGGCGCGAGATGATTTCGCGCATCTTGGCCGCCACCGCCCGGCCCCGGTAGGCCGCCTGGGTGCGGTGCACGATGATGGACAGGGCGTCGACCTTCTCGCCGTTGAGCAGAATGTCCACCTTGACCACGTCGGACGGGCGGTATTCCTTGAACGCATAGTCCATCGAGGCATAGCCGCGCGACACCGACTTGAGCTTGTCGAAGAAGTCCAGCACGATTTCGCCCAGGGGCATGTCGTAGGTCAGCATGACCTGCTTGCCGTGGTAGGCCATGTTCAGCTGCATGCCGCGCTTCTGGTTGGCCAGGGTCATGACCGCGCCCACATAGTCCTGCGGCATGTACAGGTGCACGGTGACGATGGGCTCGCGGATTTCCTGGATGCGGCCCTGCTCGGGCATCTTGGAGGGGTTTTCCACCATGATGACTTCGCCATCGCCCTTGACCACCTGGTAGACCACGCTGGGCGCGGTGGTGATCAGGTCCTGGTCGAACTCGCGCTCCAGGCGCTCTTGCACGATCTCCATGTGCAACAGGCCGAGGAAGCCACAGCGGAAACCAAAGCCCAGCGCCTGCGACACCTCGGGCTCGTACTGCAGGGCCGCGTCGTTGAGCTTGAGCTTTTCCAGGGCATCGCGCAGCTGGTCGTATTCGCTGGCCTCGGTCGGGTAGAGGCCGGCAAACACCTGGGGCTGGATTTCCTTGAAGCCCGGCAGGGCCTCGGTGGCAGGGCCCGCGTTGTTGGGCAGCTTCTTTTCCAGGGTGATGGTGTCGCCCACCTTGGCGGCCTGCAGTTCCTTGATGCCGGCGATGATGTAGCCCACCTCGCCCGCATTGAGCCGGTCGCGCGGCTGGTTGGCCGGGGTGAACACACCCAGGTTGTCGGCGTTGTAGACGGCATTCGTGGCCATCATCTTGAAGCGCTCGCCCTTGAGCAGCCGGCCATCGACCACGCGCACCAGCATCACGACGCCCACGTAGGGATCGAACCAGCTGTCGATGATCATGGCGCGCAGAGGGCCATCGGGGTTGCCCTTGGGCGCGGGCACCTTGGCCACGATGGCTTCGAGGATTTCATCGATCCCCAGGCCGGTCTTGGCGGAGCAGGGAATCGCGTCGGTCGCATCGATGCCGATCACATCCTCGATCTCGGCCTTGGCGTTGTCGGGATCGGCGTTGGGCAGGTCCATCTTGTTGAGCACGGGCACGACTTCCACACCCAGATCGAGCGCGGTGTAGCAGTTGGCCACGGTCTGGGCCTCGACGCCCTGGGAGGCATCGACCACCAGCAGCGCCCCTTCGCAGGCCGACAGGGAGCGGCTGACCTCATAGGAGAAGTCCACATGGCCGGGGGTGTCGATCAGGTTCAGGTTGTAGATCTGACCGTCCTGGGCCTTGTACTGCAGCGACGCCGTCTGCGCCTTGATGGTGATGCCACGCTCTTTCTCGATGTCCATCGAGTCCAGCACCTGGGCCTGCATATCGCGCTCCGCAAGCCCTCCGCAGCGCTGGATGAGGCGGTCTGCAAGCGTCGACTTGCCATGGTCGATGTGCGCAATGATGGAAAAATTTCTGATGTGATTCATCAACGGAAAACGTCAAGTAATGGGGTGAAATCGGAGCGCACACCAAGAAAGGGCGCGCCCTTTCAGGACGGGCCCCGATCCGACCCGGATGGGCAAGGACGAGGCTGGCCCGGAGTGGGAATGCGCCGGCCTGCGAAGCGAGGGGCCAGGGGGTTTCTGTGCGCCCAGCGCCGATGGTGCAAGCCGCAGCGCTGGTTGGGGGCCATTATCCTATGCCGCAGCCCTGGGCCCGAAGCTGCGGCGTGCAGAGCGCTTACTTCGCAGGGCGGATCAGCACGATCTGCGCCATATCGCCGCGCCGGAACAGCACATTGATGGGCTTGCCCTTGTCGGCCTTGGCCAGGGCGGCTTCCAGCTCCCGGGTCGTGCTGACCTCGGTGTTGGCGATGGCCAGAATGATGTCGCCCTCACGCAGACCCGCACGGGCCGCAGCCTCGGTGGCCGCGTTCACCAACACGCCGCCCTTGAGGCGCAGTTCCTTTTTCTGCGCAGCGGTCAGCTCGCTCACGGACAGACCGACGCTGTGCACCGCCACCGTCGCCTTGGGCTTTTCCTCGCGCTCCACGGCCTTGGCCACCGGCTTGTCGGGCTCGATTTCGGCAATGGTGATGGCCAGGTCCTTGGCATGGCCACGGCGAAAGACCGTCAGCATGCTTTTCGAGCCGGGCTTGGTGTTGCCGACCAGGCGCGGCAGATCCGAAACCTTCTCGATCGGCTTGCCTTCGAAGCGGGTGATGATGTCACCCGCTTCGACGCCGGCCTTGTCGGCCGGAGAGCCGGGCTCCACGCCCGTGACGAAGGCGCCGGCGGGTTTGCCCAGGCCAATCGATTCCGCCACATCCTTGGTGACCGGCCCGATCTGCACGCCAATCCGGCCCCGTGTCACGCGCCCCGAGGCCCGCAGTTGCTCGCTGACCCGGATGGCTTCGTCCATGGGAATGGCAAAGGCAATGCCCATATAGCCCCCGGAGCGCGAATAAATCTGGCTGTTGATGCCCACCACTTCGCCGCGCATATTGATCAGCGGCCCCCCCGAGTTGCCGGGATTGATGGCCACATCGGTCTGGATGAAAGGCAGGTAGTCGCCCGTGTCGCGCTGCTTGGCGCTGACGATCCCGGCGGTCACGGAGTTTTCGAGGCCGAAAGGCGAGCCGATGGCCATGACCCACTCGCCCACTTTCAGGCGGTTCACATCGCCCACCTTGACGGCTGGCAGACCCGTGGCTTCGATCTTGACCACGGCGACATCGGTGCGCTTGTCGGCCCCGACGATGCGGGCTTTGAATTCGCGCTTGTCGGTCAGGGTGACCAACACTTCGTCGGCCCCCTCCACCACATGGGCGTTGGTCATCACAAAGCCATCCGAGGTCAGGATGAAGCCCGAGCCCACGCCGCGCGGCTGGTCTTCGTCGGGCGGGCGCTGGGGACGCTGCTGGCGCGGTGCATTCGGAATCGGCACACCGAAGCGCTTGAAGAACTCCATCATGTCTTCGTCCATGCCGTTGGCAGGGATGCGCGCCGGTGACTTTTCCACGGTCCGAATGTTGACCACGGAGGGACCGACCTGCTCCACCAGTTCGGTGAAGTCCGGCAGCCCACGCACCGCCAGGGTTTGCGCGTGAACGGGGCCGGCAGGGACCAGCGCCATGGCCGTCCCTCCGGCCAGCACGCCAGCCAGGGCCAGGGAATGCAAGGTTTTCCAATGGGATGTGGACATCATCGGTCTTTCAGGAAGGGCTTGTCGCGGATAAAAAGGAGGGGGTCTGAGGCACGGAGGCGCCGCTTGGTTCCCGTGCGGTGCGGCCGGGGAAGCGGCGCGGGGCGCCGAAAACCCTTATCGCTGGGGACGATCGAAAGTGGCATTGCGCAGAAAACCAGCCGGCATCTGCAAGGTCGAGGTGGCACCAAACTGCTGGTGCGCCGCCATGAGCTCATCCAGCCGGGGATCGCGGAGCATGACCTGCGCGCCCTCCCGTTCCGCTACGGCCACCACCGGCGCGGTCTTCGGCACCGATGGCGCGGAGGCCGATGCCAGCTGCCCGCCCGGGGCAGCGCCTTGCAGGCCGACCAAAGCACTCCACCCCACCGCCACGACGGCGGCCAG
>JAQUDN010000101.1 GCA_028685665.1 Burkholderiaceae bacterium | reverse complement strand
AGACCGCCAGGCTTTGCGCCACCCGGTCCATCAAGAGCCGGCGGTTGGGCAGGTGGGTCAGCGCGTCGTAGTAGGCCAGGGCATGCATCTCGTCCTGGATCTGCTTGTTTTCCGTGAGATCGGTGGAAATGCCGCACAGGCCGTAGATGCGCCCTTCGGCGTCGCGCAGGGGAATCTTGACCGAGAGAAACACCTTCACGCCCGCGCTGCCGCGCACGGTGTTGAACTCTTCCGTCACCAGGCGCTCCCCACGGGCCAGGATCCACTGGTCGTTCTCCATGATCTTCCGGGCGGTTTCCGGGTCGAAGAAATCCGCGTCGCTCTTGCCCTTGATGTCGGCCAGGGGTTTGCCCCACAGCTCCTGGGTCAGCCGGTTGGCGTATTGGTAGCGCAGCTCGGTGTCCTTGATGTAGACATGCGCGCCCACGCTGTCCAGGATGGTATTGAGTTCGTCCCGGCTGTGCTGCAGATCGGCCGTGACACGCCGGACCTGCCGCTTGAGCAGGGCACTGAAGAACAGGGCCACCAGGAGCGCCGCAAACGTCCCGACCATCATCCACTTGACGGTGGATGGCAAGCGGTAAGGGGCCTCATGGGGACCCGACCATTTGTAGAGGAGGCGGTAGTAGACCGAGTCCTGATCGGACTTCCACAGCCTGAGCCGCTCATCGATCAAGGCCAACTCTGGCTGCAGGTTCCTGCGCTTGGTGGCCGCCAGGAACAGCGCCGCCGGCTGCAGGATGATGGGGGTGGGGAGCAGATGGAATTCGATGGCCTGGCTGTCGCCATAGCGGTGGTTGGCGATCACCAGGTCCGCCCGTCCCGCCGCGACCGACTGGAAGCCCTCATCGAGGGTGTCCACCTCCACCAGTTCGAACGGCACGCCCAGGCCCTTGCGCACATCCTGCAGGTAGCGCAACTGCACCGACTCGCGCAGCACCGCGACCCGCTTGCCCCGGAAATCCAGCAGCGATTCGACCTTCTGGCCCGCACTGGCGTAAACCTGCGACCAGCTGTGCAGCATGGGCTCGGCATGGAAATCGAATTTTTCCCGCCGCTCGGCGCTTTCGGCGACATCCGGCATGAAATCGATATCGCCCGCCTCCAGCATACGCAGGCACTCCGACCATTCGCAGGGGACCGGGAGAAACGTCCAGCCCTCTTGATCGGCAATCAAGTGGAGCAGGTCCGGAAAAATGCCGGCGGGCTGGCCTTGCGCATCGATGAAAACCTTGGGGGCGTTGCTGTACACGCCATACCGAAAGACCTTGTTCGCCGCCCAGGAGGACGGAACACACAGCGCGCAGGCGACCGCCATCGCCAGCAGCCGGAGCATGCGCCGCGTGGATGCCAGGGAGGTGGTCACAGGGCTTGCCAAGGTGCTTCAGGCCAGGGGTGCGGGAAGGAGCGGTGCAGGCGCGCCATCAGCCGATGCGGTTCACGGGCGTCAGCGCACCGCGCCCATCAAAGAAGGCGATCAGGTTGTCCGCCGCCAGGTCCGCCATCGCCCGGCGGGTGGGGATCGTGGCGCTGGCGATGTGCGGCGTCAGCACCACGTTGGGCACGGTGAGCAGGTCGGGGTGGACCTGGGGCTCGCCCTCGAAGACATCCAGCCCGGCGGCGGCGATGCGGCGCTCGCGCAGGGCCTGGGCCAGCGCGGCGTCATCGACGATGCCGCCGCGCGCGATGTTGACCAGGGTGGCCGTGGGCTTCATCTGCGCCAGCTCGGCCGCGCCGATGGCGTGGTGGGATTCGGCGGTGTAGGGCAGCACCAGCACCAGGTGGTCGGCCTGGCGCAGCAGCTCTTCCTTGCTGACGTACTGCGCGCGGCACTCGGCCTCGGCGGCTGGATCGAGCCGCGAGCGGTTGTGGTAAATCACCTGCATGCCAAAGCCGTGGGCGCCGCGCCGGGCAATTCCCTGGCCGATGCGGCCCATGCCCAGGATGCCCAGGGTGCTGCCATGCACCTCGGCGCCGGCCAGCAGGTCGTAGCGCCACTGGGTCCACTGGCCCGCCCGCAGAAGGCGCTCGCCCTCGGCCATGCGGCGGGCGGTGGCCATGAGCAGCGCAAAACCAAAATCGGCCGTGGTTTCGGTCAGCACATCGGGGGTGTTGGTGCCCTGCACGCCGGCGGCGGTCATGGCCGCCACGTCAAAGTTGTTGTAGCCCACCGCCATGTTGGCCACCACCTTGAGCTGGGGGCAGGCGGCGAGCAAGGCGGCATCGATGCGCTGGGTGCCGGTGGTCAGGGCGCCCTCCTTGTCCTGCAGGCGCTCGGCCAGCTCGGCGGGCGACCACAACGCATCGGCCTGGTTCGCCTCGACCTCGAAGTGCTGCGACAGATGGTCCACCACCTCGGGA
Organism: Burkholderiaceae bacterium; assembly: GCA_028685665.1. Taxonomy (GTDB): domain Bacteria; phylum Pseudomonadota; class Gammaproteobacteria; order Burkholderiales; family Burkholderiaceae_C; genus JAQUDN01. The sequence continues at coordinate 10,333 of JAQUDN010000101.1, read as the reverse complement.
AAGAGGGCGCGGGTGATCAGGATGCGAGGGAGGGTCATACGCAAAAGCCAGCGGCAGGCGGTGTGAAACAGCCAGCCAGCTTAGCCGATTCCGCCCCGCCCTGCGGGCCGGGACAGCCCTCCCGCCCGGCTTTCTCAGAGCGGCAAGCGGTCCAGCGCAGCGTAGGCCGTGCGCAGCCAGGTCTTGACGCGCTGGCGCTCCAGCAGGCCCAGGCTGTCCGGGCCGGTACGGGTCTGCAAAGCCGCCCAGAAGCTGGCGTTCTGGCGGTCGATCTTGCGCATGCTGGCTTCGTGCAAGGCGGGCAGGCTGATGACCTGGGCCCCCAGGGCCTGGGCTTCCTGGAGGGCCGAGGAGGCGTCCAGCTCCGAAAAGTCGCTGCCGCGCCCAAGGTTCTTGACGACGATGTAGCGCGGGCCGGCGCCATAGGTCTGCACCAGCTGGGCCAGCAGATCGACCGAGTCCTTGCCCGGATCTGCGAGGTGCCAGAAGTTCACGCCCACGCCCAGCTCGGCCAGCAGGGGCAAGACATCGGAGTCCTGGGCCCAGCGGGCCAGCGGGGCGGCGGTTTGGGCGGCCAGGTCGACGATCACGCGCGGCAGCTCGCCGCCCTCCAGGCCGGGCTCGAAGGTGCTGGCGATCTGGTCCAGGCCCTCGTAGCTGTCGACCAGCACCGGCGCGGCGTAGTCGGCGTAGAAGCGCGTGAACGTGGTGTGCGAGCGGTCGGTGTCAAAGCCGGTGAAGGCCTGTCCCTTGTCGATGAAATACTGCGCCAGCAGCCGGGCCGCCACCGATTTGCCAACGCCGCCTTTTTCTCCGCCGATGAAATTGAGTGAACTCACGAATAGGTCCTGTGGGAGGTGGATAAGAAATCACCCTCCCAAGCAGGAAGCGTGCCGCAGGCTACGCCCCCGTGCAAGAAGGGCCGCCAGCCTGCGCCCGCACGGCCGCCCCCTGCGGCGCACCCTCCTGGGGCACAACGCCCCGCCCTGGTGCAAGACCGACCTCCCCGGACGCCCGACCAAAGCGCCTTGCACCCAAAAAGCTCAGTCAAACCCCCACCAGGCCAGCAGCACGAACAGCGGCACCAAAACGGACACCGACCAGAGCAGGTAGGCAAAAAAGCTGGGCATGGCCACGCCGCGGTCTTCGGCAATCGCTTTGACCATGAGGTTGGGGGCATTGCCGATGTAGGTGTTGGCCCCCATGAACACCGCGCCCGCAGAAATGGCCGCCAAGGCCGGAGCCAGCGTGTGCATCAGCACGGCAGGGTCGCCGCCCGCGGTGTTGAAGAAGACGAGGTAGGTGGGGGCGTTGTCCAGGAAGGAGCTCAAAAGGCCCGTGGCCCAGAAATACATCGTGGGGTCGGGCGTGCCGTCGGGGCGGGTCACGGCATCGACGATGGCAGCGAAGGGCCCCTGGGTGCCGGCCTGCAGCATGGCGATCACCGGAATGATGGTCAGGAAAATGCCGGCGAAGAGCTTGGCGACCTCCTGCATCGGGGCCCAGCCGAACTGGTTGTCGGCATGCACCCGCGCCGGAGTCAGCCACAGGGACAGCAGCGTGATCCCCACCAGCCCGGCATCGCGCACCAGCGCCGGCAGGCCCACGCGCGTCCCGGCGATGTCCCAGGCCACGGGCGATGTCCAGACCCCGCTGAGCAGCACCAGGCCCATCACGGCCACGAGCAAGACCCCGTTGATGCGGCCCTCGAAGCCGATCGCAGGCGTGTCGGGCGTGGGATCGCGCCCGAGCGGCTCCTCGCGCTGGCGGCAGTAAAAGGTATCGAGCGCATAAAAAATCGCCAACAGCCCAACCACCAGCAGCACCGTGTGGCCCCCGATATGGCGCAGGGTCCAGAAAAAGTCCACGCCCTTCAGGAAACCCAGAAACAGGGGGGGGTCGCCCAAGGGGGTCAGGGCCCCGCCCGCATTCGAGACGATGAAGATGAAGAAGACCACGACATGGGCACGGTGGCGGCGGTGGTCGTTGGCCCGGATCAGCGGCCGGATCAGCAGCATCGACGCCCCCGTGGTGCCCATGAAGCTGGCCAGCAGTGCGCCGATGGCCAGAAGGCCCGTGTTCAGCCCCGGGCTGCCATGCAGATTGCCCCGGATGTAAATGCCCCCCGCCACGGTGTAGAGCGCGGTCAGCAGCAGCACAAACGGCAGGTATTCGGCCAGCAGGGCATGCACCACGGCCCCCCCTGCAAGGCCCGGCCCGAAGCCCACCGCAAAGGGCAGCAGGAAGGCCAGGGCCCAGAAGGCGGTGACCTTGCCGAAATGGGGGTGCCAGAACCCGGGGGCCACCAGCGGCAGCAGCGCAATCGACAGCAGCAGGCCGGCAAACGGCGCCCCCCACAGCACCGACAGCGCCGCCCCATCCAGGCTGGCCGCCTGCGCCAGCGTGGGCTGGACCGCCGCCAGCACCGCCCAGGCCAGGGCGAAAGCGCCCCGCCCGGAGCCCCACGCCCTCATGCCTGCGCCGGAATGTCGAAGACCTGGCGCAGATAGGCCAGGTACTTCTCGTCGTCGCACATGCCCTTGCCCGGTGTGTCGGAGAGCTTGGCCACGGGCTGGTCGTTGCAGCGGGTCATCTTGATCACCACCTGCAGCGGCTCATAGCCCAGGTCGTTGGTGAGGTTGGTGCCCACGCCAAAGGCCAGCTGGCAACGGCCGCGGAACTGCTGGTAGAGCTCGATGGTGCGCGGAATGGTCAGCGCGTCGCTGAAGATCAGGGTCTTGGTCAGGGGATCGACGCGGTTCTTGCGGTAATGCGCCAGCAGGCGCTCGCCCCAGCTGAAAGGGTCGCCGCTGTCGTGGCGTGCGCCATCGAAGAGCTTGCAGAAATACAGGTCGAAGTCGCGCAGGAAAGCGCTCATGCCGTACACATCCGACAAGGCAATGCCCAGATCGCCGCGGTACTCCTTGGCCCACATTTCAAAGCCGAACACCTGGCTGTCGCGCAGGCGGGGGCCCAGCGCCTGGCAGGCCTGCAGGTACTCGTGCGCCATGGTGCCCAGCGGGGTCACGCCCAGCTGCATGGCAAACAGCACATTGCTGGTGCCGGCAAACTGGCCCGGGCCGGGCGAGCCGTCCGGGCGGCGGTCGCCCGTGCCCAGCCGGGCGCACAGCACGCGCAGCAGCTCCTCATGCCAGGCCCGGCTGAAGCGGCGGCGCGTGCCGTAGTCGGCAATCTTGAGTTCGGCCAGCCCCTCGCCCTGGAGTTGGCCGATCTTGACATCCAGGCGGCGGCGGCCCTCCAGAAAATCGGGCACCTTCTGGGTGTTGCGGAAGTACACCTCGTTGATGATCGCCAGCACCGGAATCTCGAACGGAATCGTGTGCAGCCAGGGGCCGCGGAGGGTGATGTCGATCTCGCCGCTGGGCAGCGGCGTGACCTGGATGTATTTTTCGTTGAGCTTGAACAGGCCCAGAAAATCGACGAAATCGCTCTTGATGAAGCGCAGCGACCGCAGGTAGGCCAGCTCGGACTCCTGGAAATGCAGGCTGCACAGCGCGCGGATTTCCTCGCGGATCTCCTGCACATAGGGCGCCAGCGACACCCCCGGGTTGCGGCATTTGAACTTGTACTCCACCTGCGCCCCCGGGAACTGGTGCAGCACGACCTGCATCATGGTGAATTTGTACAGGTCGGTGTCGAGCAGGCTGGTGATGATCATGGGGATGAATTGAGGGTGAAATCACTGCCTAGCGCCCGTGTATCCAGCGCTTTAAGCTATTAATAAATGAGCAATCAACTGCCCACCACCAGACCTTGCAGCACGGTGCGCAGGGCTTCGGGCACCGGCACCGGGCGGCGTGTCTCGCGGTCCACATACACATGGATGAAATGGCCGCCGGCGGCGCTCACGGCTTCGCCCTGGGCGAACAGGCCGACCTCGTAGCGCACGCTGGAGCCGCCCAGGCGCGCCACGCGGATGCCGACCTCGATGGTCTGCGGAAACGCCAGCGGCGCAAAGTAATTGCACTGGGTCTCGATCACCAGGCCGATGGTGGTGCCGGCATGGATGTCGAGCACGCCCTGCTCGATCAGGTAGGCGTTCACGGCGGTGTCGAACCAGCTGTAGTAGACGACGTTGTTGACATGGCCGTACACGTCGTTGTCCATCCAGCGGGTGGTGATGGGACGGAACACCGGGTAGGCGCTGCGGGGCTGGGGCGCGGGGCGCTCGGCGGACGCCACAGGGACGCCGGTAACAGGGGCGATGGAGGTCATGGCCGGTGATTCTGCCAGCGCTGGTGGTATTGCAACGCCACCCGCCAGGTGGTGCACTGGGCTTGCAGGGTGTCGGCGATGTCGCGCCCGTAGCCTCCGGCCATGGCAAACGCCAAGGGCACGCGGCGCTGCCAGGCCCAGTCGAACACCCGGCGGTCACGGGCCTCCAGGCCGTCGTGGCTCAAGGCCAGGCGCCCGAGCCGATCCCCGGCGTGGGGGTCGGCCCCGGCCAGAAACAGCACCAGCCCGGGGGTGAAGCGCTGCGCCAGCGCGTCCAGGGCCTGCTCCAGGGCTTCGAGGTAGGCGTCATCGGTGCAGCCATCGGGCAGCTCGACATCGAGGTCGCTTTTTTCCTTGCTGAACGGAAAATTGCGCGCCCCGTGCAGCGACAGGGTGAACACGCTGTCATCGTGGCCAAAGATATGGGCCGTGCCGTTGCCCTGGTGCACATCCAGGTCGATCACGGCCACTTTGAGCGGCCGCGCCCGACCGCCCGGCCCCCGCCCCCATTCGGCCTGCATCAAGCGCGCCGCGACCGCCACATCGTTGAACACGCAAAAACCGCTGCCCCGGTGGGCGTACGCATGGTGGGTGCCCCCCGCCAGATTGCCGGCCATACCGGTCTGCAGCGCGGCCCGGCAGGCCGCCACCGTGGCGCCCACCGAGCGGCGCGCGCGCTCGGCCATGGAGGGACTCCAGGGAAAACCAATATCGCGCTGGATGCCGGAATCCAGGGTGCCCTGGGCCACGGCATCGATGTAGGCCGGGGTGTGCACCAGGGCCAGTTCCCCATCGCTGGCCGGAGGGGCCACCTGCAACTGCACCCCCGGCAGCTCCTGGGCCAGGCGGTCGCGCAACAAGCGGTACTTGGCCATGGGGAAACGGTGGCCTGGCGGGAGCGCCAGAACGAACTGGTCGGCGTAGTAAGCATGCATGACCGGATTGTGTCGATTCGAATGGAAAGCGGGTTTTAGGCAAATTTGCTGCAACGCAACAAAAAGCCCTTGCAATCGATGGTCAAGTCCTTAGAATCGGACCCATGCTGCACTGCAACATGACTCTTGAAAGTCGATTCAGCGCAGATGTTGATGAACCCCTGCCTGCAGGGAACCCACCTCTAGGAGATTTGACATGACACTGACCGCTGAACAATTGCTGGCCTCCAACAAAGCCAATATCGAAACCCTGCTGGGCCTGACTTCCAAGGTCTTCGAAGGCATGGAAAAGCTGGTGGAACTGAACGTGGCGACCTCGCGCGCCGCCCTGAACGAAGCCTCCAACCACACCCAGGCCGTGCTGTCGGTGAAGGACGCCCAGGAACTGCTGGCCCTGCAATCGAGCCTGCTCCAGCCCCTGGCCGAAAAGTCTGCCGCTTACAGCCGCCATATCTATGACATCCTGACCGGCACCAGCGCTGAATTCGGCAAAGTCTTCGAAGGCCAGGTGTCGGATGCCCAGAAGGGTTTCTCGAATCTGGTGGAAAGCACCGCCAAGAACGCTCCAGCCGGCTCTGAATCTGCCGTGGCCATGATGAAGAGCGCCGTCTCGGCAGCTTCCACCGCGTTCGAATCCGTGCAAAAGGCAGTCAAGCAAGCGTCGGATGTGGCCGAAGCCAACTTCAACGCCGTCGCCAGCACCGCCAGCGACGCTGCCAAAAACGCAGCCCCCCGCAAGCGCTAAGCCCTTCAGGCTGGGGAGCCCCTGTTCCCCGGCGCTCCAAGGCCTTGGCCTTGGAGGACCAACAGGTTTCTGACAGCCTCAGAAACGCGAGTTGTCTCCTTGGATCCTCCTGAAGACCCTGTTTTCTTGGATCCAATTCAAGCCCGGTTCTCGAACCGGGCTTTTTTTTGGCCGCCACAGACGGCCCAGGCAAGCCCCCTCCCCCTCCGCCATGGCGCGGCGGGCAGCCAGACACATTTTGTTATTAAGAATTGTTCGCATTTGATCTAGAATGAGGCCTTCGCCATTCCTTCAGACACCCGCCATGTTGAAACAACTTGCCTCCTTGCTCACCGTCGGCGCCTTGACAGTGGCCGCAGGGACGGCCACGGCCCAAGAGGCTGTGGTCAATCTGTACTCGGCCCGCCACTACGCCACCGATGAAGCGCTCTACACCGGCTTCACCAAGGCCACGGGGATCAAGATCAACCGCGTGGATGCCGACGATGCCGGCATCCTGGCGCGGCTCAAGGCCGAAGGCGCGGCCTCGCCGGCCGACGTGATCCTGCTGGTCGATGCAGCCCGCCTGTACAAAGGCGAAGTGGACGGCTTGTTCCAACCCGTGCAATCCAAGGTGCTGAAAGAGGCCATTCCGGCCAATTTGCGCAGCCTGCCGGCGGCGGATGGCGGCATTGCCTGGTTCGGGCTGTCCACGCGCGCACGGCTCATCGTCTACAACAAGATCAAGGTCAACAAGGACGATGTGGACACCTACGAAGAGCTGGGCGACCCCAAGAACAAGGGCAAGCTGTGCATCCGCTCGGGCTCCCACCCCTACAACCTGAGCCTGTTTGGCGCAGTCACCGAGCACCTGGGCGAGGCCAAGACGGAAGCCTGGCTCAAGGGCATGGTGGCCAACCTGGCCCGCCCCCCCAAGGGCGGCGACACCGACCAGATCAAGGCCGTGGCGGCGGGGGAATGCGATATTGCCGTGACCAACAGCTATTACCTGGCACGGATGATGCGCTCGAACAAACCCGAAGACGTGGCGGTGGTCAACAAGATTGGCGTGGTCTTTCCAAACCAGTCCAGCTGGGGCACCCACTTGAACATTGCCGGGGGCGCCGTGGCCCGCCATGCCAAAAACCCCGCCAATGCGGTCAAGTTCCTGGAATACCTGGTCAGCGCCGAAGCGCAAAACTATTTTGCCAACGGCAACAACGAATGGCCGGCCGCCAAAGGCGTGCACATCGACAACCCGGCCCTGAAAGCCATGACCGGCGGGGCCCCGTTCAAGAGCGAAACCATTCCGATCAGCGCGGTGGGATCGAACCTCACCAAAGTCCAGCAGATGCTGGACCGGGTCGGCTTTCCCTGAACCCGGGCTTTTGCCCCTGCACACAACCCGGCCCCGGTGGCCGGGTTTTTGATGCCTGCGTGTGTCTGCCGGTCTCTGCCTGTCTCTCGGCCATAATTAACATTTACGTTAACGTCAACTAGAAAGGCAGGAGACATCCTATGAACATCCAAGGCAAAGTATTCATCGTGACCGGGGGCGCCTCGGGTCTGGGCGAAGGCACGGCACGCCATTTGGCGGCACTGGGCGGCACCGTGGTCATCGCGGACATGCAGGCGGACAAAGGCGAAGCCGTGGCGCGCGAGATCGGCGGGGCCTTCGTGCGCTGCGACGTCACCAGCGAAGCCGATGGCCAGGCGGTGGTGGCCCAAGCCACCGCGATGGGCAAGCTCATGGGGCTGGTGAACTGCGCCGGCATTGCCCCGGCCGAAAAGACCGTCGGCAAAAACGGCGCCCACGCGCTGGCCCTCTTCAGCAAGACGGTGACGGTGAACCTGATTGGCAGCTTCAACATGATCCGCCTGGCCGCGGAAGCCATGGGCAAAAACGAGCCCGAAGCCACCGGCGAGCGGGGCGTGCTGATTTCCACGGCCAGCGTGGCCGCCTACGACGGGCAGATTGGCCAGGCGGCCTACGCGGCATCCAAAGGCGGCGTGGTGGGCATGACCTTGCCGATTGCCCGCGATCTGGCACGCAGCGGCATCCGCAACATGACGATTGCCCCGGGCATCTTTGGCACCCCCATGCTGTTCGGCATGCCACAGGACGTCCAGGATGCGCTGGCCGCCGGCGTGCCCTTCCCCAGCCGCCTGGGCACCCCCCAGGACTACGCCAAGCTGGCGCAGCATATTTTCGAAAACGACATGCTCAACGGCGAAGGGATTCGCCTGGATGGCGCCATCCGGCTGGCCCCACGCTAAGGCCCCCGCACGGTCCGACCCCAAGCATGGCGCGGGCCCCGCAAGGCCCGCGCCATGGCATCCCCAGCAATCCAGCGGCTCAGCGGCTCAGCGGTGCTGAAAATCCGGCTTGCGCTTGTCCAGAAAGGCCCGCATCCCTTCGTGCGCATCGGCACTGGCAAAGCGGGCGTACAGCTGGCGCCGCTCGAAAAGAAGGCCTTCGCTCAGCGGCACTTCCCAAGCCCGGTTCACCGACTCCTTGATCGCCCTCAGGGCCGGCAGCGAAAACCCGGCAATCCGATGGGCCAAGGCCAGCGTCTGCTCCATGAGTACCGCGTCAGGAACCACGCGGGACACCAGGCCATAGCGGTCGGCCTCCTGGGCATCGAGCGTGCGCGCCGAAAGGCACAGGTCCATGGCCTTGGCTTTGCCCAGGGCCCGCGGCAGGCGCTGGGTGCCTCCGGCACCGGGAAGCATGGCGAGCTTGATCTCGGGCAGACCAAACTGGGCAGATTCCGCGGCGACGATGACATCGCAGGCCAAGGCCAGCTCACAGCCTCCGCCCAGCGCAAACCCCGCCACGGCCGCCAGCACCGGCTTGCGCACGCGGCGGATCGTCTCCCAGTTGCGGGTGATGAATGCACTCTGCTCCACCTCGATGGACGTCCAGTCCACCATGGCGGCAATGTCGGCGCCCGCAGCAAAGGCTTTGGCATTCCCCGTGATCACGATGGCACCAATGCCCTCGTCCGCGTCGAAGGCCAGCAACGCCGCCCCCAGCGCATCCATGAGGGCATCGTTCAAGGCGTTCATCTGGAGGGGCCGGTTCAAGGTCAGGAGACCGACCCGGCCCTCCCGGGTCACCAGGACCGGGGAAGCGTCTTGCGGGGTGTGGCCCATGCTTATTCCACCGAAATCTTCTGTTCCTTGATCAAGCCAGACAAGAGCTTGCCCTCGTTGACCAACAAGGCCTTGAACTCGGCGGCATCGAGCGGTGCGGGCTCGGCCCCCAGGTCGCCGAAACGCGACTTGAGGCCCGGTTGGGCCAGGGCCTTGGCGGCTTCCCGGCCCATGCGGGCCATCACGTCGGGGGGCGTGCCGTTGGGCGCCCACATGCCGAACCAGATGTCCATGGTGTCGCCCTTGAAGCCCTGCTCGGCGACCGTGGGCACGTCGGGAAAGAACGGCGAACGCTTCGAACTCACCACCCCCAGCAGCTTGACCTTACCGGAACGGATGTGCGGGAAGGCAATGCCCGGGTCGCAGACAAAGTCAGCCTGGCCCGAGAGCACGTCCTGCAAGGCCGGGGCCGCCCCGCGGTAAGGAATGTGGGTGATGAAGGTGCCCGTGGACAGCTTGAACAACTCGCAGGCCAGGTGCGGCGGCGTGCCCGCCCCGGCCGAAGCGTAGGACATCTTGCCTGGCTGGGATTTGGCAAGCGCCACCAGCTCCCGCACATCCTTGGCGGCCATCTGCGGCTTGGCCACCAGGTACATCTGGGTGCGGCCGATGCCGGACACCGGGGTCAGGTCCCGCGAGGGCAGGATGGTGGACTTGAACAAGGAAGGGTTGGCCGTTTCCACCGAGGTGGGCGCAATCAGGAAGGTGTAGCCATCGGGCGCGGCACGCACCACTTCGGACGCGGCGATATTGCCACTGGCCCCGGGCTTGTTGTCCACCACCACGGGCTGGCCCAGGGATTCGGACAAGGATTGCGACAGGATGCGGGCCATCACATCGGTGCTGCCCCCGGGGGCAAAACCCACCACCACCTTGATGGGTTTGCTGGGCCAGGCGGCCTGTGCGTGCGCGGTCTGCAGGCCGGTGGCGGCCAGGCCGCACAGGGCCAGGGCCGCGCCCAGGAGGGGGCGGCGAAGGGAAGAAGCTGCTTGCATGGTTGTCTCCATTGGTGGTTTTCTGGCGGACAGGATGTCGCTCACGCTTTCAGGCTGTCGCGCAGGATTTCGCGCAGCTTGAATTTCTGGATCTTTCCCGAGGGGGTGGCCGGCATCACATCGCGGACGATGAGCCTTTCGGGGATGTACTGGAGGGCCACTTTCTGGGATTTGAGAAACTCCACCAGCGAGGGCAAATCCAGGGTCTGGCCCGGCTTGGGCACCACGACGGCACAGGCGCGTTCGCCCAGGCGCTCGTCGGGGTAGGCCACGATGGCGGCCATGGC
>JAQUDN010000100.1 GCA_028685665.1 Burkholderiaceae bacterium | reverse complement strand
ACATGCCCTGGGCCCCAGCGGCCCGCAGGCGCCGTGGGCCGCGCGGTGCGCCCCCCACGCGCCCGTCTTCGGCACGGGCGCGAGACCGTTGGGTATCTTTGATCGGAGACCCCAGCTCGATTCATATTTTTTGAATCCAGGCATCAATCCGCCTGAAACTGCGTGCGGGCCGGTCTTCATAAACTGCAGGACATCAGCGCACCGCTGGCCGCTGGCAACGGTGCCAACGCCCTCCTGTAGCTCCCCCATTCATCGCCCTCCTGCCATGTCACCCTCCTCTACCGGGCATCCGCCCTCCCCCTCCCGCTACACCGGCATGGCCATGCTGCTGCACTGGCTGCTGGGCCTGGGCCTGATCGCCCTGTTTGCCGTGGGCCTGTACATGGCCGACCTGCCTTTTTCGCCCCAGCGCCTGAAGCTCTACAACTGGCACAAATGGGCGGGGGTGAGCCTGTTGGTGCTGTCGCTGCTGCGCCTGGTGTGGCGCAGCACCCACCGCCCACCGGCCCTGCCGGCAGCGATGGTCCAGGCCATGCCCCGCTGGCAATCCATGGCGCACCATGCCACGCACCATCTGCTGTATGCCCTGTTCTTTGCCGTGCCCTTGCTGGGCTGGGCCTACAGCTCGGCGGCGGGTTTTCCGATCGTCTGGTTCGGCCTGTGGCAGCTGCCTGACTTCGTCTCGGCCAGCCCGGACCTGGCCGAAGCCCTCAAACCGTTGCACAAGCTCAGTGCCTTGGCCATGGCCGCACTGGTGCTGCTGCATGTGGCGGCAGCCCTCAAGCACCAGCTCGTTGACCGCGATGGCCTGATCGGCCGCATGTGGCCGGGCCCCCGCTGATTTCTTCCTCTGTTTTCAGGAGCCTCCATGACACTGTCCCTGTCTTTTTCCCGCCTCGCCCTGGGCCTGGCCGCCACCCTGCTGAGCACGGCAGCGCTGGCGCAGCAAAAACTGGTGCCTGCCCAAAGCGCCATCCAGTTCACCGCACGCCAGATGGGCGTGCCGCTGGAAGGCCATTTCCAAAAGTTCGATGCCCAGGTGGCCTTCGACCCGGCCAAACTGGCCAGCAGCAAGATCGCCTTCACCGTGGACACCGGCAGCGCCACGCTGGGCTCGCGCGAGACCGATGCCGAGCTGCCCAAGGCCGTGTGGTTCAACGTGCCCAAGTTTCCCCAAGCCACTTTTGAATCCAGCACCATCAAGGCGCTGGGCGGCGGCAAGTTCGAAGTGGCCGGCAAGCTGACCATCAAGGGCCAGGCCCGCGACGTGCTCGTGCCCGTGGCGCTGACCCAGGCCGGCGCCACCACCACGGCCACGGGCGTGCTGCCGATCAAGCGCCTGGCCTTCAAGATTGGCGAGAACGAGTGGGCCGACACCTCCATGGTGGCGGACGACGTTCAGGTCAAGTTCAAGCTCGCGCTGACCGGCGTGGGCAAGCTCTGATCCGGCCCGCCCGGCCCCGGATGGCTTTTTTTCACGGTCCTTTGCCCTTTTCTTCCTTTCCTTTTCTTTTCCCTCAGGAGCACCTTTCCATGCGCACCACCCTCTTCGCCCTGGCCGCGGCCACCTTGTTCGCCGGCGCTGCCCAGGCCGCCCCCGCCCAGTACGCCATCGACCCGACCCACACTTTTGCCACCTTTGAAATCAGCCACTTCGGCGCCGCCGTGAACCGGGGCCGCTTCGACAAGAAGGAAGGCGCCGTGCAGCTGGACAAGGCCGCCAAGACCGGCAAGGTCGAAATCACCTTCGACACCACCTCGGTGAACACCGGCACCGCCGCTTTCGACAAGCACCTGCAAAGCGCCGACCTGTTCGACGCCGCCAAGCACCCCACGATGAAGTTCGTGTCGGACAAGTTCGTCTTCAACGGCGACAAGGTGAGCGCCGTCGAAGGCCAGCTGACCCTGCTGGGCAAGACCGCCCCCCTGACGCTCAAGGCCAACCAGTTCGCCTGCTACGACAGCCCCATGCTCAAGCGCGAAGTCTGCGGCGGCGACTTCGAAGCCACCATCGACCGCACCCAGTGGGGCATGAACTACGGCGTGGAATGGGGCTTCGCCAAGAACGTGCGCCTGGTGGTGAACGTCGAAGCCGTCAAGCAATAAACCGGCCCTCTCCGGAACAATGCAGGCGCCGCCCCCCTCAGGGCAGGCGCCTTTTTTTCATTCAAAGCCCTCTCCCCTATGCACATCCAACTGTCTGGAAAAACCGCCCTCGTCACCGGGGCCAGCGCCGGCATCGGCCTGGCCATTGCCCGGGGACTGGCGCAAGCCGGTGCCCAGGTCACCCTGAGCGCCCGCCCCGGCGAACGCCTGTCCGCGGCCGTGGCCGCCCTGCAGGCCGAAGGGGGACAGGTCCAGGGATTCGCCGCCGATCTGGCCACGGCAGCAGGTTGCGCGGCCCTGATCGCGGCCGTGCCAGAGACCGACATCCTGGTCAACAACCTGGGCATCTACGGCACCCAGGACTTTTTCGCCCTGAGCGATGCGGACTGGGAGCACTTCTTCCAGACCAATGTCATGAGCGGCCTGCGCCTGTCGCGCCACTACGCCCAGGGCATGCAGCAGCGCGGCTGGGGGCGCATCCAGTTCATTTCGAGCGAATCGGCGGTGAACATCCCTGCCGACATGGTGCATTACGGCGTGAGCAAATCGGCCCTGCAGGGCCTGTCGCGCGGACTGGCCAAGGTGCTGGCGGGCACAGGCGTCACCGTGAACACCATCCTGCCCGGCCCCACCCGCACCGAAGGCGCGCAGGCCTTCATCGCCCAATTGGCCCGCGACCACGGCATTTCCCCAGAAGCCATGGAGGCCCGCTTCGTTCGTGAAAACCGCCCCTCCAGCCTGCTCGGCCGGTTTGCCACCCCCGAGGAAGTGGCCCATATGTGCGTCTATGCGGCCTCTCCCCAGGCCAGCGCCACCACCGGAGCGGCGCTGCGCGTGGAAGGCGGGATTGTCGAAACCATCCTCTGATCCCGGACCGCCCCCGGCACACGGCCAGCCTGGACCCGGCTGGCCGTTTTTCATGGCGAGGCCACTCCACAGGGCGCCCTAAAATTAACCTGGGGTAAACTGATTACGTTTAGTGAAACCATCACCCCACCCCGCAAAGGCCTTCCCATGACCGCCACCGCCGCTCCCGACCTGTCCACGCTGCCGCCGCCTGCGGCCGTGCAGCAACTGCACCACTACGCCTACAAGGCCCGCGATGCCGAGGAGACCCGGCATTTCTACGAAGACATCCTGGGTTTGCCGCTCTACCACATCATCCAGAGCGACTACGTGCCCAGCACCGGCGAGTACTGCCCTTACACGCATTTCTTCTTCCGCCTGCAAGATGGCTCCTTCATTGCGTTTTTCGATCTGGGGGACGACATCAAGGCCGAGCCCTCGCCCAACACGCCGGCCTGGGTCAACCACATCGCCTTCCGCGTGAACACCGTGCAGGAGCTGGAAAACACCAAGGCCCGCCTGCAGGCGCATGGCATCGAGGTGCTGGGCGTGACCGACCACCACATCTTCAAGAGCATCTATTTCTTCGACCCCAACGGCATCCGCCTGGAACTCTCGGCCCAGCTGGCCGACGCCGCGCAGATGGCCAAGGACAGCACCGTGGCCCACGCGCGGCTGAACGCATGGACCGCGCGCAAGGAGCAATGGCGCAAGGAGCGCGCCGAGGGCACAACGGCCCAGGCGCTCACACCCCAGGCCAACGACCGCCCCGAGTTCGTGCCAGGTTCGGCGTGACGCTATTGATTCAATAGCTGCTGGCGCAGATTCCCATTGCCCCGGAGGCCGAAAAGGCTTCAAGTTCGCAGGGGCGGCTGCGCGGTGCAGGCGGGCCGGTAAAATCACGCCCATCCCGTCATCCACCCTCCGACGGCATCCCCCAGGGATGCCGTTGTCATTTGCGATTCCGCCATGAGCGACACCACTGCACAGCCCGGCCTCGAAAGCCTCTCCAAATCCTTTGAACCCGCCGCCCTCGAAGCCCACTGGGGCCCCGAGTGGGAGCGCCGTGGGTACGGTGCAGCAGGGTTTCGCGGCACGGGCGCGCCCCAGGCCGACGCTCCCGCGTTTTCGATCCAGCTGCCCCCGCCCAACGTCACCGGCACGCTGCACATGGGCCACGCGTTCAACCAGACGATCATGGACAGCCTCACGCGCTACCACCGCATGAAGGGCTTCAACACGGTGTGGGTGCCCGGCACCGACCACGCCGGCATCGCCACACAGATCGTCGTCGAGCGCCAGCTGCAAGAGCAAGGCATCAGCCGCCACGACATGGGCCCGACCCCGCCCGAGGCGCGCAAGAACTTCGTCTCCAAGGTCTGGGAGTGGAAAGAAAAAAGCGGCAACACCATCACCACCCAGATGCGCCGCATGGGCGACAGCGTGGACTGGAGCCGCGAATACTTCACCATGGACGAGAAGCTGTCCAAGGTGGTGACCGACACCTTCGTGAAGCTCTACCAGCAAGGGCTGATCTACCGCGGCAAGCGCCTGGTCAACTGGGACCCCAAGCTGCAATCGGCCGTGTCCGACCTGGAAGTCGAGAGCGAAGAAAAAGACGGCTCGCTGTGGCACATCGCCTACCCGCTGGTGGATGGCTCGGGCCACCTCACCGTGGCCACCACCCGGCCGGAAACCATGCTCGGCGACGTGGCCGTGATGGTCCACCCCGAAGACGAGCGCTACCAGCACCTGATCGGCCAATACGTCAAGCTGCCGCTGTCGGGCCCCACCCCCGCCGACTGGCGCGAAATCCCGGTGATTGCCGACACCTACGTGGACAAGGCCTTCGGCACCGGCGTGGTCAAGGTCACGCCCGCGCACGATGCCAATGACTACGCCGTCGGCCAGCGCCACCAGCTGCCCCTGATCGGCGTGCTGGCCCTGGATGCCACCATCAACGACCACGGCCCCGTGCAATACCGGGGCCTGGACCGCTTCGTGGCGCGCAAGGCCATCGTGGCCGACCTCGAAGCCGCCGGCCTGATGGTCGAGATCAAGAAACACAAGCTCATGGTGCCGATCTGCACCCGCACCGGCCAGGTGGTCGAGCCCATGCTGACCGACCAGTGGTTCGTGGCCATGAGCAAGGTCTCGGAGCAGGACCCCACGGGCAAATCCATTGCCCAGAAAGCCATTGATGCCGTGGATTCCGGCGCGGTGCAGTTCGTGCCCGAAAACTGGATCAACACCTACCACCAGTGGATGAACAACATCCAGGACTGGTGCATCTCGCGCCAGCTCTGGTGGGGCCACCAGATTCCGGCCTGGTACGACGAGCAGGGCCAGGTCTATGTGGCCCGCAACGAAGCCGAAGCCCAGGCCCAGGCCCCCGGCAAAAAGCTGCGCCGCGACGACGACGTGCTCGACACCTGGTACTCCTCGGCGCTGGTGCCTTTCAGCACCATGGGCTGGCCCGACATGGCCCCCACCCCGGGCACGGACGGCGCGGCCACCGACGACTTCAACCTCTACCTGCCCTCCTCGGTGCTGGTGACGGGCTACGACATCATCTTCTTCTGGGTGGCCCGGATGATCATGATGACCACCCACTTCACCGGCCGGGTGCCTTTCAAGCATGTGTACATCCACGGCCTGGTGCGCGATGCGCAGGGCAAGAAGATGAGCAAATCCGAGGGCAATGTGCTCGACCCGGTGGATTTGATCGACGGCATTTCCCTGGAACCGCTGCTCGACAAGCGCACCACCGGCCTGCGCAAGCCCGAAACCGCCCCCCGGGTGCGCAAGGACACGCAAAAGGAATTCCCCGACGGCATCCCGGCCTACGGCGCCGATGCCCTGCGTTTCACCTTCGCAGCCTTGGCCAGCCTCGGGCGCAGCATCAACTTTGATAGCAAGCGCTGCGAGGGCTACCGCAACTTCTGCAACAAGCTCTGGAACGCCAGCCGCTTTGTGCTGATGAACTGCGAAGGCCAGGACTGCGGCGTGACGCTGCAAGGCGCCGACACCGCCCTGGAGTTCAGCCCCGCCGACCGCTGGATCGGCTCCCTGCTGCAGAAAGTGGCCGCTGAAGTCGATAAGGGCTTTGCCGAATACCGCCTCGACAACGTGGCCCACACGCTCTACGACTTCGTCTGGAACGAGTTCTGCGACTGGTACCTCGAAATCGCCAAGGTGCAGATCCAGACCGGCAACGCCGCGCAGGCCCGCGCCACGCGCCAGACCCTGATCCGCACGCTCGAAGCCATCCTGCGCCTGGCCCACCCCATCATCCCCTTCATCACCGAAGGACTGTGGCAGGTGGTGGCTCCGCTGGCCGGCCGCGCAGGCGCTTCGATCAGCGTGGCCGCCTACCCCGAAGCCGAGGCCGCCCAGATCGACGAAGCCGCCATCGCCCATGTGGCCCGCCTGAAATCGCTGGTGGACGGCTGCCGCACGCTGCGCGGCGAGATGAACGTGTCGCCCGCCCAGCGCCTGCCGCTGTTCACCGTGGGCGATACCGATTTCATGCGCAGCGTGGCGCCCGTGCTGCAGGCCCTGGCCAAGCTCAACGAAGTCAAGGTGTTCGAGGACGAAGCCGCCTGGGCGGCTGCGGCGCAGGCCGCCCCCGTGGTGGTGGTCGGCGAGGCCCGCATGTGCCTGCACATGGAAATCGACGTGGCGGCAGAAAAACTGCGCCTGTCCAAGGAAATCGCACGCATCGAAGGCGAAGTCACCAAGGCCAACGCCAAGCTGGGCAACGAAGCCTTTGTGGCCAAGGCCCCGCCGGCCGTCATCGCCCAGGAGAACAAGCGCTTGGCCGACTTCGGCGCCACGCTGTCCCGCCTGCGCGACCAGCTCGTCCGCCTGGGTTGAACCCGGTTTTTTGAACCTTCATTCACAGCACCATGACCACTGCATCGACTGTCCGCAAAGCGGTTTTCCCCGTCGCCGGCCTGGGCACCCGGTTTCTGCCCGCCACCAAGGCCAGCCCCAAGGAAATGCTGCCCGTGGTGGACAAGCCCCTGATCCAGTACGCCGTCGAAGAGGCTTATGCCGCCGGCATCCTCCACATGATCTTCGTGACGGGCCGCAGCAAGCGCGCCATCGAAGACCATTTCGACACCGCCTACGAGCTTGAAGCCGAGCTCGAAGCCGCGGGCAAGAGCGAACTGCTGAACCTGGTGCGCTCCATCCAGCCCGACGACATGGACTGCGCCTTTGTGCGCCAGCCGCGCTCGCTGGGCCTGGGCCACGCGGTGCTCTGCGCCGAACCCCTGGTCGGGCATGAGCCCTTCGCCGTCCTGCTGGCCGACGACCTGATGGTGGGCCCCCAGGGGGGTGAACCCGTGCTGGCCCAGATGGTCACGGCCTTCCGGCAGCAAGGCCGCTCGGTGATCGCCGTGCAGGAAGTGCCGCTGGACCAGGTGCACCGCTACGGCATCGTGGCCGGCGAGCCTGCGGGGGGCCCGCTGATCCGCATCGAGCGCATCGTGGAAAAACCCAAGGCCGATGTGGCGCCCTCCCGCATGGGCGTGGCGGGCCGCTACATCCTGACCCCGGGCATCTTTGAACAAATCCGCAACCAGCCCCGCGGTGTGGGCGGTGAAATCCAGCTCACCGACGGCATTGCCCGCCTGATGGACAGCGAAGCGGTCTACGCCTTCCAGTACCAGGGCAAGCGCTACGACTGTGGCAGCAAGGAAGGCTTCCTGGAGGCCACGGTCGAACTGGCCCTGCAGCACCCGCAGGTGGGCGCCTCGTTCCGGGCCTACCTCCAGTCGCTGTCGCTGTAAAAACGGGGTCCCGAGCGTCCAAGGGCCGCGCAGCGGTCTTTGCGGGAGAGGATGCGGGGGGCCGGTGTTGGGGCCACGGAGGTGCTGAGCGGAAAGCCCGCCAGGGCCCGGTGCGCCCGCTCAGCGGCGGCGCAGGACGTGGATGTATTCCTCGCCCTGGGTCTGCTGCTCCACCAGTTCATGGCCCGTCTGCTTGGCAAAGGCCTGGAAATCGCGTAGCGAGCCCTTGTCGGTGGCCAGCACCTTGAGCAGCTCACCGCTGGCCATGTCGGCGAGCGCTTTCTTCGCCTTGAGAATGGGCAGCGGGCAATTGAGCCCGCGCGTATCGATTTCCTTGTGGATGTCCATCATGCGTCCTGAGAGGGGAGCCTGCGATTTTACGCAGCGTCCGACGGCCGGCTGGAGCGGAAGAAAGAATCCATGAACTCGGGCTCGTAGCCCCGCGAACGCAGCCAGTCCGCCAGGGCGTAACCCGTGCCCGCAGGCCAACAGCGGGCCTTGGCCGGCTCGACCAACCGGTACTCGACCAGCTCGGGCGACAGCTGCACATCACCATGCGCCACGGCGTGGTAGGCAATGATGACCTGGTTCATGCGCTGGAAGTCATACACCCCGATCAGCTGCAAGGCACTCACCTCCAGGCTGGTTTCTTCCTGGATCTCCCGTGCAATGCCCTCCTGGGGGGTTTCGCCGGCCTCCATGAAACCGGTGATCAAGCCAAACGACTTGCCCGGCCAGGCCGCATTGCGCGCCAGCAGCACCCGTCCCTCCAGTTCAACCACCGCCGCCAGGACCGGCGTGGGGTTGTTCCAGTGCGTCCAGCCGCAGGCGGTGCAACGCAAGCGCTCCTTGTGCCCCCCGTCTTCCGCCAGCGTGATCGCGGCCAGGGGCGTGCCACAGTGGGTGCAATGGCGGGTTTCGTAGTGCATGGTGTGTCTCTTCCTGATTTGATAGCACTCCAGGCGCAGCTGTCATGCGCTGGAGGCCTTTTTAATACCCAAGCAAGCGGCGTCTTCAGGCAGGAAAGACGCCGGTAGACAGGTAACGGTCGCCCCGGTCGCACACGATGAAGACGATCGTGGCGTCGGTCTCGCGCGCGGCAATCTGCTGGGCCACCCAGCAAGCCCCGGCCGCCGAGATGCCCGCAAAAATACCTTCTTCGCGCGCCAGGCGCCGGCACATGTCCTCGGCATCGTTCTGGCCCACATACACCAGCTCGTCCACGGTGCTGGCGTCGTAAATCTTGGGCAGGTACTCCTGGGGCCATTTGCGGATGCCGGGAATGCGCGAGCCTTCCTGCGGTTGGGCGCCAATGATGCGGATCGCCGGATTTTTTTCTTTCAGGAAACGCGACACCCCGGTGATGGTGCCCGTGGTGCCCATGGCACTCACAAAGTGGGTGATGCGTCCCTCGGTCTGCGCCCAGATCTCGGGCCCCGTGGTTTCGTAGTGGATGCGCGGGTTGTCCTGGTTGGCGAACTGATCGAGCACCCGCCCCTTGCCCTGCTTGACCATGGTGTCGGCCAGGTCACGGGCGTATTCCATGCCCCCGCTCTTGGGCGTGAGCAGCAATTCGGCGCCAAACGCCTTCATCGTCTGGGCGCGCTCCACAGACAGATCCTCGGGCATGACCAGCACCATGCGATAGCCCTTGATGGCCGCAGCCATCGCCAAGGCAATCCCGGTATTGCCCGAAGTGGCCTCGATTAAGGTATCGCCAGGCTTGATTTCACCGCGCTCTTCGGCACGGCGAATCATCGACAGCGCAGGCCGGTCCTTGACCGAGCCCGCCGGGTTATTGCCCTCCAGCTTGCCCAGGATCACATTGCCCCGGGCGGCGTTGTCTTGGGCGTCTATGCGCTGCAAGGCAACCAGTGGCGTATTGCCAATCGCATCTTCAATCGTCGGATATTTCATGGGCTTAAATGTGCCATAATTCGCAGCTTCACGAATCCAGCCCGGGTGGTGAAATTGGTAGACGCAGGGGACTCAAAATCCCCCGCCGCGAGGCGTGCCGGTTCGATTCCGGCCCCGGGCACCAAGGTTTCTTTGCTATCAATCCTGTAGCTTTTGCCGCATCACTGCCGCAACCGTTGCCGCAAAGACCAAAATCAAGGCCGTCAGATTTGCTTCTGACGGCCTTTTTTCTTGCTGGAAGCCCTGAAAGTTGGCCAACCGTCACAGCGGCAACAATCTACGCCGCAGCCACCCCCATCAACCGCCGATACAGTTCAGTCAGCGCGTCACCACAATCCTCAACTCCTCCACTGCCGCTAGGTGCAGGCCTGGAAGCCGCCTGGAGTAAGAGTCGGTGAAGCGAAGAAACGCATTGGGGCGGAACAGTCGTAAAAACCTACTTCTGAGTGTCCGCCCTCGGCCATGAATGGACGCTCACGAACGTCAGTTCTACAGAATGCTATTCATGCGCTGCGAAACCTGAGTATGGACAAGTGCGTGTTATCGCCACCTAAGCAAGATGATCGTCCGGCGGAAGAACGGTAATTAGGCCGTCAAATATGGTGAGGCCCTGCAAAAAGGTCTCCAGGAGCTCCATCGTGGGAGTTCGTTCGCCCTGCAGTATCTTTGCGGCGGCATCTGCAAGAGGAAACTCGCCTCGTAGGCCAGCCTCGATGAGGGCCGACCCAGCGTCCCTTACTTCATCGGAAAGCCCTAGGTTGCCCCAGTCAGCTCTAGCCTTGTCGAGTGTGTCCAAGACCATCTGATACGTCCGCTCTTCTTCAGGCGTCCTTCCCCCCTTGCTGTTCCAGTAGGCGTCGATGCCCTGAAGCTCGGCCAAGGAGTTCGTGAGGCGAGTGAAGGCATTCACTGAACCCAACGGCGCTACCCCTACTCCCGCAATGGAACACCAACGTTGCGCTTCCTCGTGAGGAAGCACGGGAAAGAGCGTGTCAAAGCCATATGTGGCGAGATTCGTCAACCCTCGCCCGTGCATAACGGGCAGGATGCAAATCTTGCGACCGTCGTCGACAGCTGCGCGCCAAGCCGGCCAACTCTCTGCAGAAATGACTGTCGTTCCATCGGTATTCAACGGCACGGTGACCAGCACGTCTGCCGGCGGCCATACGGCGGGTATCGCGGCGTCGGCCAAGAGGTGGACGCCAATGCCTTCACTGAGAGCGCACAACTCCGCCCTCAGCCTTGCCTCCAAAGCCATGAATTCAGTTTGGCGATACTGGCATGCGGCCTGCCCTGCCTTGTCAAATGCGCTACCCTTTGCCGCAGTCCTTCTTAGGTGCGTGACGAAAGGTGAACGCCCTCTTCTATGTGCCTCGCCAGCCATTGCCTGAAAGGCCTCAACGATGCGATACAGCTCGCTAAGCTCCTTCGGTGGTTCGCGCGACAGCACTTCCCAAGGCTCATCTGCCCGAGCTGTCGAGATGCTCTTTAGAAGATCGTCAAGCCAGCCCAGATACGCTGGAGCACCTTCTGGGAGTTTGTTGAACCTCTTAATCAGATCTGAGGAGCAACTGGTCAGGATTGACTGCAACCTCAACCACTTCTTTCCCTCGCCTGCAGGCTGTCTATCCTGTGGTGCAACCAAGGTGCGGCTGTACTCATGGGCGCGCCCTAGAGCTTCTAATGCGGCTACTGAGTATTTCTTCCCCATGAACGGGCCATCTAGAAGCAGCTTCACGTTCTGGTTAACGATTCGAATCAGGTCAAGGCACTTCGCCAAGTAGGCCGTGTAGCTGTCGATAGCAAGCTGCGCGTTGAGTATGGCCAGCCACTCGCGATTGCGAGCCACCTGGGCAGGAGCAGGTACATTTACCCGAGGCATGCGCTTGTTTTCAAGGGGATAGTCCCCGACCGTGGACTTTATGGCGGTGCCGTCAGCACCCAGCGCGACACTCGAGACCACGTCAGCTATTGGCGTTAGCGCCAGTAGCACTTCGCACGTCCGGACTACCTCCTTGTTGATGTCAAGCTGGACAGATGTTGCTACAAACCATACATTGGACCGAACTTCTTGCACCTCCTCGCAGGACGTCAGGCTCGGGGCGTCAGCCCAGGAGACATGTTCAGAGAATCGCTGAAACAGGGCGGTCTGCCCAACGGCGTTGACCCAGCCAATTGCCAATGATCTATCAACCCGCGCAGTCACCTCAAGCAGCGAAACCACCTCTTGAAAGTCAGCCGCAGCAAGCGCCGGGGCCAGCCGGGCGAGTTCTACTCGATGCTGCGACGGAATGACCTGGCCTAGCAGCGCCGCAAGGCATGAAGTCAACTCTCGAACCTCGCCTACGGCCTGCAGAACCCGCCGCAGCTCGCTCGGGGTCAGGCGAGCCAGGAAGCGGGCCGTCAAGCCTGAGGCGACAACTTCAGTCCGAATCTTTGTAAAGCGGCGGCATGCCGGCACCGTCGGGCCGATGTCTGGGGGCTCAATATCTCCAATTGCAAACGCAGCTGGCATCCCTTGCGCAGCCTTCGGTATGGCCTGGGCCTCAGGGCTCTTCCGCCACAAGCGGATGATCCGATGTGCGTTTGCACGGTCCAAACCCGTCAGGATCGAACTGAACAACGCGGGGGTAGGTGTTGCTTCCAAGCGAAGGACAAGTGCTTCAAGCACTGACTCGTCGCATCCATCGTGCTTCGAGAGAGTACGTTCCAGAAACCGAGCCAATTCATCTGCCGGAACAAGCCGGACCGCCGATGCGGCCGTCGCGGACAACAAGGGTGGCGGGAACTCGTGAGACAGGCGGAGCAGTTCTATTGATCTCAACTCGTGTAGCCCAACGATTCGCCCGTCGCTTGTATCCTGCACCAGGTGCTCATCTTTTAACCGGGTAAGCGCGTATGAAACTGCCGATGAGGGCTTGCCCAGAATCTGTGGCAACTGCGCGATTTCGGCACTGCACCCAGTGGCGTTGGCGCACGCCACAACCCTCAGAACGTCCAATTCATCGTGTCGAGTGGAATCGTTCATTCGGGCAGCAACTTGAGCATGCAGCGTCTCGCTCAATCGCCCCCCTTGAGTAAGCACGTGTGTGTACTCAAGCAGGTG
>JAQUDN010000267.1 GCA_028685665.1 Burkholderiaceae bacterium | reverse complement strand
CGTTCAGCGGGCAGCCCGACCACGCGGCCACGGCCTCGGGCGCCAGCACGGCAAAACCGGTTTCCCGCAGGTGCTGGACCACGTCCGGGGGCGGGGTGAAAGGAGGAGAAAACATGGCGAGAAACCTCTTCGATCAATATCGGGGGCGGTGCTGACGCAAGGCGCCCCCCCGTTCTCAGTCGCGGTGCCGATCACCGCGGTGACCCCGGTCATGGCCATGGCCCCGGTCGTGGTCGTGGTCACGCCGGCCTTCGTGCCGGTCCTCCGGTCCCTCCCCGCGGCGCTCGCCCCGTTCACGGCCCCCACCCTGGGGCCGGCCGCGCGGAGGCTCCTGCAAAAAATACACGGGCTGGCCGCAGGCGTTGTAGCGCGCGCAGTGCTTGGCCCAATGCTTGGCATGGCCTGGCGGCACATACATATAGATGGGTTCGCGGGGCACCACCACCGCAGGGCGCTGGATCAGCACGGGGTCGGCGTAAAGCACGGGCGGTGGCGGCGCATTGCCGATCTGGATGCGGCCATACACCCCGGGCGCCCACTCGCCCCCGACGGTGGCATTCAGATAGGTCTGGGCCTGGGCCCCTGCCGAAAGCAGCCCGCACAAAGCCAGACTGGCCCCCCACTTTCCACTTTTTGAACGAAACGCCATGGCGCACTCCTTGTTGATGGCAAGAGACCCCCCGCCTCCGGGGCGCCGCCTGGAGACAAAAGGACGGCGGACACCCGCCACAGCGTGACAGGTCAGATCGCAGCCCCACAACAGCGCCAAGGCAGATTCACGAATCCCTTGTTGCTCTCATTATAGGAGCGATGAATTTCTGGGCTGTGGGCAGGGACGGGGCCCAAAAGCCGATTCAACTCCACGCACCGTGGGGAAACCAACGCGCACGCACGAAATCCACGAAAGCCTTGATCTTGGGGGAAGCAGATCGCCCTGGCAGATGAAGCGCATACAGGTTTCGCCCCAACTGGCCAGTCACCTCATAGGCCGGTAGCAAGCGCTCAAGGAGACCCGAACGCAAGTCGGCCGCAATAACGAAGCATGGCAACAGCGCAAAACCCATGGCTTGCAACGCAAAATCTCTCACCGCTTCGCTGCTGTTGACAGATACGCGCGTTGCCACGGGAACGGCGTAAGTCTCTCCCGCGTGGCGGAAGCACCAGGTCGTCGTGCGCGTCTTGAATCCATAGAAGAGGCAACTGCGATTTTCGAGATCCTGGGGGGTCTCTATGGGCGGCGAGCTTTGTACCAATGACGGACTGGCCACCACAACATAATTCATCTCGCACAGGTGATGCGCCACCAGATGGTCAGGGGGCACATCACACAGGCGAAGCAGCACGTCTATTCCTTCTTCTACCGGATCGGTATGCCGATCCAGCAGGCACAACTGCACCTCAATATCAGGATACAGGCGCATGAAGTCCGCCAGTAGCGGGACCAGATGCAGCTTGCCGAAGGCGACCGATGCACTGACGGTGAGAACCCCCCGGGGAAGGCTGCGCAGGGCCTGCGCTTCGATTTCAGCGTGCTCTACTTCGTGGATCACGCGCTGCGCGCGTTCGTACACAAGGGTTCCCACTTCGGTAAGCACCATGCCTTTCGCCCCCCGGTGCATCAGGCGTACGTCCAGCAGGTCTTCCAACTCACGCAGTTGCCTGCTGACGGCGGCCTTGTCCAGGCCCAAAGCAGCGGCGGCAGCAGAAATGCCTCCGCTCGCCGCGATCTGGGCAAAAGTCATCATCAACCGTGCCCGGTGGAACGTTCGTGCGTTAACCATGTTGACCTCCCGTCAACGAGTCGTTGCCAAATCAATGGCTTCCGCATTTCCGGCTGGATTTCAACAATAGGTCCATCGTCACTTCCAGCGTGCAGGAGTCCTCATGAAATCCCATTCCACCCAGCCGGCCATGGCCGTACCATCGCCCCCTCTTGTCGGTGTTGCATCGCCATTTTTCTGGCCAAGCGTCTTTATCGTGCTGTGGAGCTCAGGCTATGTAGCCGGCAAGATCGGCCTGCCCTATGCGGGTCCATTCACGCTCATCTTTCTTCGTTTTTCTGTTGCAGCCGCCATCCTACTGGCTGCGGCATTGCTGACCCGCGCGCCCTGGCCAAACACGCCCCGCCAGTGGTTTCACATTGCTGTGGTCGGGGTATTGATCCAGGCCTTGCAGTTCTCAGGCCTTTACTCAGGGCTGAGCCTGGGTGTATCGGCTGGCGTGTCTGCCGTGATCGTCGGGCTGATGCCGATCTTCACGGCCATCGGTGCCGTTGCGTTCCTGGGCGAGCGCGTCAACAAACGTCAGATGCTGGGCCTTGCCCTGGGCTTGGCGGGCGTGGCTCTGGTCGTTGCGCATAAGTTTCAGCTCGACTCAGGCAGCGCTCACGGCTACCTCGCGGTCGGTTTGGCGCTGGTGGGCATCACGGCAGGCACGCTCTACCAGAAGAAGTTCTGTTCCAGCATGGATTTGCGCACAGGGGGTTGCATCCAGCTCACCGTGGCAACGCTGATCGTTGGCGCCATTGGCTACCGCACGGAAGGCCTCGCCGTGCAGTGGACACCCACGCTGATGGGGTCCTCGCTGTGGTTGAGTCTGGTCAACTCCATAGGCGCGATCAGCGTGATGTTTCTGATGCTGCGCCGCGGTGAAGCAAGCCGTATCGCGAGCCTTTTCTACCTGATCCCGGCAGTCACTGCAGCCATGGGCTACTTCGTTCTTGGAGAAACCCTCGCACCTCTGCAGATCCTCGGCTTCGCGATCTCGGCGTCAGGCGTGTACCTCACGACACGGAAGTAGTCCTCTGGAACGAACCCTGCTGCCCCCGCCCTGCGCTTGGAGTAGCATGGCCGCCTCTTTCGATACACAGCCCTCTGCGCCGCAATGCCCCACGAACGCCGCCATTTCGTCCGCGTCGATTTTGACGCCCCTGCCCTCCTGACCCTGGCAGACCGGACACGGCCTGTACGGGTGCTGGACCTGTCCCTCAAGGGCGCCCTCATCGGCTTGCCCGATCCGGAGGGGGTGGACGTGGGTTGGCTGGGCCAGCTGTCGATGC
>JAQUDN010000099.1 GCA_028685665.1 Burkholderiaceae bacterium | reverse complement strand
TAAACTCCAGACAAATCAACCACTTACGAAACGTTGCGCAGGTGAAACACATTATAGGCGGCAAACCGGCAGCCGACCGGGCCCCAGAGAGCACTCTTCCCGTGGCACGGCTGGTCGAAGTCGATGCCGATTCGGCCGGTCAGCGGCTCGATAATTTTCTGATCCGGCAGCTCAAGGGCGTGCCCAAAACCCATGTCTATCGCATCATCCGCAGCGGCGAAGTGCGCATCAACAAGGGCCGCGTCAGCGCCGACACCCGTGTGGAGGCCGGCGACCGGGTGCGCCTGCCGCCGGTGCGCATTTCGGACAAGGTGGCCGAGAAGGCCGCCCGGCCCGCGCCCGCCCGCGAATTCCCGCTTCTGCTGGAAGACGAGCACCTGATGGCCGTCAACAAGCCGGCCGGTGTGGCGGTGCATGGGGGCAGCGGGGTGAGCTTTGGCGTGATCGAGCAGCTGCGGCAGGCCCGGCCGCAGGCGAAATTCCTCGAACTGGTGCACCGCCTGGACCGCGAAACCTCGGGCATCCTGCTGGTCGCCAAGAAGCGTTCGGCCCTGACGCACCTGCAGGACCAGTTCCGTGAACGCGAGACCGGCAAGACCTACCTGGCCCTGGTTTCGGGCACCTGGCCCGCCAGCAAGAAGGTGATCGACCTGCCGCTGCACAAATACCTGCAGGCCGATGGCGAGCGGCGCGTGCGCGTCACCACGGCCGACGACCCCGAGGGCATGCGCTCCATCACCCTCGTCAAGGTGCGCCAGGGCTGGCCCGCGCGCCCGCTCCAGGGCTTGCCGGCGCTGTCGCTGCTGGAAGTAACCATCAAGACCGGCCGCACCCACCAGATCCGCGTGCACCTGGCCAGCCAGGGCCATGCCATCGTGGGCGACGACAAATACGGGGACTTCGAGCTGAACAAGCGCCTGCACAAGCACGGCCTGCAGCGCATGTTCCTGCATGCGTGGCGGTTACAGTTCACGCACCCGGCCACGGGCGAGCGCGTGCAACTGCTGGCCGAGCTTGCGCCCGAGTTGGCTGCCTTTGTTCCCACTGCCTGAGCAATCCATGCCTTCCACTGCCCGCCACCGCCGCTTCGACCTGATCGCTTTTGACTGGGACGGCACCCTGTTCGACTCCACGGCCATCATCGTGCGCTGCATCCAGCAGGCCGTGCAGGATGTGGGCGGTGCCATGCCTTCGGAGGAAGCCGCTTCCTATGTGATCGGCATGGCCCTGACCCAGGCGCTGGCCCATGCGGCGCCCGATGTGCCGCCCGAGAAATACCCCGAGCTGGGCCACCGCTACCGTTACCACTACGTGCAGCGCCAGAACGACCTGAGTCTGTTTGCCGGCGTGCTGCCGCTGCTGGACGATCTGCGCGCGCGCGGCCATTGGCTGACGGTGGCCACGGGCAAAAGCCGGCGGGGGCTGGACGAGGCCCTGCACTCGGTGCAGCTCAAGGGCCTGTTCCACGGTTCGCGCACGGCCGATGAAACCGCAGGCAAGCCCCACCCCCTGATGCTGCAGGAGCTGATGGCCGAATTCGATGTCGCTCCCGAACGGGTGCTGATGGTGGGCGACACCACCCATGACTTGCAGATGGCCCAGAACGCCGGCTGTGCCAGCGTGGGCGTGGGCTATGGCGCGCATTCGACCGAGGCCTTTGCGGCCTTGGGCCCTTTGTTTGTCGCCGACAGCGTGCCCGCTCTGCACGCCTGGCTGCTCCAGCAGGCCTGAGGTCGCTCGATGTCCCAGGATCCTTGCCAGAGGCCGGAGGCTGCCGGGGCCACCCAGGTCCTGTGCCCGAGTGGCGATCTGCGCGACGGGGGCCACGCCGTGCCGTTCGAGGTGCGCCATGCCGGGCAGCCCTGCCGGGCGTTTGCCATCCGCTACCAGGGCCAGCCCCAGGCCTACCTGAACCGCTGCACCCATGTTGCGATGGAGATGGACTACCAGCCGAACCGTTTTTTTGACGACAGCGGCCAGTGGCTGCTGTGCGCCACGCACGGCGCTGCCTACCGCCCCCAGACCGGCGAGTGCGCCGGCGGCCCCTGCCGTGGCGGTTTGGTGAAGATCACCTTGTCAGAGTGGGGGGGCATGGTGCACTGGCATACTTCCGACCACCTGCAACCTGTTGAGTCCTAGATGTTCCATCCGTCTGTCTGCTTTTTCTGCCGCCTGCTGCGCCCGATGCCGCAAGCCGCTTTCGGGGTGCTTTCAGGGGAGCAGGCGCATGGCTGAGCCCCGGCAACCCCGCGAGCCCGGTTTTGACCCCCATTCCCCGCCAGCCCCCGATCTGTGGGCGCAGGATGCTCTGAATTCTGAAGTGCCCCCGAAGGCAACCCCGTCCGAGGCAGGCCGGGAGGCGGGCTGGGAGCGTGCGGTGCTGGAAAAACTGGCGTTTGCCGCCATCGAAGAACAGCGCGCTGCGCGCCGCTGGAAGATCATTTTTCGCGTGAGCTGGCTGGTGATTGCGGCCGGCCTGTTCTGGTTTGCCATGCACCAGGGGGCTTCGAGCACCAGCCCCAGCGCGCCCCATACGGCCGTGGTGGACATCAAGGGGGAAATTGCCTCCGGCAGCGAGGCCAGTGCCGAACTGGTGGTGTCGGCCATGCGCAGTGCCCTTGAAGATGAAGGCTCCAGGGCCCTGGTCTTGCTGATCGATTCGCCAGGGGGGAGCCCGGTGCAGGCCGGCATCATCAATGACGAAATCCAGCGCCTCAAGGCCAAGCACCACAAGCCGGTGTATGCCGTGGTGGAAGAGACCTGTGCCTCGGCCGCCTACTACATCGCTGCGGCCGCCGACGACATTTTTGTCGACAAGGCCAGCATCGTCGGCAGCATCGGGGTGTTGATGGACGGTTTCGGCTTCACGGGCATCATGGACAAGCTGGGGGTGGAGCGGCGCCTGCTCACAGCGGGCGAGAACAAGGGTTTTCTCGACCCCTTCAGCCCCCAGACCGAGAAGCAGCGCGCCTATGCGCAAACCATGCTGAACCGCATCCACCAGCAGTTCATCAGCGTGGTCAAGGAAGGCCGTGGGGATCGGCTCCACGAAACCCCTGAAATGTTCAGCGGCCTGTTCTGGACCGGCGAGCAGGCCATCGAAATGGGGCTGGCCGACAAGCTGGGCAACCTGGACTATGTGGCGCGCGAAGTGGTCAAGGCCGAGGACATCATCGATTACACGCGCCGCGACAATGTGGCCGAACGCCTGGCCAAGCGCTTCGGCGCCGCCATGGGTCTGGGGGCTGCGAAGGCCCTGATGTCGGGGGCGCCGCAGTTGCGCTGAGCGCGCTTCAGCCTACAGGGCGCCCGGCCAGGTCTTGCCGGGCGCCGGTGTTTGCCGGACTTTGGGTTCGCCTGAAGCGGTCAACGTCAACGACAACTTCAATCCCAGGCTCAACGTCCCAGGGCAAACACCACCGGGGTGCGCTTGTCCGGAACCCCTGGTTCCTGGCGCCACAGGCGCACCGCCCGGCTCTGGATGCGCGCATCGGCCAGGGTCAGGCCGCTGGCCAGGGCCAGGCGGGTCTGGGGTTGCAGGGTCTGCACCAGGGCCTGCCAGAGGGCTGCATTGCGGTAGGGCGTCTCAATGAAAATCTGGGTCTGGCCGGTTTTGAGCGCGGTGGATTCCAGTTCGCGGATGCGTTGCACCCGTTCTTGTGCGTCCTGCGGCAGGTAGCCCGTGAACGCAAAGTTCTGTCCATTCAGGCCGCTGGCGGCCAGGGCCAACAGCAGCGACACCGGTCCCACCAGCGGGACGACGGTCAGGCCCAGATCATGTGCTGCGCGCACCACCGAGGAGCCGGGGTCGGCCACGGCGGGCATGCCGGCTTCGCTGACCAGGCCGATGTCCTGCCCGGCCAGGGCGGCCGCGAGCAGCGGGCGGGCGTCGAAAGGGCTGGCGCCCTGGGGGTCGTGGTCTCCCTTTTTGTGGACTTCCCGCGGCAACTCGGTGATCTGTTGCTGCTGCAGGGGCGCTGCCAGCGGGTGCAGCGCTTCGATGCGTTTCAGGTAGGCGCGGGTGCTTTTGGCGTTTTCGCAGATCCAGTGGCTCAGGCGGGCTGCCTGCTGCAAGGTGCCGGCCGGCAGGGCCTCTTCCAAAGGGGTCTGCTGCTCGCAGCCAAAATCCAGCGGCGCGGGCACCAGGTAGAGCGTGCCTGTCCGGGGCGCGGATGCAGGCGCCGTCATGGCAGCACCCGGCCTGCAGCGCGCAGCAAGCGGCAAGTGCGAATCAGCGGAAGGCCGATGAGGGCCGTGGGGTCGTCGCTCAGGATGGCGTCGAGCAACGCAATCCCCAGGCCCTCGCTTTTGGCGCTGCCGGCGCAGTCATAGGGCTTTTCGGCCTGCAGGTAACGCTCGATCTCGGCATCGGACAGGTCGCGAAAGCGGACCTCGACCGCCGCCAGGTCCACTTGTTCAAAGCCCGTCGCCCGACACACCACCGCCACGGCCGTCTGGAAAATCACCGTCTGCCCGCGCATCTGGCGCAGCTGCCGCACGGCGCGTTCATGGGTGCCGGGTTTCCCCAGCGGGAGCCCGCCCAGGTCGGCGACCTGGTCGGAGCCAATGACCACCGCCTCTGGATGCTGTTGTGCCACGGCCTGGGCCTTGGCCAGGGCCAGGCGCAAGGCCAGATCGCGCGGGGCTTCCAGGGGGCGGGGGGTTTCATCGACATCGGGGGCTGCGACCTCGAAAGGAAGGTGCAGGCGGGACAGCAGTTCCTGGCGGTAGCGCGAGGTGGAGCCCAGAATCAGCGGGCGCTCAAAAGGAAGGGATTCATGCATGGTGGGATTCTCTTACACTGCCGCCATGACCCAAGAATTCTTCCCCGATCGGCTCGATGTCAAGGCTTTTGCGCTGGCTGAAGGGCGTTTGGCTGGCCGTGACAGCCTGCAAAAATATGAGCGCCTTGTGCAGGAGGCGCATGGCTCCAACCCCGATTCCGAGGTGAATTGGGTGGCTTCGGCCGAAGTGCACACGGCCCTGGGCGGCGGCGATCAGATCTGGTTGCACCTGCAGGTGCAGGCCATCTTGCCCATGGAGTGCCAGCGCTGCCTGACCCCGGTGGACATCGCGCTGGACGTGGAGCGTGATTTCCGCTTCGTGGCCGATGAAGCCACGGCCGAAGCGCTCGACGATGAGAGCGAGGAAGACCTGCTCGCCTTGAGCCGTGAATTCGATCTGCGCGCCTTGATCGAGGACGAACTCCTCATGGAGCTGCCTGTGGTGCCGCGCCACGAGACCTGTCCGGCGGTGGTGCCGTTGGCGTCCACGGCCGACGATTTCGATGCGGCCACGGCCGAAAAGCCCCATCCCTTCGCCGCTTTGGCCGCCTTGCGAAAATAAGTCGGGGGTAGGTGGAGCGGCCTGGGCTATAATCGCAGGCTTCGCGCGTATCCCCTGGTTTCTTGATGGGCTGATCGCGTTGTTACCAACCTACTTCCAGATCAGGAGCCACCATGGCCGTTCAACAGAACAAAAAGTCCCCTTCCAAGCGCGGTATGCACCGTTCGCACAATGCCCTGAACGTTCCAGGCATTGCAGTGGAACCCACCACCGGTGAAGCCCACCTGCGTCACCACATCAGCCCCAACGGTTTCTACCGCGGCCGTCAGGTGCTCAAGAACAAGTCTGAAGCCTGATTCAGATCCGTCCCAAGGCCCGTGCTACTTGACTGTAGCGCGGGCTTTTGTTTTGTTGCCTGCATTTATCTTCTGGCCAGTTCTGCTGGTCGGACCAGTCGCCCATGATCACACTGGCTGTTGACTGCATGGGGGGCGACCATGGCCCCCGCGTTACGCTCGCGGCGTGTCGCCAGTTCCTCGACAAGCATCCTGATGCCCAGCTGCTGCTTGTCGGCCTGGCAGACAGTCTGCAATCTTTCACGCACCCCCGCGCGATCCCGGTTCTGGCCACCGAAGTGGTGGCCATGGACGATCCGGTCGAGGTGGCGCTGCGCAAGAAAAAGGATTCGTCCATGCGCGTGGCCATCCAGCGCGTCAAGGACGGTGCCGCCGATGCCGCCGTCTCCGCCGGGAACACCGGTGCGCTGATGGCCATTTCCCGCTACCTGCTCAAAACCCTTGACGGCATCGACCGTCCCGCCATTGCTTCGCAATTGCCCAATGCCCAGGGCGGGGTCACTACCGTGCTGGATTTGGGGGCCAATGTCGATTGCACGGCCCAGCATCTGCTGCAGTTCGCCGTCATGGGCTCGGCCTTGGTGTCGGCGCTGCAGGAGGGGGGCGAGCCCACGGTGGGGCTGCTCAATATTGGTGAAGAAGTCATCAAAGGCAGCGAAGTCATCAAAAAAGCCGGTGAATTGCTGCGATCGGCCGCCCAGTCGGGCGATCTGAACTTCTACGGCAACGTGGAAGGCAACGATATCTTCAAGGGCGTCGTCGACATCGTCGTGTGCGATGGTTTTGTCGGCAATGTGGCGCTCAAGGCCAGCGAGGGCGTGGCGTCGATGATTGTCGGGGGCCTCAAACAGGAGTTCTCGCGGAACTTTCTGACGAAAGCGGCGGCCCTCTTTGCCTACCCCGTGCTCAAGGCCCTGATGCGGCGTATGGACCACCGGCGTTACAACGGCGCGGCGCTGCTGGGTCTGCGGGGCTTGGTGTTCAAGAGCCACGGCTCGGCGGACAGCATGGCCTTCGAGCAGGCCCTGAACCGGGCGTATGATGCAGCCCGCAACAACCTGCTCGACCGTGTCCGGACCCGGATTGCGCATGCAGCGCCTTTTTTGGTGTCTGCCGATGCCCAGTCACAGCCCGGTGTTGCGGCGACACCCCATTGATGAGACGCTATTCCCGCATTACCGGTACCGGCAGCTATCTGCCTCCCCGCCGGCTGACCAACGCCGATCTGGTGGCCGAACTGGCCCAGCGCGGTCTCGAAACCTCTGATGAATGGATCGTGGAGCGCACCGGCATCCGGGCGCGCCACTTTGCCGCGCCCGATGTGGCGAGCAGCGATCTGGGCCTCGAAGCCGCCCGCCTGGCCCTGCAAGCGGCCGGGCTGCAGCCCCAGGACATTGACCTGATCATCGTCGCCACGTCCACGCCCGACATGGTCTTCCCCTCGACGGCCTGTATCTTGCAGAACAAGCTCGGGGCCAATGGCTGCCCCGCCTTCGATGTGCAGGCGGTGTGCAGCGGCTTTGTCTACGCCCTGACCGTGGCCGACGCCATGATCCAGTCGGGCGCCGCCCGCCGCGCCCTGGTGATCGGGGCCGAGGTCTTCAGCCGCATCCTGGATTTCAACGACCGCACCACCTGTGTGCTGTTTGGCGATGGCGCTGGCGCGGTGGTGCTCGAAGCATCTGATACCCCGGGCATTCTGGCCAGCGACCTGCACGCCGATGGCAAGCATGTCGGCATCCTGTGCGTTCCTGGCCATGTGATGGGCGGGCAGATTCTGGGCGATCCGCTGCTCAAGATGGACGGCCAGGCGGTGTTCAAGCTCGCGGTCGGTTTGCTGGACAAGGCCGCCCGTGCCACCCTGGACAAGGCCGGTCTGACCGATGCCGATATCGACTGGCTGATTCCGCACCAGGCCAATATCCGCATCATGCAGAGCACGGCGCGCAAGCTCAAGCTGTCCATGGACAAGGTCGTCGTCACGGTGGACCAGCATGGCAATACCTCGGCCGCCTCGATTCCCCTGGCGCTGGACCATGCCGTGCGTTCAGGCCAGGTCCTGCCGGGCCAGACCCTGCTGCTCGAAGGTGTGGGGG
This sequence comes from Burkholderiaceae bacterium, assembly GCA_028685665.1. GTDB lineage: Bacteria > Pseudomonadota > Gammaproteobacteria > Burkholderiales > Burkholderiaceae_C > JAQUDN01. The sequence continues at coordinate 5,130 of JAQUDN010000099.1, read as the reverse complement.
GGGGATTCACCTGGGGTGCGGTGCTCCTGAAGTTGTAGCTGCTAGCGCTTGCTACATAAGCGCTGGAGCCCTGTTTCGTTTCAATTCCGTCGATCCATGAAATCTTTTGCATTTGTCTTTCCGGGCCAGGGTTCGCAATCCGTGGGCATGCTGGACAGCTGGGGCGATCACCCCGTTGTGGCCCATACCCTGCAGGAAGCTTCGGAGGCGCTCGGGGAAGACTTGGCGCGCCTGATCCACGAAGGCCCCAAGGAGGCCCTTGCGCTGACCACCAACACCCAGCCGGTCATGCTGGTGGCGGGTGTGGCGGCCTGGCGTGTCTGGTGCGCCGAAGGGGGCGCTGCCCCTGCGGCCCTGGCCGGCCATTCCTTGGGTGAATATTCCGCCCTGGTGGCGGCAGGCGTGCTCACGCTGGCGCAGGCCGCCCCCCTGGTGCGCCTGCGGGCCGCGGCGATGCAGGAAGCCGTGCCCGTCGGCACCGGTGCCATGGCGGCCATCCTGGGCATGGACGCCGCCCGCGTCATTGCCGGCTGCGCCGAGGCCCAGGCCACGTTCGGCCCCGGCAGCGCCGAAGTGGTCGAGGCGGTCAACTTCAACGATCCGATCCAGACCGTCATCGCCGGCTCCAAGGCGGCGGTCGACAAGGCCTGTGAAGGGCTCAAGGCGGCGGGTGCCAAGCGTGCCTTGCTGCTGCCCGTGTCGGCGCCTTTCCATTCCAGCCTGATGCGTCCTGCCGCCGAGAAGCTGCGGCAGGCCCTGAACGAAGTGGCTTTGGCGGCCCCCCGGATTCCCGTGGTCAACAACATCGATGTCGCGGTCTGCGAGCAGGCCGACGCCATCCGCGACGCCCTGGTGCGCCAGGCTGCGGGCCCCGTGCGCTGGGTGGAATGCGTGCAGGCCCTGAAAGCCCGCGGCATTACCCATCTGGTCGAGTGTGGCCCCGGCAAGGTGCTGGCGGGCCTGACCAAGCGCATCGATGCCGATCTGGTCGGTGCGGCTTTTTACGATCCGGCCACCCTGGCCGAAACCCTGGAGTTGTTGGCATGACGGAATCTTCTCAAGCTGCCCAAGTGGCCTTGGTCACGGGCGCATCGCGCGGCATTGGCGCTGCCATTGCCCTGGAGCTGGCCGTGCGGGGCTACCAGGTCGTGGGCACCGCCACCACCGACGACGGCGCGGCGCGCATCTCCGAGGCGCTGGCGGCCTATCCGGGCTGCCGCGGCGCGAACCTGAACGTCAACGATGGCGCGGCCATCGAAGCGCTCATGGAGTCCATCGTCAAGCAGCAGGGCGGTCTGCAGGTGCTGGTGAACAACGCCGGCATCACCCGCGACACCCTGGCCATGCGCATGAAGGACGAGGACTGGGATGCCGTGCTCGACACCAACCTCAAGGCGGTCTTCCGCGTGAGCCGGGCCGCCATCCGTCCGATGATGAAGCAGCGTTTCGGCCGCATCATCAGCATCACCAGCGTGGTGGGCGCGTCGGGCAATCCCGGCCAGGCCAATTACGCTGCCGCCAAGGCGGGTGTGGCGGGCATGACCCGCGCCCTGGCCCGTGAGCTCGGCAGCCGCAACATCACGGTCAACTGCGTGGCCCCGGGGTTCATCGAGACCGACATGACCGCCGGCCTGCCCGAAGAGCAGCAAAAAGCCCTGCAGGCGCAGATCGCCTTGGGGCATCTGGGCAAGCCCTCGGACATCGCCCACGCCGTGGCTTACCTGGCCTCGCGCGAGGCGGGTTACGTCACGGGGCAGGAATTGCATGTCAACGGCGGCATGTACATGTAAAGGCCCCAGCAGGTGAGCGCCGATCCATCCGTGCGGCGGGCGGCTCAGGGCAAGTTCCTGAGCGGCTAGAATCGCGGATTCTTTTACAACCCCCAGAGGGAAACCATGAGCGATATCGAAGCACGCGTCAAAAAAATCATTGCCGAACAACTCGGAGTGGAAGAGTCCCAGGTCACCAACGAAAAGGCTTTCGTGGCTGACCTCGGTGCCGATTCGCTCGACACCGTGGAACTGGTGATGGCCCTGGAAGACGAATTCGGCATCGAAATCCCCGATGAGGATGCCGAAAAGATCACCACGGTGCAGAACGCCATCGACTACGCCAACACCCACCAGAAAGCTTGAGCGGCCACTGCGCCTGACTTGAGCGATCACACAAGGTTTTTTGCATGAGCCGTCGTCGCGTTGTTGTGACCGGTCTGGGTTGTATCAGTCCCGTGGGCAACACGGTATCCGATGCCTGGGCCAGCCTCCTTGCCGGCCAGTCCGGTATTGACCGCATCACCAAGTTTGATGCGTCAAACTTCTCCTGCAAGATTGCAGGAGAGGTCAAGGGATTTGACCTGGAGTCCTACATCAGCGCGAAAGATGCGCGCGCCATGGACTCTTTCATCCATTTCGGCATCGCTGCCGCGGCCCAGGCCGTGAAAGATGCAGGCCTGCCCACGGGCGAGGCCCTGGATGATGAGTTCGCCACGCGGATTGCCTGTGTGATCGGTTCCGGAATCGGTGGCCTGCCACTGATCGAGGAAACCCACGCCGAGCTGGCCTCCAGGGGCCCTCGGCGTATCACCCCATTTTTTGTACCTGCCTCCATCATCAATATGGTGGCAGGGCATGTGTCCATGCGCTTTGGCTTCAAAGGCCCCAATCTGTCGATCGTGACGGCCTGCACGACCGGCTTGCACTGCATCGGTGAGGCCGGGCGCATGATCGAATACGGCGACGCCGACGTGGTCGTTGCCGGCGGTGCGGAATCCACCGTGTCGCCCCTGGGCGTGGGGGGCTTTGCGGCGATGCGCGCCCTGTCCACCCGCAATGACGATCCGAAGACCGCTTCGCGCCCCTGGGACAAGGGCCGTGACGGTTTCGTGCTGGGCGAAGGCGCCGGCGTGATGGTGCTCGAAGAATACGAGCACGCCAAGGCCCGCGGCGCCAGGATTTATGCCGAACTCAGTGGTTTTGGCATGAGTGCCGATGCCGGCCACATGACCGCTCCCAATATGGACGGTCCCCGCCGTGCCATGCTGAACGCCCTGCGCAATGCCGGCATCAATGCCGACCAGGTGGACTACCTCAATGCCCACGGCACCTCGACCCCTTTGGGTGATATCAACGAGACCAATGCCATCAAGGCGGCCCTGGGCGAACACGCCTACAAGACGGTGGTCAGCTCGACCAAGTCGATGACGGGCCATTTGCTCGGGGGAGCCGGTGGCATTGAAAGTGTCTTCACCGTGCTGGCCCTGCACCACCAGAAGGCGCCTCCGACCATCAATCTCTTCGAACAGGATCCGGAGTGCGACCTGGATTACTGTGCCAATACCGCGCGTGACATGAAGATTGATATCGCCGTCAAGAACAATTTTGGCTTTGGCGGCACCAACGGAACCCTGGTGTTCAAGCGGTTCTGATCGCGCTGTGCATGCCCCCCTGTACAGCGCCCTTGCAGCGCCTCGCTGACAGGGCCGTGCAGCCGCCTTGCTGGCGCCGGAGGGTGGATGCCGTGGCTGCACTCGGTGGCCTGTCTGCCCCAACGGTCCCATGAACGCTTCCCTGCACCGGCATGCTCCGCCCGCAGTCCGCTACCCCGTGGGGCGCAGCCCCCGGCTGGCTCTGGGTTTGTGGCTGGTGGTTCTGGCCAGTGCTGCTGTGCTGGGCGGCTGGACGTATGGGGGTGCCGGTGGCGCGCTGTGGCGGCCTGGCTTGGCCTGGGGGCTGTGGGCGGCCAGTGCCCTGGCTGTGCTGCATTTCTGGCGCCACCAGGTGGACGGGGATCTCTGCTGGGATGGCGCGCACTGGTGGTTCGATGCGGGGCTGCCAGGGGGCCAAGGCCTGGCACTGCACGGACCGTTGGAGGTCCATCTCGATCTGCAAAGCTGCCTTTGGCTGTCGGTGCGCCCCTTGGGGCGGGGTCGGCGCTGGTTTTGGGTGGAACGCCAGGCCCAGCCCGCGCGCTGGTCGGATGTGCGCCGTGCGGTATATTCACGCGCCGCATCGGGCTCTGAGCAGCCGCATGAATCTGCGTCCCCCCGTCGCCATCAGGCGTGAATCCAGAGCACTCCATGACCGCCTCCCCGCCCCCTGTTTCTGCCGACAGCGACTTTCAGCTTGTGGAGCGTACTGTCGCTGGGGATTCGCGCGCCTATGAGCTGCTGGTCATCAAGTACCAGCGGCGCATCGAACGCCTGATTGGCCGCATGGTGCGCGACACCGACCTGGTCCAGGACATTGCCCAGGAGACCTTCATCCGCGCCTACCGGGCCTTGCACCAGTTTCGTGGCGAGGCGCAGTTCTACACCTGGCTGTACCGGATCGCTGTCAACACCGCCAAGAAAGCGCTGCTGGACATGAAGCGCAACCCGGTCTTCACGGAAAGCGCTTTGCGCAGCATCGACGAAGACGATGAAACTTATCGTCCCCGCAACGAGTCTATTGCCGAGGAAACGCCCGAGTCCATCCTCGCGGCCCGGGAAATCGCCCAGGCGGTCAACGATGCGATGGAGTCCTTGGCCCCCGATCTGCGACAGGCCGTGACTTTGCGCGAGATCGAAGGCCTGAGCTACGAAGAGATTGCCAGCGTGATGGGCTGTCCGATCGGGACGGTGCGTTCCCGGATTTTCAGGGCGCGTGACGCCATTTCTGCCCGGGTGCGGCCTTTGCTGGAAAGCCAGACAGGCAAGCGGTGGTAAGCGTCTGGGGCGCAGGCGCAAGCAACGGGATGTTCGCAGGTGACACCATGAATGACGATGTAAATAAGCGTGAACAAATTTCCGCTCTGGTCGATGGCGCTTTGCAGGGCGATGGCTGGGCGCAGGCGGTGCAGAGTGCCTCCGATGAGGAGGGCCAGGCCACGTGGCAGATGTACCACCTGATCGGTGACGTCTTGCGTTCGCCAGACCTCGCCCCGCCCTGCGATACGGCGCTGCTGCAGCGCCTGCGGGGGCAGATCGCGCAAGAGCCGCGCCCCCCGTCCGTCGTGCCTGCGCCACCGGCCGTCCTGTGGCCGGTGCCCGGTGGGGCAGGGGATGCCTCCCGAGCGCCCGAAGCGGCCAATGCTGCTGTGTTCCGCTGGAAGATGGCGGCTGGCGTGGCTTCGCTGGCCGCCGTCGTGGCGGTG
>JAQUDN010000098.1 GCA_028685665.1 Burkholderiaceae bacterium | reverse complement strand
CTGCGGAGTCGCTGGAGCTGGCCACATAAGAGCCCGAGCCCCCAGTGATGCTGGCTGTGTTCGAAGTCCCCTCCCCCACCGTCAGGGTGGAAGGCACGACCGCGAAACCGCCAGCGCCGCAGGCGGTGCCGTTGTTCTTGACCGTGATCAGGGCCTCGCCCACCGAGCGGGCCGCATCGACCACGGTGATCTTGACGTCGGTATCCTGGGCCACGCAGCGCGAACCCTTGGTGCCGGTGTTGATCAGCACATTGGGGTCGGTGGTGCAGGCCGTGTTGGCCGGGATGAGCAAGGCGGGGTTCGACGAGAAGACACACACTGCCCCCGAAGCACCAAAGACGGTGAAGTTGATGGGCTGGTCATCGCGCTCCGAAATCACCACCGCGCTGGGCGACAGGCGAATCTGGGTCGTGGCGGTGTTGATCTCCACGGCCACCTTCACGGTCTTGCCGGTGGCATCTGCCACAGAAAGATCGAGCTTGGCGGCCAGGTTGCCCGTGATGTTCAGTTCATCGCCATTCTTGATCTCCGCCGTCACCGCCGCAGGCACACCGCCGGCCACGCTGTAGGGCGGCTGACCGCCAGAAATCTTCGCGACGCCAACGATCCCCACCGGGATGGTCAGATCCGTGGGGGACACGCGCAGCTCGGGCGATCCCACCGTGGCAGCAACCGATACTTCGGCACCGGCCGCATCGCGGATCTTGACGGTGACCGCGCCAATCGCCACGCCCGTGATCGTCCACTGGTCCTTGCTGGCCAGCCGGACCAGGGCCACATTGCTGTCACTGCCCTGGACGGTGTAGGGCGCTGCGCCCCCGCCTATCGTGAAACTGCGCGCCGCAGCAGGCCCCACGCCCACCGACAGGGCCAAAGGCGCCGTGGTGTAGAGCGGGAGGCTCGAACCCACCTTGATCTGGGTGGTGACAGCGGTCCCTCGGAAGTCCCGCACGGTGATGCTGGTCGTGCCCGGAGCCACTGCCCCGATCGTCAGGACATTGCCGTTGACGGCACCCACGGCCACCGCCTGGTCGCTGTTGCCGACCGTGTAAGGGGGCACGCCGCCGCTGATCTGGTAGGTCTGTGCGATGCCTGCGGGCAAGATCAGGTCGGTGCCTGCCGTGGTGACCAGGGTCGGCTGGTTGGGGTTGGCACCGGGAGAGCCCCCTCCACCGCCGCACGCGGCCAATGCAGCGGTCAGCAGCACAAGCATGTATTGAATGATTTTTTTCATGGTGGGACTCTTATAAAAAACGCATTACCGGCTGGGACCACGGTCGGTAATCACCTTGGGGGTGATGAACACCAGCACTTCCCGCTTGGAAGACTCCTTGGTGCGGCTCTTGAACAAATGGCCCATGACGGGGATGTCGCCCAGCAGCGGAATCTTGTTTTCCTGGTTGGTTTCTTCCATCTCGAAAATACCACCGATCACGACGGTGCCACCGTTCTCGATCAGCACCTGGGTCTTGATGTGCTTGGTGTCAATCGCCACGCCCTGGGTCGTGGTTTCGCCACGGCTGTCCTTGTTGACATCCAGGTCCAGAATGATGTTGCCCTCCGGCGTGATCTGGGGCGTGACTTCCAGCTTGAGCACCGCTTTCTTGAAGGCAATCGTGGTGGCCCCGTTGGGCGCCGTGATCGAATAGGGGTACTCGGTCCCCTGCTCGATCAGGGCCTTGACCTGGTCGGCGGTGATCAGGCGCGGGCTGGACACGATCTTGCCCTGGCCGTCGGCTTCCATGGCCGACAGTTCCAGGTTCAGGAAGCGGTTGGCCGATGAATTGAAGATCGACAGAGCGAAATTACCCACCCCGGTGACGTTCGACAGCTTGGCGGGCAAATTGACAAAACTGTCGGTGGTGTTGACGGCGCTGCCCGCACCGCTGCTGGCCACGGCATTGCTGTAGCTGGTGCCAAAGGCCAGCCGGTTGTTCCCGCCGATGCCGTAGCCGCCGTCGCCGCCCCGGTTGGCCCGCAGGTCCGTGGCCCCCAGGCGCACACCCAGGGAACGGCCGAAGGTGTCCCGGGCCTCCACAATCCGGGCCTCGATCATCACCTGGCGCACGGGGACGTCCAGGGTCAACAGCAGTTGGCGGACTTCCTCAAGCTTGCTGGGAATATCCGTCACAAACAGCTGGTTGGTACGGGGTTCCGCAATGGCGCTGCCCCGGGGCGACAAAAACCGCGTGGACACGCCCGAGGTGCCCGAACTGCTGGAACTGGCGAGCTGGCTCACCATGTCCGCCGCTTTGGCGTAGTTCATCTGGTACGCCTGGGTCTTGAGCGGCTCCAGGCGCTCGATCGACAGCGCGGCCTCGAAGTCTTTCTTGGTGCGAGCGTCGATTTCGTCCTTGGGGGCAATCCAGAGGACCGAGCCCGTTTTTTTCAGGCCCAGTCCCTTGGCATCCATGATGATCTGCAGGGCCTGGTCCCAGGGCACGTCCTTGAGCCGCAAGGTCAACGATCCCGTCACGGTGTCGGAAGTCACGATATTGAAGTCGGTGAAATCCGCAATCACCTGCAGCAGGGAGCGGACTTCAATGTTCTGGAAGTTCAGGGAGAGCTTCTCGCCGCTGAACCCCGGCCCCTGGGTGAGCTTGGACAGATCGACTTTCTTGGGCCGCACTTCCACCACGAATTCGCGCTCATTCTGGTAGGCGCTGTGTTCCCAATCCCCCAGCGCCTCAATGGTCATACGGACCCGGTCCCCCTGCTGCGTGCTGGTCACCAGTTGCACCGGGGTTCCAAAATCCGTGACATCCAGGCGACGGCGCAAGCCCTCCGGCAAGGAAGAACGCAGGAAATCAATCGTCAGGCCCTTGCCCCGCTGCTGCAGGTCCACTCCCACCTGGCTTCCCGGCAAACTGACCACGACGCGGCCGGTGCCATCAGGCCCCCGGCGAAAATCAATGTCCTTGAGCACCAGCACATCGGCACTGGCATCGGGGGCCACCGAGGCCTGGTCCTTGGACATCGCCACCGAGGCGGCCACGGGCTCCAGGGAGACCAGCAAGGTCTTGCCTTGAATGTCAGCGCGGTAGGACGTGGGTTGCTTGAGGTTCAGGACCACCCGCGAACGCTCTCCCGCCTGCACGATGTTGATGGAGCGCAAATTGCCTTGGTTGACCTCCACGGTCGAGCGCCCCAGCGCATTGGAGGTTCCTGGAAAGTCCAGGGCAATGCGGGCGGGCGACTGGATGGAAAAACCTGTCGGCAGGGCCTGAGGCACCTGAGACAACTCAATGCGCACGACTTCCGCGCCCCCCTGGATGCTGCCGGTGACCGACTCGATGGCGGTTTGCGCCCATGCCCAAGTGGATGCCAAGGTGGCGCAGAGGGCCACGACCACATGGCGCCCCTGGACGATGAAGCCCCTGTTTTTTTCTGTCATTTCTTTCCCTCTTGCAGGTCCAGCGATGTACTGCGCTCTGTCCAGTCTCCCGTGGCATCCTGCACGATTTCACGCAACCGGATGCTGGTTTCGGAGATGCTGACGATTTTTCCGTAGTTCTGGCCCAGGTAGTTGCCCACACGGACCTGGTAGAGCAAGTTATCGACCTTCAGCAGCGCCGTTGGCGACCCTTTTTTGTTGAGACTGCCCACCATGGACATGACATCGAGCGGGAAGGCCTCCAGGGCTTCTTTCCTGCGCGCCATTTCCGGGGCGATCAAAGCGGCATTGGAGGCGCTCTGCGCCGAATCCCGCCGCAAGGCCTGGGTGAGCTTGAGCTGGCTGAACGGCTCCATGCCTTTGTCTGCGGTGTAGGCCTGGGGTTCAAAGTGCTGGGGCTCCGGCAAAGGAATGACCCTGGACTTCGTGGCAGCACGCTGCTCCACCATCCACTGCCGCAGCTCCTCTTCACCCGAAGGAGTGCACCCCGCCAATGCCAGAACACACAAGGTGCCCAGCCTCGCCAAAGTCGTTCTCATTTCTTCCCTCCCGCATTCTTTTGCGCCTGGATTTCGTCGGCGTCGAGGTAGCGAAAGGTGCGCGCCGTCGCATCCATGGTCAGCGTCGGGCTGTCCTTGGTGGCGGGCGCAATGGAAATATTGTTGAGCGTGACAATCCGAGAAAGCTGCGCGATATCTGCCGCAAAGGCCCCCATATCGTGGTAACGCCCGCTCACCCGCACCGCAATCGGAAGCTCGGCATAGTAGTCGCGGACAATGACCTGGCCTGGCCGGAACAAATCAAATTGCAGGCTGCGCCCCAGACCGGCCTGGTTGATATCGGAGAGCAAAGCCGCCATTTCCGCCTTGCTGGGCAACTGCTTTTCCAGCTGGATCACAAACTGCTGAATCTGCTCGCGCTGCTTTTTCAATTCGTCCAGGTTCACGGCCTTGGTCAATTTTTGTTTGTAGTTCTCGCGCAAGGCCAACTCCTTGGCTTGCTCGCTTTCGAGCTCGACCTGGTAGTCCGTGAGCTTGGCGAACCACAGCAGCGCGACCACGCCCACCACGATGAACACACACAGAAAATACCGGGGCAATGCCGGCCACAAGGAAGGATCTTTCGGGTCGAGGTTGCTGAACTGCCGCTGCAGATGGCTCTGCATCGCCGCGAAGTCGATCCCGGGGGACTGTTTTTTTGCCATGGTCATTTCCCACCCACCACCGCAGGCGCCGCGGGGGACGCGCTTGAACTGTTCGCTTTTTGGACCTCACTGCCCCGCGTCAACTGGAAGCGCAGATGAAAAGCGGCCACGCGCCGCTGGTCACGGGCATTCAGCGCGATATTGCTGGCCACAATCTCGACCAGCTCCGGCTTGGCGAACCACGGCGTATTGTTCGAGAGGTTGCGCAACATCTCCGACACCCTCTCGTTCGACTGGGCCATCCCCTGCATCGTGACGGTCTGCCCCGCCTGCTTCAGGCTGGTGACGTAGACCCCATCGGGCAATTGCTGGACCAGCTCGATCAACAAGTGCACAGGGATATTTCGGTCGGCCTGCAGGTCTTGCACGGCCATCTGGCGCGCGCGCAGGGCGGCAATTTCGTCCTCAATCGAAGCAATTTCCTTGATTTGCCCTTCGAGCACCTTGATTTCGCTCTCCAGAAAGCTGTTTTTCGCCTGCTGGTCGGCAATCCGGTTCTGCAACCCCCAATAGACCGCCCCCGAGACTGCGAGCCCCACCACCAGCGAGGCCAACAAGGTCAGCTGAAAAAGCTCACGCCTGCGCTTGCGCGCAGCTTCCCGATGGGGAAGCAGATTGATCAAGATCACGACAGGAACCTCCGCATGGCCAAGCCGCATGCCGTGAGGTAAGACGAAGCTTCACGGGCCATTTTGTTTGCGCGCACGGCGCTCCCCATTTGCATCCCGTCAAAGGGATTCACGGCACTGCACGGGAAACCCGTGTGCAAGGTGACGGCATCGGTCAAACCGGGCAGGGGCGCGGACCCCCCGGCGAGCAGGATGTGGTCGACGCGGCTGTGTGGCGTGCTGGTGAAGAAGAACTGCAAGGCCCGGCCGATTTCCTGGGCCATGCCTTCCACAAAGGGCCGCAACACCGCCGCAGGGTAGTCATCGGGCAAATCGCCACTGCGCTTTTTGGTTTCTGCCTCGTCCAGGGAAAACCCGTACTGGCGAACGATCAACTGCGTCAGTTGCGCTCCACCAAAGGCCTGGTCGCGATCATAGAGAACCTCTTCGTTGCGGATGACCTGCATGCTGGTGGTCAAGGCGCCCACCTCGAAGAGGGCCACGATGGCATCCACCCCCTGGTTCGGCAAAGCATCGATCAGGCGCTGGGCGGCAAGCCGCGAGGCATGGGACTCGATGTCGAGCACGACAGGTTTCAGCCCCGCCGCTTCGGCGATGCCCTGGCGGTCCTGCACCTTTTCCTTGCGCGAGGCGGCAATCAACAAATCGACATCGCCGGGGCTGTTCTTGTTCGGCCCCATGACACAAAAATCCAGGCTCACTTCGTCCAGAGAAAACGGGATGTACTGGTTTGCTTCCGACTCCACCTGCACTTCCAGCTCGTCCTCGGTCATGCCGCCGGGCAAGGTGATTTTTTTGGTGATGACGGCGGAAGGGGGCAAGGCCATGGCCACCTGCTTGGTGCGGGTGCCACTTTTTTTGACCAGGCGCCGCAAGGCTTCGGCCACCTCGTCGAATTTTTCGATGTTGCCATCGGTAATCCAGCCACGCTCCAGGGGCTCGATCGCACACCGTTCAAGGACCAGAGCACCGGCGTTGTCACGCCCCAGCTCCACCAGCTTGATACTCGATGAGCTGATATCGACGCCCAGCAGCGATGCGGGCTGTCGACGAAAGAAAGACCCCATAGAGATCAAGATTGGTCCCCTCTAATTTGTGGCGGCAACGAAACAAAACCCTACATTCCGTCCAAATGCTATCAGTAAGATAGCCCAGCGGCAAAAAACCCAAGGCCCGTTCGACCGCAGAGCGTTGCCAAAAGCAGACGATCCTCCTGCCAAGAATACGCCGGACACGCTGCATGCCGGACCCCGGAGCCCTTCCCAACGGCCATTTTTATAATGGCCCTCCTTTCCCATCTGGAGCGATATGCCGCCCCCTTCACCGTCCAAGGCGCCCCCGCAGTCGCGCGCCCCCCAGTCCGCGCCACGACCTCCCTGGGTTCGCTGGCTCCTGCGCTCACTGCTGTGGGCCGTGGGACTGGCCTGCGCAGGCGCCCTGGCCTTGGTCATGACCCTGGCGGTGGCGCTGGCGATGGCTTACCCCAACCTGCCCGACATTTCGGATCTGGCCGACTACCGCCCCAAGCTTCCGCTGCGGGTGTACTCCTCGGAAGGGGCCCTGCTGGGTGAGTTTGGCGAGGAGCGCCGCAGCCTCACGCCCATCGATGACATTCCGGACGTGATGAAGAATGCCGTCCTGGCCATCGAAGACACCCGGTTTTTTGAGCATGGCGGGGTGGATTACCGCGGCATGCTGCGCGCCGCCCTGGCCAATCTGGGGCGGGTGAAAAGCCAGGGGGCCTCCACCATCACCATGCAGGTGGCGCGGAACGTCTATCTGTCCTCGGAAAAGACCTTCACCCGCAAGATCTACGAAATCCTGCTGACATTCAAACTCGAGCATCTGTTGAGCAAGGACAAGATTCTCGAGATCTACATGAACCAGATCTACCTGGGCAACCGGGCCTACGGTTTCGCGGCGGCCTCGGAAGCCTATTTCGGCAAACCCCTGAAATCGGTCTCGATTGCCGAAGCCGCCATGCTGGCGGGACTGCCCAAGGCCCCTTCCGCCTACAACCCCATCAGCAACCCCAAGCGCGCCCGGTCCCGCCAGCTCTACATCATTGAGCGCATGGAAGAAAACGGATTCATCACCGCCCAGGAAGCCGTGGCCGCCAAGCAAGAAGAGCTGAAGATCCGGTCCGGCCCGGACAGCAACCGCGTGCATGCCGAGTACGTGGCGGAAATGGCCCGCCAACTCATCTTCACGCAGTACGGTAACGAGGCCTACACCCGGGGGCTGAACGTCTACACGACCCTCAATGCGGGCGACCAGGAGGGTGCCTACCAGGCCCTGCGCCGCGGCATCATGGACTACGAACGCCGCCAGCCTTACCGGGGGCCGGAGCGGTTTGTCGCACTCCCCACCACGCCCCAGGAACTGGAAGAGGCGATTGACGACACCCTGGCCAACCACCCGGACAACGGCGATGTGATGTCGGCGGTCGTGCTGGAGGCCAGCGCGCGCAAAGTGGTGGTGGTACGGGCCAATGGCGACCCGATCGAGATCACGGGCGAGGGCCTCAAACCCGTCCAGTCGGGCCTGAGCGACAAGGCCCCTCCCAATATCCGGATCCGGCGGGGCGCTGTGGTCCGGGTGATCAAGGCCCCCCGCAACGCCTGGGAACTCACCCAACTGCCCGAAGTCGAAGGGGCGCTCGTGGCCCTGGACCCCCGCAGCGGCGCCATCAAATCGCTGGTGGGGGGGTTCGACTTCGACAAGAACAAATTCAACCACGCCTCGCAGGCCTGGCGGCAACCCGGATCGAGCTTCAAACCCTTCATCTACTCGGCTGCGCTGGAAAAAGGCTTCACCCCCGCGACGATGGTCAACGACGCCCCGCTCTTCTTCGATGCGGGCGTGACGGGAGGACAGCCCTGGGAACCCAAGAACTACGACGGCAAATACGATGGCCCGATGACCCTGCGCACCGGGCTGGCGAAGTCCAAGAACATGGTGTCCATCCGCATCCTGCAGGCCGTGGGACCCAAAACCGCGCAAAGCTGGGCGGCACGCTTTGGCTTCGATGCCGAAAAGCACCCTGCCTACCTCACGATGGCCCTGGGCGCAGGGTCGGTCACGCCCTTGCAGATGGCAGCGGCCTACTCGGTGTTTGCCAACGGCGGATTCCGGGTCAACCCCTGGCTGATCAGCCGGGTGACGGACCAAAAAGGCCGGGTGCTCTCCGAAACACCGCCCCCGGTGCTGGACGAGTCCGCGCGCGCCATCGATGCCCGCAATGCCTTCATCATGGGCAGCCTTTTGCAGGAAGTGACCCGCTCCGGTACGGCGGCGCGCGCGCAGGCCACGCTCAAGCGCCCCGACCTTTATGGCAAGACCGGAACCACCAACGACTCCGTGGATGCCTGGTTTGCCGGCTACCAACCCACCCTGACCGCGATCACCTGGATCGGCTACGACACACCGCGCAACCTGGGCAGCCGGGAGACGGGCGGAGGCCTGAGCCTGCCCATCTGGATCCACTTCATGGAACGGGCCCTGCGGGGCGTGCCCGTGGAGGACCCCACGGTCCCGCCCGGGGTGGTGAATGTGGGGGGGGAATGGTTTTATGACGAATACGCGCGCAGCAGCGGCGTCGGCAGCGTGGGCTTGAACGACCGCTCCAGCCCCCCGGCCGCCACCCCGCCCCAGGCCCCCGCCAGCGAGGAGCGCAACCGGATCCTGGACCTGTTCCGCAGCAACTGAGCCGGGGCTCAGGCCCCAAACCGCAGCGGTACACCCGCCTGCGCTGAGGCGTCGCGGCTCAGGCAGGCGAAAAACTCGCCGGCCCCCTTGGTGTCCTGCCAAGCGGTGCCATCGAATCGGTAGTGGTAGCCGCCCGACTTGGCGGCCAGCCACACCTCATGCAGTGGCTTTTGCAAATTGACGATGATCTGGCTGCGGTTGGGGAAGGTCAGGGTGACCATGCCACCGGTGCGCTGGTTGTCCACATCGGCGTCGCTGCGGTCGTTGATCTGGTCGCAACTGCGCTCGATGCTCCGCAGCAGTTGCTCGGCGTGGTCCATGAATTCAAGGTCGGTCATTACAATTTGCGGATGGTAAAAGCAGCCCAAATTCTAGTCAGGACCTTAGTCCTTGGTGCCAGCGCGGCGGCTTGCGTCGCTTGCGGTCAACGCGGGCCGCTCTTTTTGCCCGATGCGCCGGAAGCCCAACAACGCGCCACCCTGCCGCAAATCCTCGATCCCCTGCGCGCGCCCCCTCCTGCGCTTTCGCCTGCGACACAAGGATCAACCGCTCCTTGATAGGCAGCAGGCAAAGCCTCTGCGCGACAGCCCGGCACTTCTGGAAACAGGCCTGCACCCCGCAGCCAGAACAGCGCCCGGGCACTCAAGCAAAAATGAGCAAAAAGCTCTACAGAGCACACCCACAAAGCGCTTAATGCTATATTTAATATAGCAAATAGAACCCAAGGGGCTTGGAGGCGGGTCAGGGCTTCGGCCCCGCAGGCCCCCAACGGCGCCAGGCACGCCACCCCAGTAGGGACGCAAGGATGGCCGCATACACCGCCACTTCCGCAAAGTTGTTTTTACCGGCCCGCATCCAGAAAAAATGCAGCAGGGCCAGGCCCGCGACGGCATACACGGTGCGGTGCAGCGCCTGCCAACGCCGCCCGCCCAAGGCACGGATGGCCCGATTGAAGGACGTCGCCGCCAGCACGGTCAGCAGCAGCATGGCCAGCGAGCCCACCAGGATGAAGGGGCGCCGGACAATGTCCCGGACGATGTCCAGCAGATCGAACCCCATGTCAAAGCCGCTGTAGCTCAGCAGGTGCAAGGCCCCATAGAAGAAGACGAACAAGCCCAGCATGCGCCGGAATCGGGCCAGCTGCGGCGTCCCCGTCAGGACCCGCAGGGGCGTGACGCACAGCACCAGGCACAGCGCCCGCAAAGTCCAATCCCCGGTGGCGCGGATCAAGGCCTCGGCCGGGTTGGCGCCCAGTTGCTCGGTGGCAGCGGCATACACCAGCCAGAAGCAGGGCATCAGCCACAGCACGAACACCCCGGGCTTGGCGGCCGGGTGCAACAGGATTTTTTTCATGGCGGACGGGAGTGCCTCTCGGTCGACACGGAAGCCCCAAGGGCTGTGGGCCCGGAGGTTTTAATAGAACTTCTTCAGGTCCATGCCGGCGTACAACTGACCGACCTGGGCCTCGTAGCCGTTGAACATCAGCGTCTTGCGTTTCTTGGCAAAAAGCCCGTCTTCGCCGATACGGCGCTCGGTGGCCTGGCTCCAGCGGGGGTGGTCGACCTGGGGGTTGACGTTGGAATAAAAGCCATATTCGTTCATGGCGGCCTTGTTCCAGGCCGTGGCAGGTTCTTTGTCGGTGAAACGGATCTTCACCAGGCTCTTGGCACTTTTGAAGCCGTATTTCCAGGGCACCACCAGGCGCACGGGCGCACCGTTCTGGTTCGGCAGCACCTCGCCATACATGCCGAAGGCCAGCAGGGTGAGGGGGTGCATGGCCTCGTCCAGGCGCAAGCCTTCCACATAAGGCCAGTCAAGCACGCGCGAGCCCACGAAAGGCATGGTGGCCTTGTCGGCCAAGGTGACGAACTCGACGTATTTGGCGCTGCCCTGGGGTTCCACGCGCTTGATCAGCTCGGCCAGCGAATAACCCACCCACGGAATCACCATGGACCAGCCCTCGACGCAGCGCAGGCGGTAAATCCGCTCTTCCTGCGCACTGAGCTTGAGCAGGTCTTCGAGGTGGTATTTGCCAGGTTTCTTGACCAAGCCTTCGATCTCGACCGTCCAGGGGGTGGTTTTCAGGGTGTGGGCGTTGCGGGCCGGATCGGCCTTGTCGGTGCCGAACTCGTAGAAGTTGTTGTATGTGCTGGCATCCTGGTAGCCGGTGGGCTTTTCCAGGGACACCGCCCCCGCGACCGCCGAGCGGACACCGGGCAGCGGCGCCAGCTTGCCAGGCCTGGCCCCGCTCTGCGCCAGCGCCTCGCGCCCCGCCCAGGTGGCCAGGGCAGCGCCTGCCGCCCCCCCGGCCATCAGGCGCAGCATCTCCCGGCGGCCCTCGTACACCCCGCGCGGCGTGATGTCAGAGGCACAGGGGTGGTTGAAACCCGTTTCGCGAGCAGGGATCAGCATGAAAATCTCCGGTGAGGGGGCATGAAACGACAGGACAGAGAACGGTTAGTTCGTTCTCCATCCCGATCAGGTTACACCGAAGACCGCAGGGTGCAGGGCGGGCCTGCCATCGCCCCGGAGTTACAAAGTGCCGTAGCTGTGCAGGCCACTGAGGAACATATTGACCCCCAGAAAGGCAAAAGTGGTCACGGCCAGGCCTGCCAGGGCCCACCAGGCCGAGACGGTGCCGCGCAGGCCCTTCATGAGGCGCATGTGCAGCCAGGCCGCATAGTTGAGCCAAACGATCAGGGCCCAGGTTTCCTTGGGGTCCCAACTCCAGTAGCCGCCCCAGGCCTCGGCCGCCCACAGGGCGCCCAGCACGGTAGCGATCGTGAAGAAGGCAAAGCCGACGGCGATGGACTTGTACATCACATCGTCCAGAATTTCGAAAGAAGGCAGGCGCTGTGCAATGCGCTTGCGGCCCAGGAGGATGGCGGCCACGATCAGCGATGACACGCCAAAGTACACCATCCAGTAGCTGCCGCCATTCTCGACCGCCCCCTGGCGGAACACGATGGGCTCAAAGCACAGCACCACGCCCAGCAGCCACAAGGGCGCAAGCTTGTACCAGCGGGTTTCACCGGCCTGTTGCTTGATGAGATAGGCAAAAGCCACCATGGCCGACAGCGCGAACGTGCCATAGCCGATGAAGTTGGCAGGCACATGCAGCTTCATCCACCAGCTCTTGAGAGCGGGCACCAGGGGCTGGATCTCATGGGCCTCGCGCACCACGGTGTACCAGAGCAAAAAGCCCACGGCGGCGCTGACCACCAGCATCACAAAAGCGCCCAGGGCCCGGGTCTGGTATTGCTCTTCGAAATACAGATAAAAGGCCGCGGTCATCCAGCAGAACAGCACGAACACTTCATAGAGGTTGCTGACCGGGATATGCCCGATGTCGCTGCCAATCAGGTAGCTCTCGTACCAGCGCACCAGGGTGCCAATCAGCGCCATGGCCACGGCCACCCAGGCGAGGCGCGAACCGATCAGGCTCAGGGTATGCCCTTCGCCGCGCGAGAACATGCCGATCCAGTAAAAGGCCGTGCTCATGAAGAACAACATGCTCATCCACAGGATGGCGGACTGGCTGGACAGGAAGTATTTCAGGCCGAACACGGCCTCGGCACGCGCCAGGCTGCCCGCCCCCTCGTGCTGGTACAGGCCAATGGCCATCAGGGCCACGGCCGCCACCACCAGCATCAGCATCCGCAAGGGCCGCCAAAACCAGCCGAGCCAGATGGCGCTGGGGATGGCGCCCAGCAGGATGCCTTTTTCGTAGCCATCCATATAGGCGGCATAGCGCTGCAGGGCATACAAGCCGCCCACGGTGACGAGGGCGGCAAACAGCCAGTCCAGCCAGTTACGGCGGGTAAAGAACCCCTCAGATAATGAAAAAAATCACAAAACACATTAGACAAAAGCCTTTGAGAATGGTTTCTTTAGATTTTCTACGGTATATAACATTCCTTCTGTATTTTCCAGTATGTTATCAATGGATTCCTCTTTTT
>JAQUDN010000266.1 GCA_028685665.1 Burkholderiaceae bacterium | reverse complement strand
CAGCCTGCTCAAGGTTCTTGCTGCGCTTCTTTTCCGATTGCCTCTGTACAAGATTCCTGCCGCACGCCCCTTGTCGAAACCTGTTGTTCCGCACTGCCTACGTTTTCACCAGCTTGTTGTACGGCCACCACTGAAACGGACGCCCCAGCATTTATGCTTAAGTTAAAACGGGCATTTCTGGATGGTTGGCTCCAGTTCAAGGCTATATTTCTGTATCTGCTGCTGGGCATTGCCTTTGGCTCTCTGGTCTATGGCTTTGTTCCTACAGAATTGATCGCCCAATATGCCAGTGGCGACAGCCCGCTTGCAGTCCCTATTGCCGCAGTCATCGGTATTCCGCTTTATGTGCGGGCTGAAGCACTTATCCCTTTGAGTGCGGTTCTGGTGACCAAGGGTATGGGACTTGGAGCCATTATGGCTCTGATCATAGGCGGCGCCGGTGCCAGTCTCACGGAAGTCATTTTATTGAAGTCGATGTTTCGCATGCCCATGATCATTGCATTTTTGACGGTCATTTTGGGCATGGCGGTTTCTGCCGGTTACCTGTTTCAGTTCGTTTTGTGAAGAAGAATGAGGGGTGTACGCCGTCCGTGACCAACGGCTTTGCCGTGTCACAGACTCTTTCTCTATTGGGAAAGCGCCTCAAACCCGGAAATAATATCAAGCAGTTCTCCGGTGATGGCATTTTGCCTGTTCTGGCGATACTCCATGGTCAGGGCGTCCGAAACCTCTTCTATTTTTTTGACGGCGGCATGCATGGCCGCCAGACGGCTGGCATTCTCGCCGGCCATCGAAAGGGCTATCGATCTGAAGATATTGACGTAGATATACTCCCGGACCAATGCTCTCAGCATCTGTTCATGGCCGATGGTGTAGATCGGTATTGATCGTGACGGCCACTTCCCGGTTTCACTCTGCAAATCGTCTATGATGACAGGGAAGAGCCTGACTTTTTCCTGGGTGTAGGTCGTGGCAGCTGCTGGTCGATTAAACAGCAGCACAACTTCCTCGATATCTTGGTCAGCTTTCAGTCGCTCAATTTCCAACAGTAACCGTTGAACGAGCAGGTTGATGCCTGCGAGGGATGACGGCAAGGAGAAAGAGGCAGCAATGATTCGTCGCAAGGTAGTGAGACCAGCCGCGATCTGTCCGCCGACCGCAATCACCTGGCAGTCGCTATTTGGGTCGTGATTGAGCACCTGCAACGCGTACTGGATGATCTCTTCATTGAATTGACCGGCAAATCCGTAATCGGTGCCAATCACCACCGCAAGCAGTGCGCCTTTCTTACGAGGCAAGGGTATTTTGGGCGCCATTTTGGCCCCATTACCCCTGAGGACAATCTGCAGCCCCAATGCGACGGTATGATGATAGTCCTGGAGAGACTCGACAGACCGTTCATATTGACGCAGGTTGGCCGCTGCCATGGCCTTCATGGTGCGCACGATGGATTGGAGGTCATCAACGCTCTTCATCTTGCGAACCAGACTCTCCAAGGTGGCCACAGTCTTACCCCCTGAATGTTTTTACAACGCGCTGGATACTTTCTGCCAGGAGTTGCCTGTCGTCGTCACCGAGCATCTGGCCGCCAAGAATTTGTTGTTCCAGATCAGGTAGTTCGTTTAAAACATCCTGCAGCAGTCGCTCCTCGGCATCGGCAATCTCCTGGAGTTCAAGATTGTCCAGATACCCCTCGGTAGCGGCCATCAGAATGATGATCTGCTCGGTTGTTGTCAGCGGCGTGTATTGCGGTTGCTTGAGCACCTCACGGATTCTGCGCCCCCGTTCGGTGGTCCTCAGGGTTTCGTGATCCAGTCGCGTGCTGAAACGGGCAAAACTTTCCAATTCTTCAAATTGGGCGTAGGCAAGGCGCAAGTCGCCGGTAATGGTCCGGTAGGCTGGCAACTGCGTCTTGCCCCCGACCCGGGACACCGACTTGCCGACATCGACC
This sequence comes from Burkholderiaceae bacterium, assembly GCA_028685665.1. Lineage (GTDB taxonomy): Bacteria > Pseudomonadota > Gammaproteobacteria > Burkholderiales > Burkholderiaceae_C > JAQUDN01. Next base: position 1,126 of record JAQUDN010000266.1, on the reverse strand, counting down.
GCAGGCAGCAACCCTTTCTGGAAAAAATCAGGGGAAAGATAGATTTGGCCATCGGTGATCGAGATGAGGTTGGTGGGGATATAGTCCGCGATGTTCTGCGCCTGGGTCTCCAGAATGGGCATGGCGGTCAGGGAGCCGCCGCCCAGTTCGGGGCGCAGATGGGTGGAGCGTTCCAACAGGCGGGAATGAATGTAGAAGATGTCGCCGGGATAGGCTTCACGTCCCGGAGGCCGTCGCAACAGCAGGGAAAGTTCGCGGTAGGCCCGAGCATGGCGGGTCAGATCGTCATAGACGACCAAGACATCACGACCCCGGTGCATGAAATATTCGGCGATACTGGTGGCGGCATAGGGGGCAATGAATTGCAGGCCAGGAGCTTCGTCGCCACCGGCAACCAGAACAATGGTATAGGCCATGGCGCCATGGCGCCGCAGGGCGGCAATCAACTGGGCAACGGCTGATCCGCGTTGGCCAAGGGCACAGTAGACGCACAACACGTTTTTGCCCTGCTGATTGATGATGGTGTCCAAAGCGATGGCGGTTTTACCCGTTTGCCGGTCGCCCAGAATCAATTCCCGTTGTCCCTTGCCAATGGGAACCAGGGCATCGATGACCTTGATGCCTGTTTCTAGGGGAGTGACCACCGGGGCCCTATCCATGATCGAGGGGGAATCCTGTTCAACGGGCAACCGCTCGACCGCTTCGATACCACTTTCTCCATCCAGGGGCGCGCCTGTTGCGCTGATAACTCGCCCCAACAGCGCATCGCCCACGGGGATATCGACCACTCGCCCGGTGCAGTAGACCTTGGTCCCTGCTACGATGTTGGCACACTCCCCGAGGAGAATGACGCCAATTTCATGGGGATCGATATTAAAAGCAATCCCTTGCACGCCCCCGTGAAACACCAGCAGTTCCTGGGATTTGCCACTGGGCAATCCTTCCACCCGGGCAATGCCGCTCCCCACGGCAACCACATAACCGACTTCTGTGGCTTGTAAAGCGGTCCTTTTATCCTCGGCAAGCGTCGCGAAAACCCGAGACATATCCTGCACAATGGATTTAAGCATGCTCGTGTTCCGGCGAGGGGAGGCCCTTCTCTATATATCGTTGCAGCGACTGCTCA
>JAQUDN010000097.1 GCA_028685665.1 Burkholderiaceae bacterium | reverse complement strand
TCCAGGAAGGTCAGCGGCGGGCCGGGGCGGCGCAGCTGGTCCACCCGCAGGTTGTGCATGATGGACAGCAACCAGACGGCCAGGTCGCTGCCGGCGCGCCACTGGGCGGCCCGTGTCCAGGCCCGCTCCAGGGTGTCCTGGACCAGGTCGTCGGCGGCGGCACGGTTGCCCACCAGGGCCTGCGCATAGCGGCGCAGGCGCGGCAGGACGGCCATCAGCGCATGCGGATCCATGCGCGTGGTCAGGGTTTGGCGGTGCGCCAGAGCTTGTTCACGCCATCGCCCGTCTTGTCGCCCGGCTTCTGGTCCTGGGTCCAGTAGTACAAGGGCTTGCCCTGGAAAGCCCATTGCCTGGTGCCATCGTCACGGGTGATCACGCTGTACGCGCCCGAGGCCCGCTCGCCGTCCATCACGGCCAGCGGGGGCCAGTTGGCAGCGCAGGGGCCGTTGCACACGCTCTTGCCCGCGTCCGCCACATCTTTGTCGAAGGTGTAGAGGGTCATGCCGTTGGGGCCGGTCAGCACGCCATCGGCCACCTTGGCCGGCGCCGCGCCAGCGCCCGACATGCTGGAACAGGCCGCCAGCGTGGCAGAACACAGCATCCAAACGAAAGCGTTCCTGGGTTTCATAGGGGTCTCCATGGGTTGGTGAGGACTCAAGCCGGTATACGGGTCCCGTACCGGGTTTATTCCATGCCCCCCCAATTCATGTATTCCAAGGCGCGCCTGCCGCGAAGGTCATGGCCCGCAAAAGCCTTCAAATTTCAGAGCAATCAGCACTGGATTTCAGGGGCCTGGAGGCCAAAAACAGCATGAAACACCTTCCGCATCCAGCGGGGAATCAGGGTGGGGCGGCCCATCCAGGCGCGGGGCGCGGCGGGCCACGTTCACCCCCCATTCGTCCTGGCCGCTTCGCCGTGCAGCCACGACAGGAACGCCTCCACCGCAGGGCGTTTGGCATGGCGTTCGGGGTAGACGGCAAAGTGCGCCTTCACGCGGACGCCCTTCTCCATGCCAAAGACCGCCGTGAGCTTGCCGTCGGCCAGGTGGCCGCCGGCATTCACCGCGCTTTCCAGCGCCACGCCCAGGCCCTGGGTGGCCGCATCCAGCGACATCTGCGCCCGGTCGAACCGCACGGGAAAGCGATCGGGCGCACGCAGGCGCGTGAAGCGCCCGAACCAGTCGGACCACTGCACCACGCTCACATTGCTCTGGATCAGCGGCACCTCCAGCAACTGCTCCACCCGTTGGAGCTTGTGCAGCTGGATGAACGCAGGACTGGCCAGGGGCACGATGGCCTCTTCGAACAAGGGCTCGACCACCAGGTCCCCCCACTGCGGAATGCCGTAGCGGATGTCGATGTCGGCCTGGCCAAGGGCGAAATCACTGGGCGTGTGGGCGGCCGAGAGGTTCAAGGAAATATCCGGGAAGGCCTGTGCGAAGCGGTGCAGGCGGGGCATCAACCACAGGCTGGCAATGCTGGGGGCCGAATGCACATAGAGGCTGTTGCGGATGCCCAGGCGCAAGTCGTCCGTCGCCGAGGAAATGGCCGACAGCGCAGCGCCCACGTGCAAAAGGTAATGCTCGCCGGCCGGGCTCAGGCGCACGCCGTGCGCGCTGCGCTCAAACAGGCGCACGTCGAGCTGGGCCTCCAGCCGCGCGATCTGGTGGCTGATCGCCGACGCGGTGAGGTGCAGTTCTGCCGCGGCCAGGGCAAAGCTTCGGCGGCGGGCCACGGCTTCGAACGCTTGCAGATTGGCAATGGGGGGCAAGGCAGGCATCGGAGTAACCCTGACATCAAGTGACAGTTTGTCATCCTACCGTGACATTCAATCTCTTGTCTTCACCTTGCACTGCTTTGAGAATCCGTTCCCAGAACAGGAGACAAGGCACCCAGTGCCACCGCACCCACGGCCCATCCGGGCCGGTGCGCCTCCTGCTTTGTTCCACACACAGGAGACACGACACATGCTGCTCAAAGACCACGTTGCCCTCATCACCGGCGGAGCCGGCGTCAATGGACTGGGTTTCGCCACCGCCCGCCGGATGGCCGCCCAAGGCGCGAAAGTCGCCATTCTGGACCTCGAACGCGCCGACCCGGCGGCGGCAGCAGCCCAATTGGGCGCGGGCCACATCGGCCTGGTGGCCGACGTGACCGACAAGGCCTCGTGCGATGCCGCCGTGGCGGCGGTGCTGCAGGCCTTTGGCCGCATCGACACGCTGGTGAACAACGCGGGTATCACCCAAGCGGTCAAGACGCTGGAGATCACGGGCGCCGACTACGACCGCATCCTCGACGTCAGCCTGCGCGGCACGCTGTACATGTCGCAGGCCGTGCTGCCGGCCATGCGTGCGCAGCAGGGCGGCTCCATCATCTGCATCTCGTCGGTGTCGGCGCAACGCGGCGGCGGCATTTTGGGTGGGCCGCACTACTCGGCGGCCAAGGCGGGGGTGCTGGGCCTGGCCCGCGCCATGGCGCGGGAGTTTGGCCCCGAAAGCATCCGGGTCAACTGCATCACCCCGGGCCTGATCGGCACCGACATCATCAAGGGCAAGCTCACCGACGCAAAGAAGGCCGAGATCGCCGAGACCATCCCGCTGGCCCGCCTGGGCCGGGCCGATGACATCGCCGGGGCCTGTGTGTTCCTGGCCAGCGAGCTCTCGACCTACTGCACCGGCATCACGCTCGACGTGAACGGCGGCATGCTGATCCACTGACATTTTTCGCGCTCACCACCGCCCCCCAGGAGACACCCCCATGCAACGCAAGACCTTCACCTGCCGCCTGCTCGCTGCCTGCGCCCTGTCCTTCGCCTTGCCCCTGCTGGCCCAGGCCCAGGCCACGAAACTGACGCTGGGCCACGGCGCCGCCCCCGGCAATCCGCGCCACGAAGCCTCGGTCAAATTCGCAGAAGTCCTCAAGGCCAAGACGGCGGGCCGCATCGAGGTGCAAGTGGCGCCCTCGGCCCAGCTCGGCGACGACGCCGCCATGGTGACCGCGCTGCGCACGGGCGCGCTGGACATGTCGGCCAATTCGCAGGGCGCGCTGTCGGCCGCCGTGCCCGAGTACGCGGCCTACGGCATGCCCTTCCTGTTCTCCACGCCCGCCCAGGCCTTCAAGCTGCTCGACGGCCCGCTGGGCCAGGAACTGGCGCAAAAGACGGCCGACAAGGGCATGGTGGTGCTGGGCTACTGGGACAACGGCATCCGCCACATGAGCAACAGCAAGCGGCCCATCACCAAGGTCGAAGACATGAAGGGCCTGAAGATGCGCACCCCGCCCGACGCGGTGCTGGTGGACATCATGCAGGCCCTGGGCGCCGATGCGCAGCAGATCAAGTTCGCCGAACTCTATGTGGCGCTGCAGCAGGGCGTGGTGGATGGCCAGGAGAACCCGCTGGTCAACATCCACGCCAGCAAGCTGTATGAGGTGCAGAAGCACCTGGCCCTGACCAGCCACATGTTCCAGATGACGCCCTTCCTGATGAGCAAGCGCAGTTGGGACCGCCTGTCCGAAGCCGACCGCAAGGCCGTGCAGGAGGCCGCACTGGAAGCCACCGCGCTGCAACGCAAGATGTCGCAAGAGGCCGACGACAAGCTGCTGGCCGAACTCAAGGCCAAGGGCGTGCAGGTGACCACGGTGGACAAGGCGGCCTTCGCCAAGGCCACCGCGGCCGTCGACGCCAAGTGGCTGGCCACGCCCATCGGGCCGTACGTCAAGAAGGTCATCGCGGCGGCGCGTTGAGCACGCCGCTCCACCCCCTTTGTCCATCACCAACGCCGGCGCGGCCAGACCGCGCCGGCCGGGGAACACCATGAACACCTGTATCGATTGGGTCAACCGCGGCATCGGGCTGGCTTGCCGGCTGGTCCTGTACGCCACGCTGGCGCTGACCTTCCTCATCCTGAGCGCCAACGTGGGCCTGCGCTATGTCTCGGGCACCAGCCTGGCCTGGGCGTCCGAACTGCCCGAGCTGATGTTCCCCTGGATCATCATGTCCGGCGTGGTGCTGGCCGCCCAGCACGGCTCGCACATCGCGGTCGTCCTGCTGACCCAGCGCCTGGGCCGCTCCCGCCGCTGGGTGTTGGCCGGCGGTGCCATCACCGTGGCCTTGCTGTACCTCGGCCTGACCTGGGCCTCGCTGCCGCTGTGGGAGATTTCAGCGGACGAGTACACCCCCATCCTGAATGTGCCGGGCTCGGTCACGGTCGGCTGCCTGATGGCGGGCTTCGTGCTGCTGGCCGTGGTCACCCTCACCCAAGTGCCCACGCTGTGGCGCAGCACCGGCACCGATGCCGAACTGGAAGGAGCCTCCACATGACCCTGCTCATCATTGGCCTGTTCATCCTCGCCGCGCTGGCGTCGATCCCCATCGCCCACGCCCTGGTGCTGTCGTCGGTGGGCGCCCTGCTGGTGCTCGGGCGCATCCCGGTGGACCTGGCGGTCCAGCAGATGATTTCGCAGGTGCAGAGCTTTCCGCTCATCGCCATTCCCTTCTTCATGCTGACCGGCGCGTTGATGGTCAGCGGCAAGCTCGGCCAAAGCCTGGTGAACCTGCTCTCCATGATGATCGGCCGCGTGCATGGCGGCCCGGCGCAGGTGGGCGTGCTCTCGTCCACCATCTTTGGCGGCGTGTCCGGCTCGGCCGTGGCCGATGCCTCGGCGATTGGCTCGATGCTGATCCCCTGGCTCAAGAAGCTCGGCTACCCCGCGCCGTTCGCAGCCGGCACGCTGGCCGCCGCGGCCACCATCGACATCCTGATCCCGCCGTCGATCCCCATGATCGTGTATGCCCTGGTGTCGGGGGCCTCGATCGGCGCGCTGTTCGTGGCCGGCATCCTGCCCGGCCTGCTGATGTGCGGCGGCTTCATGCTGGTGTGCTAAATCCAGGGCCGCCGCCGGAACTTCCCGCGCGACACCACGCCCTTCGAATGGCACGCCTTCGGCAAGCAATTGCTGCAGGCGGGGCCGGCGCTGCTGATGCCGGTGTTGATCATCGTCTTCCTGCGCTTTGGCATCGCCACGCCCACCGAGGTGAGTGTGATGTCCACGCTGTATGCGCTGGTGGTCTCGGGCCTGGTCTACCGCGACCTGACGCTGGCCAAGCTCCAGCACGCGGCCGTGGAGGCCGGCATCTCCACCGGCGTGGTGCTGCTGATCATCATGGCGTCGAGCATCGTGGGCTGGATCGTCACCTACGAGCAGCTGCCCGCCGCCTTCACCCAGTTCGCCACCGAGACCCTGCAATCGCCCTGGCTGATCATCCTGGCCATGAACCTGATCATGCTGGCCACCGGCATGTTCATCGACCTGCCCGCCGCCGTGCTGCTGCTGACGCCGATGTTCGTTCCGCTCGCCTCGGCGGTGGGCATGGACACCGTGCAGCTCGGGATCATGATGATCATCAATCTCTCGATTGGCCTCTACCACCCCCCCATCGGGACCACGCTCTTCATCACCAGCACCATTGCCAAGGTGCGCATCGGTGATGTGGTGATCGAGCTGATTCCTTTCTACGCCGTCGCCATCGGGATCTTGCTGGGCTTTGCCTACCTGCCCTGGCTCACGCTCCACTGACCCCCTTCCAGCAAGGCATTCACATGACCCCCTTAGCACCACTCCACGCCTGCGCCCACCGCATCCGCCGCTACGCCCTGCGCATGGGCGAGGTCCAGGGCCAGGGCTATATCGGCCAGGCCCTGGGCTGGGCCGACGTGCTGGCCGTGGCCTACGGCCACGCGCTCAACTTCCAGCCGGAAAACCCCCTGTGGGAAGGCCGCGACCGCTTCCTGCTCTCGCACGGCCACTACGCCATCGCGCACTACGCCGCGCTGATCGAAGCCCGGATCATTCCGGAAGACGAACTCGAGACCTACGGCAGCGACGACAGCCGCCTGCCCATGAGCGGCATGGCGACCTACACGCCGGGCATGGAAATGTCCGGCGGCTCGCTCGGCCAGGGCCTGCCCATTGCGGTGGGCATGGCGCTGGGCCTGCGCCACAAGCAGAACCCGGCGTTTGTCTACAACTCCATGTCCGATGGCGAGCTGGATGAAGGCTCCACCTGGGAGGCCGCCATGTCCGCCGCCCACCACCAGCTCGACCACCTGATCTGCCTGGTCGACATCAACAACCAGCAGGCCGACGGGCCATCGAGCCAGGTGCTGGGCTTCGAGCCCCTGGCCGACAAGTGGGCCGCCTTCGGCTGGCATGTGCAGCGCGTCGACGGCAACGACCTGGCCGCCGTGCTGGCCGCCTTCGACACCGCCCGTGCCCTGAAGGAGCCGAAGCCGCGCGTGATCCTGTTCAACACCCTCATGGGCAAGGGCGTGCCCTTTTTGGAGACACGCGACAAGAACCACTTCATCCGCGTGGACCCGCCCGAGTGGCAGCAGGCCCTCGCTGTTCTCGATCAATCGCACGCCGCTGGAGCCTCCGCATGAACACCGCCGCAGACAAGAAACCCCGCCTCACCACCTCGGCCATGATCGCGTCCATCGCGAGCGAGGGTCAGCGCGTCAAGGCCGCCCCCTTTGGCAAGGCCCTGGTGGAGCTGGCCGCCAGCCGGCCCGACATCGTGGGCATGACCGCCGACCTGGGCAAATACACCGACCTGCACCTGTTTGCGCAGGCCTACCCCGAGCGCTATTTCCAGATGGGCATGGCCGAGCAACTGCTGATGGGCGCCGCCGGCGGCATGGCCAAGGAAGGCCTGGTGCCCTTCGTGACCACCTACGCGGTGTTCGGCACGCGCCGCGCCTACGACTTCATCCACCAGGTGATCGCCGAGGAAAACCTCAACGTCAAGATGTGCTGCGCCCTGCCCGGCCTGACCACCGGCTACGGCCCCAGCCACCAGGCCACCGAGGACCTGGCGATGATGCGCGCCATCCCCGGCCTGACCATCATCGACCCCTGCGACGCGCTCGACATCGAACAGGCCGTGCCGCAAATGGCGGCGCACCAGGGCCCGGTCTACATGCGCCTGCTGCGCGGCAACGTGCCCCTGGTGCTGGACGAGTACGACTACCAGTTCGAGCTGGGCAAGGCCAAGCGCCTGGTCGATGGCAACGACGTGCTCATCCTCTCCAGCGGCTTCATGACCATGCGCGCGCTGGAAGTGGCACACCGCCTGAAGGCCGACAAGCTCGGCGTGGCCGTGCTGCACTGCCCGACCATCAAGCCGCTGGACGAGGCGACCATCCTGGCCGAAGTGCAGCGCAAACCCCGCCTGGTGGTGGTGGCCGAGAACCACTCGGTGGTCGGCGGCCTGGGCGAAGCGGTGGCCAGCAGCCTGCTGCAGCACGGTGTGCAGCCCGCACGCTTTCGCCTGGCCGGCCTGCCCGACGCCTACCTGGACGCCGGCGCCTTGCCCACCCTGCACGAGCGCTACGGCATCAGCACCGAGGCGCTGGCCCGCCGCGTAAAGGCCTGGCTGGACTGAGGTCGATTCAGGCAAATTAGATAGCACACACCGCCCGTCCCTATTGGCCTGGTGGCCCAAAACACGGGTGATACCCACGGGGCGTTGCGAGCCCCTTCGCCCAGGGAGCCCCGGCGTGCACAGGGTCTGCCGCCCTGGCTTTGGGCCCGCGGCAGGGCCTCTGGCAGCGGGCGGCCCTTGCCCATCAGACGCCGTGGTCCTTGAGCCAGTCGCGCGTGAGCTTGGCGGCGTAGGTGGCGGCGGTTTTGTCGTAGGTGGGGCGGTAGTCGGCGTTGAAGCCGTGGTTCACGTTCGGGAACACCACGATTTCCGAGCCGCTGCCCGACTGGGCGATGCCGCCGCGCATCTGGGCGATGACGTCCGGCCTCACAAAAGCGTCGATGCCGGAGTACAGGCCGAGCACCGGCACCTTGATTTCGGCGCCAAACTCCACCGGGTCGCGCGGCTTGATCGGCGATTTCATGCCGTCGAGCAGGCCGTAGTAGGCCACCGCGGCCTTGAGCCTGGGGTTGTGCAGGGCGTAGATCCAGGCCGTGCGGCCGCCCCAGCAGTAACCGACCAGCCCGACGCGCTCGGCGTTGGCATGGCCGCTGGCGCGGGCAAAGGCCACGGCAGCGTCCAGATCGGCGCAGACCTGGGCGTCGGGCACCTTGGCAACCACGTCGCTCAAGATGGCGCCAATGTCGGTCATCTTCGACACATCGCCCTGGCGCGCGAACATTTCAGGGGCGATGGCGTAGTAGCCCTGCTTGGCAAAGCGGCGGCACATGTCCTTGATGTGCTCGTGCACGCCAAAAATCTCCTGCACCACCAGGATCACGGGGTGCTTGCCGGGCTTGGCCGGGCGGGCGACGTAGGCCGGAATCTGGCCGTCGGTGGTGGGCACTTTGACTTCCCCCGCGACCAAGCCCTTGGTGTCGGTGGCAATGGCCTGCGCCAGCACCGGCTGCGAGGCCACGGCAAAGCCGCTGGCCAGCGAGGTCATGACGAAGCCCCGGCGCGAAAAACCAGCGATCTCGGCGGCCGGCGCGGGATGGCGAAAGTCGATGGCCTTGAGGCCGTAATCCATGAGTTTCATCGGTCAGTCCGTTTCCAAAAAAAGCCCTTGGGACCAAGGGTGGCCGATTGTGGTCGGCCCGCCCCGGCCCCGCCAGATGGCGAACCAGACAAGCAACGCGCAAATCTCGCCACCGCCATGCCGCACAATCTTGTGCATGAAAATCGTGGTGCTGGGTTTTGAAGGCTGCCTGCCGTCGGGCATCGTGGGGCTGGTGGACATGTTCTGGCTGGCGGGGCAGGCTGCGCAGCGCCCTGACGCGGCCTCCGGAGGGCGGCCGACGGTGCCCTGGCCGGTGTGCGAGATCATGACGGCCAGCGTGGACGGCCGCCCCCTGCACGATGGCCGGGGCCGCCCGCTGGCGGTGGATGCGGGGGTGCTGGAGATCGAGGATTGCGATGCGGTGCTGATCCCGGGCCTGGTGCCCGGGGCCGATGGCCTGCCGCCACGCACCGCCGCCATGCAGCAGGCCGCCAGTTGGCTGCGCCAGCAGCATGCCCGCGGGGCGCTGGTGGGCGGGTCCTGCGCCGGGGTGTTCGTGCTGGGCGAGGCCGGCCTGCTCGATGGCCGGCGCTGCACCACCACCTGGTGGCTGCACGAAGAGCTGACGCGGCGCTACCCCCGGGCCGATGTGGCCTGGGCGTCGGCCCTGCTGGAAGACCAGGGCGTGCTCAGCGCGGGCGGGCCGATGTCCTGGGTCGATCTGGCCCTGCACACCATCCGCAAGCTCGCCGGCCCCGAGGCCGCACGCCTGGCGGCCAACTTCGCGGTGGTGGACAACGCGCCCACGACGCAGACGGTGTATGCCCCGCAGCGCTATATGCGCCAGCGCGACCCGCTGCTGGTCGAGGCCGAACAGGCGGTGCGCCAGGCCACGCCCGGGTTCACGGCGGTGGAACTGGCGCGGCAGCTCTCGGTCAGCGAACGCACGCTGCACCGGCGCCTGAAGGCGCTGGTGAACGAGTCGCCCAAGGGGTTCATCACCCGCATCCGGCTCGAAATGGCACGCACCTTGCTCGACGGCCAGGGCGCGAGCATCAAGCGGGTGGCGCAGCAATGCGGCTACGAGGACGAAAGCAGCTTTCGCCGCGCCTTCCAGCGCTTCACGGGCATGTCGCCCAGCGCCTACCGCAGCTGGGCCAAACAGCGCCAGGGGGGCCGCACCCCCTGAATTGCTCCTTAAAAAAGAGCAATAAGCGACGGCTCCACGAGGCTTAGATGCCTTTTTGACTCATACCGGCAAGCGGTTGGACACTTCGATCAGGTTCTGGTCCGGGTCCCGGAAATACACCGACAGGATCGGCCCCGTGGCCCCGGTGCGCTGCACGGGCCCCTCGGTGATCGGCACCTGGCAGGCGGCCAGGTGCTGCTGCACCTCGGCCAGAGGCACCGAGGTGATGAAGCACAGGTCGGCCGAACCGGGCGTGGGCTGCGCCGCCTTGGGCTCGAACTCCCGGCCCTGGGCGTGCAGGTTGATCTTCTGCGCGCCAAAGGCCAGGGCCTTGCGCCCCCCGGCAAAGGTCACGGGCTCCATGCCCAGGACGCGGGTGTAGAAGGCGACGGTGGCGTCGATGTCTTGGACGGTCAGAACCAGGTGGTCCAGGTGGTCGATGTGCATGCAATCCCCCCAAAAAAAGCGTTCGGGCGCACAGCTTAGCGCCCGGCATCGGTGCGTTCGCGGTGCAGTTGCCGGGCCACCCAGCGGGCCAGGGCATGCACCAGCCCCGGGGCCCAGCGGACCAGGCCCCAGGCCAGCCAGGCGTGGTCTGTGACGGGAATGACTGCCCGGTTGCGGGCCACGCCGGCCAGCACCCGCTCGGCGCAGGCCTCGGGCGCCAGGGCGATGCGCTGCGCCCGGGCCTTGAAGCGGTTGTTCGGCGGCAGGCCCAGGGCCGGGCTGTCGAACAGCGGCGTGTCGATGAACCCCGGGCAGACCACGCTGACGCGAATGCCGTACTGCGCGGCCTCGGCCCGCAGGGAAGTCGACAAGCCCACCACCGCGTGCTTGGACGCGGCATAGGCCACCAGCCCGGGCGAGGGCACCAGGCCGGCCAGGCTGGCGGTGTTGACGATGTGGCCGGACCCCTGGCGCAGCATCACCGCGTAGGCCGCCGCCGTGCCAGCCATCACGCCGTCGAGGTTGACCGCCAGAATGCGCTGCCAGTCGCTGGCCGCAAAGTCGCGCCATTCGCCCAGCACGGCAATGCCGGCGTTGTTGAACAGGTAGTCCAGCCGGCCTTTGTCGGCGGCGATGCCGGCCACGAAAGCCGCCACGGCGGCGGTATCGCGCACATCCAGGGCATGGGCCTGCGCCCGGCCTCCGGCCTGGCGGATGGCGGCGGCCACCGCCTCGGCGGCTTCGGCATGGAGGTCGGCCAGCACCACCTCGGCCCCGCGCCGCGCCAGCGCCCAGGCCAAGGCCCGGCCAATGCCCGAGGCCGCGCCGGTGACGAGGGCGATCTGGTCCGCAAACAGGGTCTTGGCGGGCATGGCAAAGGCGTCGAATGCTATTAAATAAATAGCTTATAGCGCAGGCAGCACCTGGCCTGGAGGGTGATTTGACGCTTCATTCCGCATCCCTCAGGCAGGCACCGGCACCTGGCGAGCGCGTGCGGCCACCCCGGCGCCGACCAGCGCCGCCGAGACCACGCTCAGCAGCAGGGTGGCGGCCGCGCCGTAGAAGATGCCCGAGGTCACGCCCCGGTCCAGCAGCGCGCCAAACACCGGCGCCGCCAGGCAAAAGCCCAGGTCCAGGCCCGAATACACCGTGCCATACACCCGGCCCGTGGCCCCGGGCGGGCTGGCGCGCTTGATCAGCATGTCGCGCGAGGGGCTGGCAATGCCGGTGCCCAGGCCGGCCAGCGCGGCCACCGCCAGTGCCGCCATGCCGGGCAACCAGCCCGTGCCCACCAGCACCAGCAGGGCCGAGCCCCCCATCAGGCAGGTGGCGATGATTTTTTCAAGCCGGGCCACGCGGCCCACCAGAAAACCGCCCAGCACCATGCCCGCCGCGCCCGACACCATATAGCCCGTGACCACCATCGAGGTCAGGCTCAGCGGCAGGCCGTACAGGGACTGCAGGGCCGGGCTGGCAAAGCTCTGGATCGCGCTCAAGGCGCAGGTGCTCCAGAAGAAGAAGGAAAAGCACAGCCACACCGAGGGCAGGCGCAAAAACGCCATGGGGTGCTCCGGCACGGGCGCAGCGGCGCCCTGGCCGGCCGGGGTCTGGTGCGCCCAGGCACCCTGGCGGTCGTCGATGGCATCGCGCTGCCACACCATCACCGCCAGCACCAGGGCTGCCAGCGCGGCACCGCAAAGGCAGGCCACGCGCCAGGAACCGCTGGCCGTGGCAATGCCGGCCATGAAGACGGGCGCCAGGCCCCAGCCCAGGTTGCCCGAAATCCCATGCACCGAGAACCCGTGCCCCAGGCGCCGCGGCGACACACGCTTGTTGAGGATGGTGAAGTCCACCGGGTGGAAAGGCGCATTGCCCAGGCCCGCCAGCGCCGCCGCCAGCACCAGCCCCGCATACCCCTGGGCCATGCCCGCCGCCAGCCCGGCAGCGATAAAGCTGGTCAGCGCGCAGAACAGCACCGGCCGCGCGCCCACGCGGTCCACCAGAAAGCCCGACAGGGCCTGGCCCACGCCCGAAATCACGAAGAACACCGACACCAGCAGGCCCAGTTCGGAGTAGCTGAAGCCGAAATCGCGGATCAGGAACGGAAACAGCGGCGGCAGCAGCATGTGGAAAAAATGCGAGCTGCCATGGGCCAGGCCAATCAGGCCGATGGTGCGCCAATCCTGGTGCTCGGAAGCGGCGCCAGCGGCGCGGGGGGTTGCGATGGTCATGCAGCCATCTTAAAAGCTGCGCCGCCAAAGCGCTGGAGGGGGTTGATCTGCCATACAGTGACTCTGCAAATGCCCGACGGCTTTTGCCGCAGGCGGGTCTTCAGCCCCATCACCTTTCCACGCCACAGCCTATGCCAGACACCTTGCAACGCCTAAGGGACTCGCTTTATGACGCCTTGCTGGAGCCCGCCGATTGGGTGGGTGCGCTGAACGCGCTGCGCACCGCCCTGGAAGGGGATGCCTTCCACCACCTCACGCTTCGCAAAGACGATCGACAGGTGCTGTCCAGCCTCTCGAACGTCGAGGTTCCGCCCGCCAAACTGCGCGAATACGACGAGCACATGATCCACCTGGACCCCCGTGCCACCCTGTCCCTGCAGATCCCCCTGGGGGAAATCCTGCTGGACCACGAGCACCTGTCGATGAGCGAAATCCATCGGTACCCCGTGTACGCCGAGTTCCTGGTCCCGCTGGGCCTGCGCCACACCATGGACATCCCCTTGCAAGACCACGGACACAGCCGGGAGGTCCTGGCCATCCTGCGCCCCCACGACCATCGGCCATTCGGCCCGGCCCAGCGCCTGCTCA
>JAQUDN010000096.1 GCA_028685665.1 Burkholderiaceae bacterium | reverse complement strand
TGGGCGCACAGGCCGAAGTGGACTTCCAGAACGGCTTTCCCCCCGTGGTCAACCACGTGGCCGAAACCGCCTTTGCCCGCGACGTGGCACGCGACGCCCTGGGGGAGGACTTCGTCGATGCCCACTTCCGCCCCCGCACCGCCAGCGAAGACTTCGCCTACATGCTGCAGGCCCGGCCGGGCAGTTTCCTGTTCCTGGGCAACGGCGAGAGCGCCTCGCTGCACAACCCGCGCTACGACTTCAACGACGCCGTGCTGGCGCCCGCCGCCGCCTACTGGGCCCATCTGGTCGAACGCTTCCTCTCCTGATCCTGCCCCCCGAAACCGACCATGCCCTCCGACCTGTTTGCCTACACCACCCTGCGGGACCCTCGCGCCCAGCCCCTGATCGAGGAACTCGGCCAGGAATATGACAGCCGATATGCCGAATTCCGGTCTGCCGACGAAGTGCCCGAGATGCAACGCTACCCCCTGGAAAACTTCACGCCGGCGCAGGGCGGCAATTTCCTGCTCTTGCTGCGCGACGGCGTGGCCGTGGCGGGAGGGGCCTTCCAGCGCCACGACGCGCGCACGGCCGAATTCAAGCGCATCTGGACCCGCCGCACCCTGCGCCGCCAGGGCCTGGCCCGTGCCGTGCTGGTGGAACTGGAAGCGCAGGCGATGCGCCAGGGCTATGCGCGCATCTACCTCACCACCGGCTTTCGGCAACCCGAAGCCGTCGGCCTGTACCTGGGCCAAGGCTACCGCCGCCTGTTTGACCCGTCGGCCGACCTGGAAGCGCTGCGCAAGCTGCCCTTCGAGAAACACCTGCGCGCCCCGCACCCTGTCCGGGTCGGTGCTGTCCCGCCCTCGCCCCGGGCCCCTTCGGCCCCACCGGCGCTGCACAGCATGGCCTAGCCGCACCGCAAAACCCGCACAAGCAGAACAACGCCATGAACACCACCACGCTCACCGCCCCCTCCCCCCTGGGGCCCTCCGGCTCCGCCACCGGATCGCCCCCCGGCCTCGCGCCCCCGGCACAGGGCCCCGCCGCGCACGCCCAGGCCCAGGCCCAGGCCCCGCAGCGCCGCGACTACGCCAGCCTGCGCATTGTTCCCGCGCGCTACCCGGCCCGCACGGCGGGCACCGTGCTCTCCCTGGTGTTGATCGCGGCCGTCCTGTCTTCCGTGCTGGGCAACCCCCGCTGGGGCTGGCCCGTGTTTGCGGAATGGTTCTTCGCCGAACCCGTCCTGGTGGGGCTGGGGCGGACGCTGCTGCTGACCGCACTCGGCGCGCTGGCGGGTTTCAGCATCGGGACCGGTCTGGCACTGGCACGGGTCTCGCACTCCCCCCTGCTGCGTGCGCTGTCGTGGACTTTCGTGTGGGTCTTTCGCTCGATCCCGCTGATCGTGCTGCTGCTGCTCCTGAACAACCTCGGCTACCTCTACGAGACCGTCTGGATCGGTGTGCCCTTCACGTCCATCGGCTTCGCCGAATGGAGCACCACCCAGCTGATCACCCCCTTCATGGCGGCCTTTCTGGGCCTGACACTGAACCAGGCCGCGTACTCGGCCGAAATCATCCGCGGCGGCATCCTCTCGGTGGACCAGGGGCAACTCGAAGCCGCTGCGGCGCTGGGGCTGCCGCGCCGCCGCCAAGCCTTTCGCATCGTGCTGCCGCAGGCCATGCGCTCCATCCTGCCGGCGGCGTTCAGCAACCTGATCGGCCTGGCCAAGGGCACGTCCAACGTCTATATCCTGGCCCTGCCCGAGCTGTTCTACACGATCCAGATCATCTACCGCCGTAATCTGGAAGTGATTCCACTGCTCATGGTCGCCACCGTCTGGTACCTGGTCATCCTCACAGTGCTCTCCGTCGTGCAGGCGCATGTCGAACGCCACTACGCCCGCGGTGCGCTGCGCCAGCTGCCCCCCACGCTGCTGGGGCGCGCCGGGGTCTGGCTGCGTTCCCGTACAGCGCCAGCCCCCCGGCTGCGCAGCCCCGCGCCGCAGGCCGCAGCAGCCGCCCCGCCGGGCGCCGCCTGGGCCCAGCGCGAACACACGGGCGGCCAGGTGGACGTCCACGGCGTGTCCAAAAGCTACAACGGCGTGAAGGTCCTCGACCAGGTTTCGCTGCAGGTGCCTGCAGGCAGCGTGACGGTGATCCTGGGCCAGTCCGGGTCGGGCAAATCCACCCTGCTGCGCTCCATCAACCACCTGGAGCGCCTGGACGGCGGCTTCATTGCCATCGACGGCGAGCTGATCGGCTACCGCCAGCACGGCGACACGCTGTACGAACTCAAGGAAAAGGACATCCTGCGCCGGCGCGTGGAGGTGGGCATGGTGTTCCAGAACTTCAACCTCTTCCCCCACCTGAGCGTGCTGGACAACGTGGCCGAAGGCCCCCTCGCGGTGCAGGGCCTGCCCCGCGCCGACGCCGAACAGCGGGCGCGCGAACTGCTGGCCCGGGTGGGCCTGGCCCACAAGGCCGACGCCTTCCCGCGCCAGCTCTCGGGCGGCCAGCAGCAGCGCGTGGCCATCGCCCGGGCGCTGGCCCTCCAGCCCAAGGTCTTGCTGTTCGACGAGCCCACCTCGGCCCTGGACCCGGAGCTGGTCAAGGAAGTGCTGGACGTGATCCAGGAGTTGGCCCGCTCCGGCACCACGCTGCTGATCGTCACGCACGAAATCGGCTTTGCCCGCGAAGTGGCCGACACCGTGGTCTTCATGGACCAGGGCCGCATCCTCGAAAGCGGCCCTCCCGGCCAGGTGCTGCAGTCGCCCAAGCACCCGCGCCTGCGCGACTTCCTGGCCAAGGTGCTCTGAGCCCGCCCCCAGGTGCTCTGAGCCCGCCCGGACCTCCTCCCCTGTTTTTTCACCCCGGACACCCGCCCGCAGCGCGGGCAGGCGCCCCGTCTTCACTTTTTCACAAGGACAAAACCATGATCTCCCTCCCCCGCCGCCAGGCCCTGCAGACCACCCTGGGCGCCCTGGCGTTGACCCTCGGCCTGGGCGCGCTGCCCGCCTGGTCCCAACTGGCACAGCCCGATCTCAGCCCGGAACAGCCCGGCCGCCCTCGCTCCGGCAAGATCGAAGACGCCATCAAGCAGGTTGCACCGCAATTCAAGTTCGCCAAGGAGGGGGCCCTGGTCGTGGGCACCACCACCGGCCGCCTGCCCTTCGGGGCCTATGCCACCGACAACAAGACGCCCGTGGGCAACGCACCCGACATCGCCCAGCTGGTGGCCGACAGCCTGGGCCGCAAGCTGGAGCTGGTCTCGGTGGCCTGGGCCGACTGGCCGCTGGGCCTGCAATCGGGCAAGTTCGATGTGGTGATTTCGAATGTCACGGTGACCGAGGAACGCAAGGAGAAGTTCGACTTTTCCACCTACCGCAACGACCAGCTCGGAATTTACGTCGCCAAAGACAGCAAGATCCCGTCGATCAAAGAGCCCAAGGACGTCGCCGGCCTGAAGGTCATCGTGGGGGCCAGCACCAACCAGGAGCAGATCCTGCTGCGCTGGAACCAGCAGAACCTTGCCGCCGGCCTCAAGCCGGTGGACATCCAGTACTACGACGACGACGTGGTGCTGTACCTGGCGCTGGCCTCGGGCCGCGCCGATGCCTACCTGGCGCCCAATGGCATCGCGGCACACCATGCGCGCGACGGCAAGACCCGCCTGGTAGGCAGCTTCTCGGGCGGCTGGCCCCAGGCTGCCGAAATCGCCGTCACCTCCCGCAAGGGCTCGGGCATTGCCGACGCCATCACCACCGCGCTCAACGCCCAGATCAAGAACGGCAACTACGCCAAGGCCCTGGAACGCTGGAACCTGCAGTCCGAGGCCATTGCGGTGTCACGCACCAACCCCCCAGGCCTGCCCAAAAAGTGAACCGTCCCTTCTCCGACCCCAGAACCGCTGTTGAACGCCATGACCCTGGACTCCTCCCTGCGCCGCACCACCCTGTCGGCCCTCGCCGCGTTGGCCCTGCTGGGCACGACAGCCGCCCCCAGCCTCGCCCAGACGGCCCATGTCTTTGACCTTGGCCCGGAGCAGAAAGGCCGCCTTCGCACCGAGAAAGACGCCGCCGCCCTCGCGGCCTTGCCCAAGAATTTCAAGTTCGTCAAGGACGGGGTCTTGACGGTGGCCATTCACCCGGCCGCTCCGCCCATCTCCACCTATGCGACCGACGCCAGAACGGTGGTGGGCTTCGACCCCGACCTGGCCCAGCTCGTCGCCGACGCCCTGGGATTGAAGCTGGAGCTGCAGCCCATCGCCTGGGCCGACTGGCCCCTGGGCCTGGCATCGGGCAAGTACGACGCGGTGATTTCCAATGTGGGCGTGACCGAGCAGCGCAAGGAAAAGTTCGACTTCTCCACCTACCGCCTGGGACTGCACGGCTTCTACGTGAAAGCGCACAGCAAGATCACGGCCATCAAGGAGCCCAGGGATGTGGCGGGCCTGCGCGTGATCACGGGCTCCGGAACCAACCAGGAGCGCATCCTGCTGGAATGGGACCGCCAGAACGTGGCCGCCGGCCTCAAGCCCGTGGAAGTCCAGTACTACGACGATGAGAGTGCCCGCAGCCTGGCACTGGCCTCGGGCCGCGCCGATGCCAACTTCAACCCCAACGCGCCACAGGCCTACCACGCCGCCAAGGACGGGCTGACCCGGCAGGTCGGGACCGTGAATGCAGGCTGGCCGCACAAGTCGGACGTGGCCATCACCACCCGCAAGGGCAGCGGTCTGGCCGACGCCTTGACCCTGGCGATCAACGGCCTGATCAAGAACGGGAAATACACGCAAACGCTGGCCCGCTGGAAGCTGAGCGAGGAGGCGCTGCCGCGCTCGGAAACCAATCCCCCCGGACTTCCGCGCTTTTGAGCGCAGCGCGCGCCATGCCCCTGCGGATTTCACGCATCGGGCTTCTCACCCCGGAATGACCCGGAAGAGGCCCCATGGCAAGGCCTGGAACACACCCTGCAGCGGTTCGAAGCCGGCGAACGCCTGGGCTTTGACAGTGCCTGGGGGCGGCAACGCCACCTGGAACCGGCCGTGTCTTCGGCCGCGACCTTTCTGGCTACGGCCACCCAGCGCACCCGGCACATCGAGCTGGAACGGCCCTACGCCCTGCCGCACGCAGCCTCGGTGCAGATCCGGAGCGATTTTGCGCAGCACATCGCTCCGGAACCCGGGGGGACAGGGCCCGCCTTGCGGCGCCAACCCCCTGCGGGACCACAGCCCCCAGCGCCCCCATAAGCGCCAGCGCCAGGGCACCCGCGCCGGGGCTCAGATCGCAAACAGCAGCACCCGCCCGCCGGTGGCAGAGGGCGGCGGCCGCAGAAGGTGCCCGATATCGGGCACGGCGGCGATGAGTTCACGGGTGTAGGGATGGCGGGGGGCGGCAAACACGGCGTCGGCCGGCCCGGTTTCCACCAGCTGGCCGCGCCGCATCACCCCCACGTGGTCGCACATATGGCGGATGACGGCCAGGTTGTGGCTGATGAGCAGGTAGGTCAGGCCGAGTTCGTCCTGCAGGTCACGCAGGAGGTTGAGCACCTGGGCCTGCACCGAGACATCCAGTGAAGACGTGGGCTCGTCGCAGACGATGAACTCGGGGCGGCTGACCAGGGCGCGGGCGATCGCGATGCGCTGGCGTTGCCCGCCCGAGAACTGGTGCGGGTAGCGCAGGCCGTCCTCGGGCGCCATGCGCACGCGGCGCAGGGCCTCGGCCACCTGCTCACGGGTGTCTTCGGGGCCACGGGTCAGGCCCAGCACCTGCAGGGGTTCGGCAATCAGCCGGTCCACGCGCCAACAGGGGTTGAGGCTGGCGTAGGGGTCCTGAAAGACCATCTGAAAGCGCTGGCGCAGCGCCTGGGCGCCCTGCGGATCGGCCCAGCGGTCGATGCCGTTGATGCGCACACGCCCGGCGGTGGGGGGTGTCAGGCCGGCGATGATGCGCGCCACGGTGGATTTGCCCGAGCCGGATTCGCCCACCAGGCCGAAGGTGGTCCCGCGCGGAATATCGAAGGACAGGTCCTGCACCGCCGGCAGCACGCGCCGGCCCTGGCGCGTGAGCGTGCGCACCAGCCAGCTCGGCGAAATATCGAAATCCCGCGAAAGGCCTTGCACCTGCAGCAACAGGCGCGGGGCCGATGGGGAGGCCGTCCAGCGCGCCGCAGGGGCCGCCGCCGCAGGGGAGGAGGCCACCAGCGTGAGGTGCGGCGGGGCGGTCGGCCCCTCGGGGGCCCTGCGGGCGGCGGCCATGTCGGCACCGATCTCCGGCACGGGCAGCCGCCGCACACGCCGCTGCAGCGACGGAATCGCCCCGATCAGCGCACGCGTATAGGGCGCGCGCGGGGCCTGGAGCACCGCCTGCACGGGGCCGGTTTCCAGCACACGGCCCTGGTGCATGACCATCACGCGGTCGGCCGCCTGGGCGATCACGCCCATGTCGTGGGTGATGAGCATCACGGCCGCGCCGCGCTCGCGGCACACACGGCGCAGCATGCGGATGACCTGGGCCTGCACCGACACATCGAGCGCCGTGGTGGGCTCGTCGGCGATCAGCAGCGCGGGCTCGGCGCACAGCGCCAGGGCGATGGCCACACGCTGGCGCATGCCCCCGGAAAACTGGTGCGGAAACTGTCCGAAGCGGGCCTCCGGGTCGTCGATTTCCACATCGGCCAGCCAGGCTAAGGCCCGTTCGCGCGCCTGGGCCACCGTGAGCGGGAGGTGCACACGCAGGGTTTCGACAAGGTGCTGCCCGATGGTCAGCACCGGGTTCAGGCTGGTGAGCGGGTCCTGAAACACCATGCCGATGTGTTTGCCGCGCAAAGCGTGCCGGTCTTGGCCGCGCAGGGTGTCGATGCGCTCGCCGCGCAGCAGCAGCGCGCCCGCATCCATCCGCCCCGGCGACGCCAGAAGGCCGATGACGGCATTGCCCACCATGGACTTGCCGGCACCGGACTCCCCGACCACGCCCAGGATCTCGCCGGGGGCGATGTCGAACGAGACCCCGTCGAGCACCCGCACCGGGCCCCGGTGGCTGTCGAACACCACCCCCAGGTGGCGCACGCTGAGCGTGGGCAGCGGCGGGCCGGCCGGCGCGGCACTGGCGGGGGAAGCGGTACCAGGGGGAGGCACTGCGGTCGTCATTGGAGCCTGGGGTTCAGGGCGTCGCGCAGCCCGTCGCCCACGCGGTTGACGGACAGGGCCAGTGCCAGCAGCACCAGGGCGGGAAAGCCCAGAATCCACCACTCCCCCGAAAACAGAAAGCCCTGCCCCACGCGGATGAGTGTGCCCAGCGAGGGCTCGGTGGGCGGCAGGCCGACGCCCAGGTAGGACAGCGTGGACTCCGCCACGATGGACAGCGCCAGGCTGATCGTGGCAATCACCAGCACCGGCGCGAGCAAATTGGGCAGGATGTGCAGCACCAGAATGCCGCTGCGCGAGCGCCCGATGAGCTGGGCGGCAAGCACGTAGTCCTTGTGCTTTTCCACCATCACGGCCGCGCGCACGGTCCGGGCGTAGGGCACCCACTCCGACAGGCCCAGCGCCAGCACGATCCCATACAGCGCCATATCGTCCCGCAGGCTTTCTGGCAACAGGCCCCGGGCGATGCCAAAGACGAGCAGCGCCACCAGCAGCACCGGGAAGGTGAGCTGCACATCGGCCACGCGCATCACCAGCGTGTCGAACACACCGCCCCCATAGCCCGCCAGCAGGCCCAGGGGCACCCCGATCGCCAGCGACAGCGCCACAGCGGCAAAGCCGACCCCCAGCGATTTGCGCAGCCCATACAGGATGGCCGAGTACACATCGCGCCCCTGGTCGTCCGCGCCCAGCGGGTACACCCGGGTGCCCGAGGCGCCCGCCTGCCCCGGGGGCGTGAAGGCATCCAGCAGCTCCAGCACCGAGGGGTCGAAGGGGTCTTGCAGAGACAGCCAGGGCGCGAACAAGGCGGCCAGCAACAGGAAGGCCAGCACAGCCAGGGCCGCGGGCACGGTGGGCGAACGCGCCAGGGAGCGCAACACGGCCGAATCGCTGTGCCGCCAGGGGCGCCAGGGCCATGAACGGGCCGCGGGGGCGGACGGGGGAAGGGAGCTCATGGCAGACACCTCGGAGGAAAAACAATCATTTCAATAGCAATCAACGCTTGATAGAAAAGGGCTGGAGGCCTTTTTCATGACCCAAGCCACGGGGGCCACCGAGCTCCTGCACCCCAGCGCTCAGGCCTGGCGCAGGCGCGGGTCCACCAGCAGGTACAGCAGGTCCACCGCCAGGTTGATCCCCACATAGAGCAAGGCGATCAGCAAGAGGTAGGCCGCAATCACCGGCACATCGACCGCCTGGATGGACGAGATGAATAACAGCCCCACCCCAGGCCACTGGAATACCGTCTCGGTCACGATGGCAAACGCGATCAAGGAGCCGATCTGCAGCCCCGTGATGGTCACGACCGGGATGAGCGTGTTGCGCAGCGCATGCCGCAGGTGGATGCTGCGCCAGGGCAGCCCCCGGGCCTGGGCAAAGCGCACGTAATCGGTGCGCAGGGCGTCGAGCATTTCGGCCCGCACCAGCCGCATGATCAGGGTCAGCTTGAACAGGGCCAGCGTGCACACCGGCAGCACCAGCGAGGCCCAGCCGGAGGCGGTCAGCAGGCCCGTGCGCCAGCCGCCCAGCGCCACCGTCTCGCCCCGGCCAAACGAGGGCAGCCAGCGCAGCTCGACCGCAAACAGGTCGATGAGGCCAATGCCGATCAGGAAGGTGGGCAGCGACACGCCCACCAGGGACACCGCCATGAGCGCCCGGCTGAACCAGCCCTCGCGCCGGATCGCGGTGTACACCCCCAGTGCCACGCCGCCGCCCACCGCCAGCAGCCCGGCCACCCAAGCCAGCTCCAGCGTGGCGGGCAGGCGCTCGGCAATCACGGCGACCACCGGCTGCTTGGTGCGGTAAGAAATGCCCCATTCGCCCTGCAGCACCTGGCCCAGGTAGTGCAGGTACTGCACGGCCACGGGCTGATCGAACCCCAGTTCGGCCAGCACGGCCTGGCGGTCGGCCAGCGAGGCGTCTTCGCCCAGCAGGCTGATCGTCGGGTCCCCCAGGTGGCGAAACACCCCAAAAGCCACCCAGGACACGGCCAGCAGCACCAGAACGGACTGGCCCAGGCGGCGGAGCAGGTAGGGAAGCATGGGAAGGGACAAGGCCAGGGAGGCGAGTGCAGGCGCAGCGGAGGTGGGGGGCGGCGGGACAACCCCGCTTAGCGCACCACCGCGTAGTTCTTGAAGTACACCGCGCCCGAGGGGTTGACCGGAATATCGAATTTGCGCGCCATGGCAAAGGTCTGGATCTGGTGGTGCAGTGGCAGGTAGATGAGGTCTTTTTGCACCTGGGTCCAGATCGCCTTGACCGTGGCATCGCGCACCTGGGTGTCTCCTTCGGAGGACAGCGCCAGGATCTTGGCATCCAGGTCAGGGTTGCTGTAGCGCGTGGCATTGGTGGCGCCGCGTGCGTTTTTGCCCCGCGTGTGCACCAGGTAATCAAAGATGTAGGCGGAGTCGAAGGTCGGTACGCCCCAGCCGTAGAGGTAAAAATCCACCTCCTGCTTCTGGATGGCCGCCGACTGCAGGGCCAGCGGCCGGGCCACCACCGTGGTCTTCACCCCCACGCGGCCCAGAAAGCCGGCCACCGCCTGGCAAATGGCTTCGTCGTTGATGTAGCGGTCGTTGGTGCAATGCAGGGTGATGCCAAACCCCTGGGGGTAACCGGCCTCGGCCAGCAGCTTGCGGGCCTGGGCGATGTCGGCCTTGGCCACCCCGTCCAGGGCCTTGTCGTAGCCACGCACAAAGGGCGGCGCCATCAGATTGGCCGGGATCGAAAGCCCGCGCATCACCGCCTTCTGCAGCGCAAAACGGTCAATCGCCAGCTGGAAAGCCTGGCGCACGCGCCGATCGGCCAGCGGGTTCCGGTCTTTGACCGTGGAAGAGGCCAGGGGCTCGGCGCCCACATTCAGGCCCAGGAAGATCACGCGGTTTTCCGGGGCCTGGTTCACACGCAGTTGGCGGTCGGCCTGCAGGCGGGCAATGTCCTGCACAGGCAGGTCCTGCACGAAATCCACTTCGCCCGACAGCAGCGCCGCCACGCGCGTGGCGGGGGATTTGATGGGCAGGTACACCAGCTCCTGGATGGCGAGCGGGAACTGGCCCCGGCCCCAGTAGGCGGGGTTCCTGCGCAGCACGGTGCGCGTGTCTTGCTCACGCGAGACCAGGGTGTAGGGACCGGTGCCATTGGCATGGCGCGTGGCGTAGGTTTCTTCCTTGGCCGAGGCGTTTTGCGGCTGCTCCACCCCGTGGGCACGGGCCCAGGCCTGGCTCACGATGTGGATGTTGGTCAGGTTGTTGGGCAGCAGCGGGGCGGGCCCCGCCGTCTTGATGTGGACGGTGAAAGGATCGATCTTGGCCACGTCGGTGATCAACACCAGCAGCGACTTCATGTCGGAGGTGGGAGCCCGGGCGCGCTGGAACGAAAACACCACATCGTCGGCGGTGAGCAGGCTGCCGTCGTGGAACTTCACGCCCTTGCGCAGCTTGAACTCCCACACCCGGGGATCGGCGGTGGGCTTCCAGGACTCGGCCAGCGTGGCCTGCAAGGAACCGTCGTCCGCACGGACCAGCAAGGGCTCGTACACCTGGTGCAACAAAGCCAGGTTGGGCCCATTGTTCAGGGCGTGCGGGTCGAGCGTGGACGCATCGACCGAACGCGCCCACCGCAGGGTTTCGGCCTGCAGCAAAGCCGGGGCAGCGAGCACAGCCCAGCCCATGGCCAGGAGCAAGGGACGGATCATGGATGGAACACTCCTCAAGGCGCAGACCGTGGCCCACAGAAACGCCTGCAGGAACCACCATCGCACCACAGCCCCCGGGCAAAGGGGGGCCCGTGGGCTGTCTTGGCACGGAGGATTTTGGAAGGGGGCCTGCGCGCTGGCAAAGCAGATTTCTGGCTAAGCACATGCGAAGTTCGCTCCCAAGGGCCTGGAGGCCGCAGCGCCTCCCCGGAAACGGCGCCGGCAGCGGGCCCGGGAAGGCCACGGGAAGGCCCTGGGGCCCGCTGCCAGCCGGTGCGCAGCGCCAAAGCACCGCGCGCAGCCCCGATAATGCGGCCCCATGCACGCCCTGCGCACCGCCCTGACCCTCGCCCGTTGCGTGCTGGCGTGGTTCGTGCTGTCCATCGGGGCGGCCGTGGCTTCGCCGCTGGTGGCGCCGCAGGCCATGGAGCTGGTCTGCTCCGGCAGCGGCGCCATGAAGCTGCTGGTCAAGACCGAGGAAGGCGTGCAGGAGGTGGCCGTGGGCCACACCCTGGACTGCCCCCTGTGCGCCAGCCACGGCGCACCGCCCCCCGCCTGGGCTCCGCGCGTGGCCTCCCCCGCGCCGCTGGCCCATGCGCTGCAAACCATCCCGGCCGCCCGGATCGCGGCCCTCACGGCACCACCGCTGCCGCCCCGGGGCCCGCCGGGCCCGGTCTGACCCACCCCTCCTCCGTCTTTTTGTGTGTGTGCTTCCGCCAGACCGCGCCGGCGTGCGTGGCTGCGGGGCTTGGTGTCAGATCGGTTTTTCATGTCCATCGCTTCGATTTTCCTGGCGCGCAGCGCCCTGGCCGTGCGCGCCGCGCGCCCCCCTTTCACCCCTTCGGTCCTGGCGCTGGCCTTGCTGGGCGGCAGCCTGGCCCAGGCCCAGCCAGCCGCTTCGGCAGACACCGCCCTGACGCTGGGCACGGTCTCGGTCTCCAGCCAGGGGGGCCCGCTGGCCGCACGCAGCGTGCTCAGCTCGGTGACCGTGGTGCCCGCCGAACGGCTGGAGTCCAGCCTGGCGGCGAACAATTGGCAGCTTTTCGAACAGGTGCCCGGCACCCTGCTGACCTACTTCAACCAGGGCACCACCTCGGGCAAGCTGTCGTTCCGGGGCTTCAATGGCGAAGGTGAGATCAATGCGGTCAAGCTGCTGATCGACGGCGTGCCCAGCAACAGCAACGACGGCAACATGCCCTACATCGACCTGGCCCCCCGGCTGGACGTGGAATCCCTTGAGGTGGTGAAAGGCACCAACGACCCGCGCTATGGCCTGCACAACATTGCCGGCAACGTGAACATTGCCACCCGGCGCGGGGGCGACTACCGCATCGCCCGGGTGGGTGCGGGCAGTTTCGGCACCCAGGACCTGCAGGCGGCACTGGGCATCGGGCAGGACGGCTTCACGCAGAACTACGCCCTGGCCTTCAACGACAGCCAGGGCCACCGCGACCACTCCGATGCCCGCAACGTGGCCCTCTCGGGCAAGTGGTTCCTGAACAGCCCGGACGGACTCCGCCACCTGGGCCTGATCGCGCGCCTGCACCAGGGCACGGCCCAGGAAGCCGGCTACCTCACCCGGGCCCAGCGCCAGGCCCAGCCCTGGCAATCGCCCAGCTACAACGCCACCGACGAAGACCGCCGCCAGGTGGCCCAGGTGGCCGTGCAGGGGCAGATGCCCTGGGGTGCAAAGACCACCCTGAACGCACAGGTCTATGCCAACCAGCTGGACGACCGCCGTTTCGTGCGCTTTTCGGCCACCGCCGCGCAGCAGGAGCGCTTCGTGGCGGAAACCCAGGTGGGCGCCTCGGCCACGGCGACCTGGCGGGCCGGCGCCACCGCACTGGGGGAGCTGACCGTGGTGTCGGGCATGGACACCGAGCGCCAGGACAACCGCAGCGAGCGCTACACCACCGCCGCCCAGGTGCGCAGCGCGCAGACGCGCGACCAGCAATTCGACTTCAACATCTCGGGCGCCTTCGTGCAGGCCCTCCTCAAGCCCAGCGCCCGGCTCACCCTCACGCCCGCGCTGCGGGTGGACCAGGTCTCGGGCAGCTACACCAACGCGCTGAACGGGCGAACGTACCGCGTGAACGACTACGGGCTGATCCAGCAGCCCAAGTTCAGCGCGGTCTATGCCTGGTCGCCGGCCGCCTCGGTGTATGGCAATGCGGGACG
>JAQUDN010000265.1 GCA_028685665.1 Burkholderiaceae bacterium | reverse complement strand
GGGGGGGTGCAGGAGGCCGGTCTGTGGCCGCTGGTGGACGCTTCGGGCTCGGCCCAGCGCAACCGGGCGGCCCGCAGCGGTGCCAGCCGCAGTTTTCAAATCGGCCTCGATGCCAGCTGGGAAGTGGACCTGTGGGGGCGCTTGCGCCAGGGCGTGAACGCCAGCGAAGCCGATGCCCGTGCGGCCGAAGCCAGCCTGGCCGATGTGCAGGTGTCGCTGGCGGCCGAGGTGGCACTGGCCTACCTGAACCTGCGCAGCCTGCAGCAGCGCCTGGCGATTGCGCGCAGCAATCTGGCCAGCCAGCGCGAGACGCTGCAAATCACCCAATGGCGCTTGCAGGCCGGACTCACCAGCTCGCTGGTGGCCGAACAGGCCCGCGCGGCCGCCGAGCAGACGGCGGCACAGCTGCCGGCGTTTGCGTCGGCGCTGGCCCAGGCCCGCCACAGCCTGGCCGTGCTGACCGGCCAGGCACCGACCGCGTTGGATGCGGTGTTGGCCGCGCCGGCCGCGCTGCCCCAGCTGCCCGAAGACGGGCTGCAGTCCCTGCCCGCCGAGACTTTGCGCCAGCGGCCCGATGTGCGCGTGGCCGAGCAGCGCGTGCAGGCGGCCTGGGCCCGCGCGGCCCAGGCCGATGCGGCCCGCTATCCGGATTTCCGCCTGGGGGGCTCGGTGGGCCTGCAGGCGCTCACCTGGGGGGGCCTGACCGGTGGCGGCGCTGTGGCCAGTGCCTTGCTGGCCAGCCTCTCGCTGCCCTGGTTCGATGCCGGGGCCGCCCGGGCCCGGGTCCGGGCCCAGGAGGCGGCGCTGGCGCAGGCCGTGGCCGCTTACGACGCGGTGCTGCTGAATGCGCTCAAGGACGTGGAGGACGCGCTGGTCGCCTTGCAGGGCGACCGCGAGCGCCTGCTGCGCCTGCAGGCGGCGGCCGAGGCGGCGGGCAACGCGGCCTTGCTGGCGCAGCAGCGCTACCGCAGCGGGCTCATCGACTTTGCCGTGGTGCTGGAAACGCAGCGCACCCAGCTGTCCACCCAGGACAGCGTGGCCAGCACCGCCGCCAGCGTGGCGGCCGACCAGGTGCGCCTGTACAAGGCCCTGGGCGGCGCCTGGGGGCCGCCATGAGCTTCGGGCCTGCGGCTTTTTTCCTTCTTGTGCTGGGACCGCCATGACCCCCCCATCCCCTTCTTCTGCCACCCCCCAGGTCCCTTCCGACGCGGCGGCCCCGGCCGACCTGCGCGCCCTGCTGGGCCCCGCCCTGGCCCGCCCCTGGTGGCAGCGCCGCAGCCTGTGGTGGGGCGTGCTGGTGCTGGGGGGCGTGGGGGCCGGCCTGCTGCTGTGGCAAAGCCGCCAGCGCGCGGCCGCGGCCCCGAGCTACATCACCGAGGGGGTGCGCCAGGGCCAGCTCACGCTGAGCGTCTCGGCCAACGGCACTTTGCAGCCCACCCGTTCCGTGGCCATTGGCAGCGAGCTGTCCGGCACCGTGCGCAAGGTGCTGGTCGATGTCAATGACCCCGTGCGCAAAGGCCAGCTGCTGGTGGAGCTGGACACCACCAAGCTGGCCCTGCAGGTGGTGCGCTCCCGCGCCGCCCTGGCGTCGGCCCAGGCGCGCGTGGCGCAGGCCCGGGCCACCACGCAAGAGGCCCAGGCCAGCCTGGCGCGCCTCGAGGAAGTGGCCCGCCTCTCGGGCGGCAAGGTGCCCTCCGAGACCGAACTCGACAGCGGGCGCGCCAATCTGGAGCGGGCCCGGGCCGAGCAGCTCAGTGCCGGCGCCAGCGTGGACGATGCGCGCGCGGCCCTGTCCACCGACGAAACCAATCTGGCCAAGGCCTCCATCCGCTCGCCCATCGACGGCGTGGTGCTGAGCCGCAGCGTGGAGCCCGGCAATGCGGTGGCCGCCTCGCTGCAGGCGGTGACGCTGCTCACCGTGGCCGAGGACCTGCAGCGCCTGCGCCTGGACGTCAGCGTGGACGAGGCCGATGTGGGCGCGGTGCAGGTGGGGCAAAAAGCCCGCTTCACCGTCAGCGCCTACCCTTCGCGCCCCTATCCCGCGACGGTGACGCGGGTGTCGTTTGGCTCGACCAAGGTCGATAACGTGGTCACCTACATCACCTGGCTGGCCGTGGACAACCGCGACCGGAGCCTGCGCCCCGGCATGACCGCCGCCGCCACCATCACTTCCACCGAGCGCAACGGGGTGCTGCTGGTGCCGAACACGGCCTTGCGCTTCACGCCCACGTCCGCGGCTGCGCCAGGGGCTGCCGGGGCGGGGGGCTCGGGCGGCGGCATTCTGTCGCAGCTGATTCCGCGCATGCCGCGCTCCGCCAGCCGCCGCCCCGCGAACGGCGAGCCGGGCGACAGCGCGGGCCCGCTGCGCACGCTGTGGGTGCTGCAGGACGGCCAGGCCCGCCCCCTGCGCGTGCAGGTGGGCATCAGCGATGGCCGCGTGACCGAGGTCCAGGGCGAGGGGCTGGCCGCCGGCATGGCCGTGATCACCGACCAGCGCGCCGCCGGGGCCGCGCCATGACGGACCAGGCCGTGCCCCTGATCCGTTTGCGGGGCATCACCAAGGTGTACGGCGAGGGCGCGCTGGCCTTCCAGGCGCTCAAAGGGGTGGACCTGGACATTGCGCAAGGGGATTTCGTGGCCATCATGGGCCCCAGCGGCTCGGGCAAATCCACGGCCATGAACATCCTGGGCTGTCTGGACCGGCCCACGGCCGGCGCCTATGCCTTCAAGGGCGTGCCCGTGGAGTCGCTGGAGCGCGACCAGCGTGCGCTCTTGCGGCGCCAGTATTTCGGTTTTGTGTTCCAGGGCTTCCATTTGCTGGCGCGCACCTCGGCCCAGGAAAACGTCGAGCTGCCCTTGCTCTACCGCGGGGAGCCGGCCGGGCAGCGCCGCAGTGCCGCCGCGCGGGCGCTGGCCTCCGTGGGCCTGCAGGGCTGGGAGCACCACACGTCTTCGGAGCTGTCGGGCGGCCAGCAGCAGCGCGTGGCCATTGCCCGTGCCATCGTCACCCAGCCCGCGGTGCTCCTGGCCGACGAGCCCACCGGCAACCTCGATTCGCAGCGCGGCCACGAAATCATGGAACTGCTGTGGCGCCTGAATGCC
>JAQUDN010000095.1 GCA_028685665.1 Burkholderiaceae bacterium | reverse complement strand
GTTCATTACTCCGGCATGGTGCAGCGCATCAACAAAACCTGCCTCAAGCCCGACATCGGCTGCTTTGTGCTCTTTGACGGCGGTTTTTCGGGCCTGGTGATCATCAACTTCTCGGCCCAGGCCGCGATGGAGCTGTACGAGAGCTACATGCTGAACATGGGCATGTCCAAAGACGACCTGGCCAGCTCCTACACCTCGGACGAAGTCAGCAACGTGATGGGCGAGTTGATGAACCAGGTGGTCGGCGACTTCACCGGCAAGGTCCGCCGCGAACTGCAGACGCACATCACCCAGAACCAGCCCAAAATGCTGGCCCTGAACAAGCAGGTGATGCTGAGCGTAGATGCCAACCTCGACAAACCCGAGGCCCGCCGGGTGACCTTCTACACCGGCAACAACCATATTTTTTACCTGGAACTGGCCATCGATCAGACGCAGTTCATCAAGCTGTACGACTTCGAGCCCCAGGAAGCCCCCGACCCCGACGCCTTGATGGAAGCGTCGCGCCAGGCGCCTGGAGCCCCGGCCCCGCAAGCGCCCGCCGAAGCCGGCAGCCACGACACCGACGCCCTGCTCAAGTCCTTGGGCATGTAAGCGGGGGGTGCCAGCGCCTCAATTGCTATTAATACAATAGCAAACAGCGCTTGAATCCAGGGCGCCAGCGGCCTCAAACACACTCATGCAGGGCCTTTCCCCGGATGCCGGGGCCATGGCAAGACCCTGCGGCGTCCAGCCGCCTGAAACCCCTGCCCCGCAGCAAAAGCAGGGTAAAAAAATGGCACCGTCCAGCGGTGCCTTGCTGCTGCGCGATGGGGGTGTGCTCCGAAACGGCGCAAGCCCCCCGCCCTGCATCAGCCCTTCTTGGCCCAGGCGCTGCACCAGCCCTTGGTCGCCACTTGCTTGCCCGCAAACAGCGGACAGCCGCCCGCGGCATCGCTGGGCTTGCCCTGGAACAGCGCGCAGTTCCCGCAAATCTGACCGGCGGCGTACTTGGGCTGCTTGGCCTTGTCCACCTTGGTGGCATCGGCCTTGTAACCCAGCGCCGTTGCTTGGGCATCGGTCTCGGCCAGCAGCGCCTGGGCCTGTGCTGCGCTGCCAGCCGCCAGGGCGGCCGTGGCGCAAACAGACTGGATGATGAAGGTGCGACGACCAGTGGGCTGGTCTTGGATCGAGAACGTCATGGCTTGGAACTCCAGTTAACCCAGAAATATGGGCCCCGCAGGATAGCAATGTCCGCCCGGGGGAAGCCGCCGGCCGGGGAGACGTGGAGCAAAACGCTCAAGCTCCTGCCGATCGCCCCGCCCGGGAGACCGGCATGACCCGCGCCCGCGCAGGTCTTCGCATCCAGCCCGGACCCGCGTGCGTATACTCGACGGGCACTGAGCAGTGACAGGCCGTTACACCCTTTGCCATCCATGACCATGACACTTCTCGCACGATCTCTCTCCTCCCCGACGGCACCGCGCAAAACCGGCCTGTGCGTGCTGCTGGCCCTGGCCTATGGCGCCGGGAATGGGGCGCTGGCGCAGGAATCGCACCTGCCCCTGGTGCAGGTCGAAGGTCCACGGGATGCGGCCATCGGCTCGGCCGACAGCGCCAGCGAAGGGGCCGTGGAGCGGGCCTCCTACCAGGCGCGCCCCAAGCTGCGGCCTGGCGACATCGTGGAGGCCGTGCCCGGGGTCGTCGCCACCCAGCATTCGGGCGACGGCAAGGCCAACCAGTATTTCCTGCGGGGGTTCAACCTCGACCACGGCACCGACTTCGCCGTGACCGTGGATGGCATGCCGGTCAATATGGGCACCCACGCCCATGGCCAGGGCTATTCGGACCTGAATTTCCTGATCCCTGAAATGGTCTCGGGCGTGCGCTACCGCAAAGGCCCTTACGCCGTGGACAACGGGGACTTTTCGCTGGCGGGGAGCGCCACGCTGGATTACTTCAGCGCCCTGGACGCCCCCTTTGCCCAGATCACGGTCGGCCCGAACCGCTACCGCCGCGCCTTGCTCGGCGGCTCCACCACCCAGGCCGACCAGACCTGGCTGGCCGCCCTGGAACTGATGGGCAACGACGGCCCCTGGACCATCCCGGAAGACGTCCGCAAGCTCAACGCCGTGCTGCGCTACTCGCAAGGCTCGCCCACCAGCGGCTGGCATGTGACCGGCATGGCCTATGACAGCCGCTGGACCGCCACCGACCAGGTTCCGCAGCGCGCGCTGCAGGACGGATCGCTGTCGCGCTTTGGCTCGCTGGACCCCACCACGGGCGGCACCTCGCGGCGCAACAGCCTCTCGGCCAAATGGTTCAACACCACCGACGGCCAGCACACCGAAATCAGCGCCTACGCCATCGACCAGACCCTGGACCTGTGGTCCAACTTCACCTACGCGCTGGCCAACCCGCAGCGCGGCGACCAATTCGAACAAACCGACCGCCGCCGGGTGCTGGGAACACAGGCCACCCACCGCCTGAGCAACGAGGTCGCCAGCCTGCCCGGCCTGCTGAGCCTGGGCGCCTCCTGGCGCGGGGACCGCATCCGCGACCTCGGCCTACACCTGACCCAGCAGCGCGAGCGCTATGCCACGGTGCGCCAGGACAAGGTCTCGCAAGACCTGTTCTCGCTGTATGGGCAGCAAATGGTCTATTTCAACGACCAATGGCGCGGCTATGCCGGCCTGCGCATGGACGCCTTGCGCTTTCGGGTGAGCGGCCAGGAACCGGTTTTTGGCCCCCTGAACAGCGGCAAAGGCAGCGACCAGCTGCTGCAGCCCAAATTCGGCCTGGCCTACGCGCCCCACCGCAGCCATGAGCTGTATGCCAATGCCGGCACCGGCTTCCACAGCAACGATGTGCGGGGGGCCACCATCACCAGCGACCCCAGCACCGGCGCCCCTGCAGCCCGGGTGCCTGCGCTGGCCAAGGGCTTCGGCAGCGAACTGGGCTGGCGCTTTGCGCCGGACGCCGGATTGCAGCTCACGGTGGCGCTCTGGCAGCTGCAGCTGGATTCGGAACTGGTGTACGTGGGCGATGCCGGCAATACCGAAGCCGGCCGCGCCAGCCAGCGCCGGGGCCTGGAAGCCAGCCTGCGCTGGAAACCCGCCCCCGGCTGGCGCGTGGAAGTGGACGGGGCCCTGTCGCGTGCGCGCTTCCGGGGCGCAGCCGAAGCGGGCGAAGGCCACTTCATCGACAACGCGGCCGAGCGGGTCGTGGCAGCGGGCGTCGTCTGGCAGAGCGGGCCCTGGGAACACCAACTGCGGGTGCGCCACATGGGTGCCCGCGCCCTGAACACCACCAACACCGAACGCTCCAGCCCGACCACCCTGCTGAATGTCGGAACCCGCTACGCCGTGAACCGGCAGCTGAGCCTGGGCCTGGAAGTGTTCAACCTGGTCAACCGCCGCATCAACGACATCGAATACCTCTACGCCTCGTGCACCGTGCGCGAAGTGAGCAGCGGGGTCTGCAACGGCGGCATCGAAGGCCGCCACCTCCACCCCGCCGAGCCCCGCAGCCTGCGCCTGACCCTGCGGGCAGCCTTCTGAACGGGGGCAAGCGGACGAAACCCCGTGCAGCGGCCTGGGGCAAAAGCCTGCGCTGCAAGGGGAAGCTCCGAACAGGAATCCTTGGATTTCAGGCTCCAGAGCCCGCAGGACAGGCACCGATTGCTATATATTTTGTAGCAATTTCAAAAAGAACCCGGCCCCGCCTGGAGCGCCCGGCCGGGTCGGGCACCCGGTCAGCGCCCGAGGGCCGCTAGCACACGCGGCTTCCAACCCGGAGCCCGGTGGCGCACGGTGCCTTCCTACTTTGCCAACGGGGGCGCCGGGGCGCTGGTGGTGCTGCTGACGTCCACGCCCACGCCCACGCCCAAACAAAAATAGCGGCTAGCGCTTGTACTTCAAGCCCTAGCCGCTATTTAATCAATAGCAAACCCACATCAGCCCCCAGTGGCTGCGGCGCTGGCCGCACCCCCGGTTTTCAGGCTGGACCGGGTTGTCCGGGTTATTTGGACAGGTCGATGGCGTACTTCGACATGCCCTTGCCCGAACCATCATCCGTTGCCAGCAGCGACACGTTGGTCAGGCCCGCCGTCTGCGCCACGGTCAGCGCATTGGCACCCGAGCTGAACACCACAGGGCCCGCAATGCTCACCTTGGTGAAGCGCCAGCTCTTGGCGGCGCCGTTGGCGGCCCGGGTGACCTTCGGGTTCTTGCGGATGTATTCAATCACCACGTCGCGGTTGGCATCGGGCGATGCCCAGATGGTGGCCGTGCCGTCGAGCTTGCCCAGAATGGTCTTGCCGCTGGTGGCGCGGTAGTTGTTGGTGGCAATGACGAACTCTTGCGCCTCATTGAGGGGCTTGCCCAGGTAGGTGAGGTTCTTGATGCGGCTGCCCACGGCCTGGGTCACGTCGATTTCATACTGCACATCGGCGGTGGTGAACATGTCGAAGTTGTAGCCCGGGAAGGTGCTGATGAGCTGCTGCTCAGTGGCCTTGGCCGGGTCAATCCGGTTAAAGCGTTGGGCAACGGACTCCAGCCATGTCTTGATGTCGGTGCCATTCACCTTCACGGCATAGACCGTGTTGGGATAGAGGTACAGGTCGGCGGCGTTGTTGATGGCCAGCGGGCCCACGGCCACGTCGGTGTAATCAGCCCCGCCCTGGAAACCGCTCTTGAACGGCGCGCTCACGGACAGCACAGGCAGCGATGCATGTTGCGGCAGATTGGCCTTGAGGTAGTCCGCCACATAGGCTTGCTGCGCCTGGTTCACGATCTGGATCGCGCCGGGGTCGCCCACGTCGGCAAACAGCGTGCTCATGCGGAAGTCGGTGCTGCCAATCGGCGTTTTCACGTATTGGATGGCAGCCTGGTGCTGCGACTCAACCAGCTGCGCCACGGCGGCGTCAGGTGTCACATAAACCGTGGTGCCTGCTGCGTTCTTGCTTTGAATATTGCGCAATTCGCTCTTGCTGGCAGTCTTGTCGACGACCCATTTGGAGCCATCCCACTTCAGTGCGAGCTGGATCACACCCAGCGCCTTGCCCCACGAGCTGGCCATCACGGCAGGCACGCCGTTGATGGTGCCCGCCTTGTTGTCCACGCCAGCCTGCGTGAAAGCGGGCGTGGCGGCCGTGTCGGGGAACACGCCGTGCTGGTGGCCCATCACCATGGCATCAATGCCCGCCACCTTGGTCAGGTGCAGGCCGGGGTTTTCCATGGTGGGCGAATAGGCCGTGCTGTCGAGTCCGCCATGCAGCAGCGCCACAACGATGTCTGCTCCTTTGGAGCGCATCTCGGGCACATACTTCTGGGCCGATTCCACAGCGCCTTCGGTATAGACCTTGCCGTCAAGGTAGCGCTTGTCCCAGTTCAGGATGCCTGGGGTGGTGAAGCCGATCACGCCCACCTTGATGGGCAGCTTCACTTCTTTGCCATCGACGCTCTTGGCAATCAGCGTGCGCTCCAGAATCGTGTAGGGCTGCACCAGCGGCTTTTTGGTCTTGTTGCTGTACACATTGGCCAGCACGGCGGGGTAGCCAGAGCCCGCGCATTTCTGGGTGGCATCCACGCCATCCACGTCGAGGCCGCCGCCCAGCACCTGGTTCAGGAAAGGCAGGCCGTAGTTGAACTCGTGGTTGCCCAGCGTGCCGGCATCAAAGCCCAAAGCGCCCATGGCCTTGTACATGGACAACTGCTGCGTGCAGGGGATGGGGCTGATCGTGGCCTCGTAGTCGGCCAGGGCTGTGCCCTGGATGGTGTCTCCGTTGTCCACCAGCAGGGTGTTGGCGAATTCCTTGCGCGCGGCGCGCACCAGCGTGGCGGTGCGCTCAAAGCCGTAGCTGCTGTCGTCGGCCAGCTTGAAATAATCGTAGCTGCGCACGTTGAAGTGCAGGTCGGTCGTTTCCAGCACGGCCAGGGTGGCAGTGGAGCCGGCATTGGCAAAGCTATCGTCATCACCACTGCTACAGGCGGCGAGTGTGGCCGCCAGGGCGACCATGCCCAGTGTTGGAAAACTGCGCGAAATGCGCGTCGGATGACGGAAATGAGGTACCAGCATAAACAAGCCCGTGGTTGGAGAAGCAAACAAGTATGTGCACCTCTTTTGACAACGGTATGAATGGCTCACATCGCAAAATATGCAGCCAGGCCGAAAACTTTGAGCATCCCCACCCCGTTCGTCACCTGTGCTTTGCGCACAGGCCGCACACTCGAACCCACGCCTTCGCCTTCATGCCGTCCGCACCAAAAGCACAAAGAGCCCCAAGAGCACGATGAGCACCTCAGAAAACTCCGTCGCTGATGGCACCGGAGATCGGCTGATCAGCCGGTGCAATTCGGTCACCCGCGTCATGAATGTGGCCACGCGCAGCCAGGTTCACGACTCCGGCATGCTGCGTGCGCATCTGCAAAACCTGCCCAAGAGGCTGGTGCTGAACCATAGACCGCACCGAATTCCTCAAGCTCTATGGCGTCGAACCGCAGCAAGCCCCCGACCCCGACGCACGGATGGCGCAGACCAATGCGACAGAGCCCGCCCCCCCCAGCCAGCAGCACGCGTCAGCGACGCCGACGCACTGCTCAAATCCCTGGGCATGTAAAACCCACGCCACCTGGCCGCTGGCAGGCGGCGCCCAGAACCTCGGGCACGCCTCAGAAGACAGCATCATTGAACGATTAGAATACGCGGCTTCCAACCCGGAGACTTGGGTGAGTGGTTTAAACCAGCAGTCTTGAAAACTGCCGACGGGCAACCGTCCGTGAGTTCGAATCTCACAGTCTCCGCCAGATGCTTTTCGAACCCCAAGTGATTGATTTGCTTGGGGTTTTTTATTTTCACCGCCCCATCTCCTTGCAGGCCCCTCGATGAAAACATGGATCCGCCCCTTCTTCAAAACCGTGCGCCTGGCCCTGGGGCCGGTGCTGCTGGCGTGGGAACGACTGAGCCGCCCCCGAGCGCTGGCGCGGGCGCCTGCCGCGCAGGCCGACGTGAACCGCCAGTGCCAGAGCCTGGCGCTCTACCAGTTCAAGACCTGCCCGTTTTGCCTGAAAGTGCGCCAGGAAATGCACCGCCTTGCGCTGCCGATCGCACACCGCGATGCCCAGCATGACGCCCAGCACCGGGCGGCGCTGTTGCAAGGCACGGGCCTGAGCAAAGTGCCCTGCCTGCAGATCACCGACAGCGCGGGCCAGGTGCAATGGCTGCGCGAATCCGGCGCGATCATCAGCTACCTGCGCGGCCGCTTCGGCGCGGCCTGAGCCCGGCCCCTTCACTCCCGCCAGGAGCGGCTGTCTTTGCCAATCCGCTCGGCCAGGCGCTGGAGGGCGGGGACGAAACGGTTCTGCAGATCCTGCTCCGACACGGCGGCTTTCGGAAACACCATATTGAGCACGGCGAGCAATTGCCCGGCGCAATGCACGGGCACCGCCACGGCGGCAAAGTGGGCTTCGCGGATCCACTCCCCGTCGTTGTAGGCAAAGCCCCGCTGGCAGGTTTCGGCGATCATGCGGTCCACGGCCGGGCGGTCACGGGCCAGGTCGCCAATCCAGTCGCTGCGCTGCGCCTGCAGCCACAACAGGGCCTCCCGCTGCTCGGGCGAACAGGCCGCCAGATAGGCCCGGCCCAGGGCCGTGACCAGCATGGGCATCTTCTCGCCGATCATGGCGCGGTGCTGTGACAGAGCGCTCCAGCGGTGGGTGGACTCCCGCACCACCATGAAACCGCCCTCCACCGTGCTCAGATCGCAAGGCCACAACAGCTCCCGCACGGCGGCCTGCATCAGGGGAGCGGCCACCGCACTGATCCAGGTCTCGTCCTCGAAACCTTCGCTCAGGCGGCGCACTTCGAACGTCAGGTAATACTGCCCTTCGCGCTCGCCCCGGCGCACAAAACCCTCGTTGCGCAGCGTCTCCAGCAGGCGCTTGGCCGTGGTCCGGTGCATGCCGCAGGCTTCGGCCAGCTCCGTCG
Organism: Burkholderiaceae bacterium; assembly: GCA_028685665.1. Lineage (GTDB taxonomy): Bacteria > Pseudomonadota > Gammaproteobacteria > Burkholderiales > Burkholderiaceae_C > JAQUDN01. The sequence continues at coordinate 5,074 of JAQUDN010000095.1, read as the reverse complement.
AGGTAGAACGCCCCCCCGGCGCACGGTTCAGGGCCTTGAGCAGATCCAGGCCCCGCGTGAGGCTGCGCACGTCTTTGTAACAAGACGGCTCGGGGGACGCGGGGTTCAGGGACATAGAGGGCAAGCAGCTCAAAGTACTAGGGTTAACCCTGATACTTTGGTGCACCAGGCGCACGCAGTTTACTCGGGGAGTTGGGCCCATGACAATCGCGGCACATTGTCCGTGGTCAAGACTGCGGACATCTGCAGCGGGCCTAAGCCCGTCACTTCCGAGGAAATCATCCATGGCCACCAAAACGCCCAAAACCGCAGCCCATGCCTACGACGCCGACATCGTGATCGTGGGCGCAGGCCCCGTGGGACTGACCATTGCCAACACCCTGGGTCTCGCCGGGATCAAGACGCTGGTCATCGAGAAACTGGACCAGATCATCGATTACCCGCGTGCGATCGGGATTGATGACGAGTCCCTGCGCACCCTGCAGACCGCAGGCCTGGCCGACGAAGTCGAGGCCCACATCACGCCCCACCACTGGATGCGCTTTTATACGGCCACGGGCAAGCTGTTTGCCTCGATCGAGCCCCGCACCGATGAATTCGGCTGGGCCCGCCGCAACGCCTTCATGCAGCCCCAGGTGGACGAGATCCTGTTCAAGGGCCTGGCGCGCTTTGCGCATGTCGAAGTGCTGTTTGGCCAGGACGTGAGTGGCGTGGTGCAGGACGCCGACGGCGTGACCCTGGAACTGCAAACCGCCAAGGGCAAGCAGCGCACGGTGCGCGGCCGCTACCTGGTGGCCAGCGACGGTGGCAACAGCTTCATCCGCCGCAGCCTGAACGTGCCTTTCGAAGGCCGCACCAAGCCCAACCAGTGGATCGTGGTGGACGTGCGCAACGACCCCCTGGGCACCCCGCACATCGACATGCACTGCGACCCCGAGCGCCCGTACGTCTCGGCCGCCCTGCCCCACGGCATCCGCCGCTTCGAGTTCATGGTCATGCCGGGTGAAACCGAAGAAGAGCTGTCCAAGCCCGAAAACATGGCCAAGCTCATGCGCAAGGTCGTGGCCGACCCCGACAAGGTGGACTACATCCGCAAACGCGTCTACACGCACAACGCCCGCCTGGCGAGCACCTTCCGCGTCAACCGCGTGCTGCTGGCTGGCGACGCGGCGCACATCATGCCCGTCTGGCAAGGCCAGGGCTACAACAGCGGCATGCGCGATGCCAGCAACCTGGCCTGGAAGCTCGCCCTGGTCGTGCAGGGCAAGGCCGGCGATGCCCTGCTGGACACCTATGGCCAGGAGCGCCGCGACCATGCCCGCTCGATGATCCACCTGTCGGAAGTGGCCGGCGACATTTTTGCGCCCGAAAGCCACACCGCCGCCAAGGTGCGCGACACCCTGATGCTGGCCCTGAACGCCGTTCCCCCGGTCAAGCAGTACTTTGCCGAGATGCGCTTCAAGCCCATGCCGCGCTATGAGCGGGGCCTGGTCGTGCACCGCGAACGCGCGTCGGCCCCCTCCTTGCTGGGCGGCCTGCTCGACCGCTCGGGCGACACCCCGCTGGGACGCCTGGTCGGCCTGATGGCGGAAAAGAAAGAATCGCTGATCGGCCGGCTGATCAACGGCCTGGAAGCCCCCGAACCCAGCCCCGTGGGCCGCATGTTCATCCAGCCCCGCGTGACCACCGAAGACGGCCAGACCGTGCGCCTGGACGATGTGATCGGCCTGCACTTCGCCATCATCGCCTGGGGCACCGACCCGACCTATGGCATCACCCCCCAGGCCCGCGCCTTCTGGGAAGGCCTGGGTGCCAAGTTCATCACCGTCAAGCCCCTGGTGCAGATGGCCAGCCGCGACGACCCGCGCGCCGGCGTGATCACCCTGGGCGACACCCAGGGCCGCATCAAGGACTGGTTCACGCAGCAGTCCAAATCGATTGTCTTCATGCGCCCCGACCGTTTTGTGGCCGCGCTGTGCTCGCCGCAAGAAGTGTCGGACACCACCGCCGAACTGGCCCGCCTGATGGCCGCCCCCCTGGGAGCTTGAGATGGCAGCACATCCCGCACGGGCCTTCCTGGGCATGTCCCACTCACCGCTGTTCGGCCTGAACCCGATCGACCCGGGCGTCGAGCAGACACTGCAGGCCGCGGTCAACGCGGCCCGCGAACAGGTCCTGGCGTTTGACCCCGAACTGGTCATCCTCCTGGGCCCCGACCACTACAACGGCTTCTTCAACGAATTGATGCCGCCGTTTTGCATCGGCAGCGAAGCCGTGGCCGTGGGCGACTACCTCTCGCCCGCAGGCCCGCTGCGCGTCGATGGCGAGACCGCCATCGCCTTGGCCACCCGCTTGATGGACGAGGACTTCGATATCGCCGTGTCGCGCCGCATGCAGGTGCACCACGGCTTCTCTCAGGCGCTGCAGTTCCTGTGGGGCGGACTCGATACCCCGCCGGTCGTCCCGATCTTCATGAACGCGGTGGCCCAACCCGGCATTCCGCGCCTGCGCCGCTGCCGCCAGCTGGGCGAAGCGATCGGCCGCTTCCTGGACGGCGAGCCCCGCCGCACCCTGGTGATTGGCTCCGGCGGGCTGTCGCACGAACCCCCGGTCCCCACGCTGGCCAACCCCGACCCGGCCGTTCGGGAGCGCATCACCCTCAAGCGCGAGCCCACGCAGGCCGACCGCGATGCCAAGACCCAAAAGGTCATGGCCGCCGGCATGGCCCTGGCCTCGGGCACCTCGGGCATGAAGCCCCTGAACCCCGATTGGGACCGGCGCTACATGGACGCTCTGGCGCAAGGCCAGCTCGACGCCCTCGAAGGCTGGACCGAAGCGTCGATTGAAGACGAAGCCGGCCTGTCCGCCCACGAATCCAAGACCTGGCTGATCGCACGCGCGGCCCTGCCTGCAGGCCAGCCCCTGGCCGTGCGCCTGCGCCACTACCAAGCCATTCCCGAACTGATTGCGGGTTATGGCGTTCTTTTCATGCAGACGGCTGCGTAAAGCCACTCCCCCACCGAAAGACCCCATGAGCACTCCCGAACAGATCCAGGCGTGGGCCCAGCGCCTGCGCACCGCCGAAGCCAGCGCCAGCCCCATCGCGCCGCTGCGCGAAGAAATCCCCGACGGCGAAACCGCCTACGCCGTGCAAATGGCCAACGTCCAGCATGCCGTGGCACAGGGCCGCCGCATCGTGGGCCGCAAGATCGGACTGACTTCGCCCGCCGTCCAGAAACAGCTGGGCGTGGACCAGCCCGACTTCGGCACCCTGTTTGCCGACATGGTCTATGGCGATGACGAAGAGATCCCGCTGAGCCGCACGCTGCAGCCCAAGGTCGAAGCCGAAGTCGCTCTGGTGCTGGAGCGTGACCTGGACCTGGCCGATGCCACCCTGGTGGACCTGATCAATGCCACGGCCTATGTGCTCCCCGCCATCGAGATCGTGGGCAGCCGCATCGCCCAATGGAACATCAAGTTTGTCGACACCGTGGCCGACAACGCCTCCAGCGGCCTCGTCGTGCTGGGGGGCGTGCCCACCCGCCTGAACGGACTCGACCTGAAACTGGCCGAGATGGCCATGACCCGCAACGGCGAAACCGCCTCCACCGGCAACGGCGCCGCCTGCCTGGGCCACCCCTTGAACGCCGCCGTGTGGCTGGCACGCAAACTGGCCAGCCTGGGCCAGCCCCTGCGCGCCGGGGACCTGGTGCTGACCGGCGCCCTGGGTCCGATGGTGCCTGTGCAGGCCGGTGACCGCTTCGAGGCCCAGATCAGCGGTGTCGGCAGCGTCCGCGCGCGCTTCGGAGCCTGACCCTCTTTTCTTTACCCACTCTTGCACGAAAAACAACCATGCTGCTTCGCCGCACCGCACTCGCCGCGCTGTCCACCCTGGCCCTGACCGGCCTGGCCCAGGCCCAGGCCCCGGCCTTCCCCACCCGCAACCTCACCATCGTCGTCCCCTTCCCTGCCGGCGGCATCACCGACCAGATCGCCCGTGCCATGGCCCAAAAGATGGGGGACACCCTGGGCAAACCCGTGATCGTGGACAACAAGCCCGGTGCGGGCGGCCAGATTGCCGCAGCCCAGGTCAAGCAGGCCGAGGCCGATGGCCACACCCTCTTCATGGGGGCCACGGAGATGTTCGCCATCAACCAGAACCTGTACCGCAAGTTTGCCTACGACCCGGTCAAGGACTTCACCCCCATCACCTCGCTGATTGCCTCGCCCCTGGTGCTGGTGGTGCCCGCCAACAGCCCGTTCAACAACGTCAAGGACCTGATCCAACAGGCCAAGGCACGCAAGGACGGACTGAACTTTGCCTCCCAAGGCATTGGCTCAATCGGCCATCTGCTGGGAGAATTGTTCCGCGGCAAGACCGGTGGCGAATTCCACCACGTGGCCTACAAGGGCTCGGCCCCTGCGCTGCAGGACGTGATGAGCGGCCAGGTCGACATGATGTTTGACCCCGTGATCACCACCTCGCCCCTGATCGCCGGCAAGAAACTCAAGCCCCTGGCCATTGCGGCCAGCAAGCGTTCGCCCCAGCTGCCCGACGTGCCCACGCTGGCCGAAGCCGGCATTGCGGGCGTGGACGCAGGCGTCTGGTTTGGTGCCGTGGCCAAGGCCGGCACCCCGGCCCCCGTGGTGGCCAAGCTCCATGAAGCGTTCACCAAGGCCTTGAGCGATCCCGAAATCCTCAAACGCTTCACCGACCAAGGCATGCAAGCCTTCCCTTCTGCCAGCCCTGCGCAATTTGGCAGCTTCATCCAGTCCGAAATCGGACGCTGGGGAGCCCTGGTCAAATCCAGCGGCGCCACTGTTGACTGAAAGACCCCTATGACCCGCAAACTCAAAGCCGCCATCATTGGCAGCGGCAACATCGGCACCGACTTGATGATCAAGATCCTGCGCCACGGCCAGCACATCGAGATGGGCGCCATGGTCGGCATCGATCCGGCCTCGGATGGCCTGGCCCGCGCCGCCCGCATGGGTGTCGCCACCACCCACGAAGGCGTCGAAGGCCTCACCCGCCTGGACGTCTTCAAGGACATCGACTTCGTCTTCGATGCCA
>JAQUDN010000264.1 GCA_028685665.1 Burkholderiaceae bacterium | reverse complement strand
GCGGCTCGTGGCGGGCCTCGCGCACGCCCACCACCACATCGGCGGCGTCGCGGGCCAGCAGGGCCTGCATCTCCAGCACCAGCCCGGGGGGTTCCTGCAGATCGGCGGCCATGACGGCAAAGGTCTAGCCCTCGGCCACTTCAAGCCCGGAGCGGATGGCGGCAAACGAGCCAAAGTTGCGGGTCAGCAGCACCAGGCGCGACCGAAAGCCACAGGCCGGCAGCCGCTCGCGCAGGATGTCATAGCAGCGGTCGGGGCTGCCATCGACCACGAACACGGTTTCCAGGGCCCCGGCCAGCTGGCGGTGCAGCCCGTCCACGGCCTGCAGCAAGTCCGGCAAAGAGCCCTCGTTGCGGTACACCGGGATGATCAGGCTCAGCACGCGGGCGGCTCCTGGGCAAAAAAGTCCTGCACCGCCACCACCACGCGCTCGACATCGGCCGCCGGCAGGCCCGGATAGCAAGGCAGTGTCAGGGCGGTGGCACAGGCGGCCTCGGTCACGGGCAAACCGCCCGCAAGGCAGGCGCCAGGGTAGGCGGGCTGCTGGTGGTCGGCCAGGGGGTAGTGGACCTCGGTGGCAATGCCCCGCGCCTGCAGAAAGCCGCGCAAGGCCTCGCGCCGCGCGGTGCGCAGCACATACAGGTGCGCCACAAAATCGGCCCCCACCGACGGCGGGCAGCGCAGCGGCAGGCCGGCAAAGGCGGCGTTGTAGCGCGCGGCCGTCGCACGGCGGGCGGCGTTGTGCGCGGCCAGGTGGGGCAGTTTGGCGTGCAGCACGGCGGCCTGCAGGGCATCGAGCCGGCTGTTGCCCCCGCCGGGCACGGCCACCGTGTACTTGTGCGACCAACCGTACTGGCGCAGGGCACGCAGGCGCTCGGCCCGGTCCGGAGAAGCGGTCAGCACGGCGCCCCCGTCGCCCAGGGCGCCGAGGTTTTTCGTGGGATAGAAGCTGAAACAGGCCAGATCGCCCCAGGCGCCGGCCTGGCGGCCCGCCTGTTCGGCGCCATGGGCCTGGGCACAGTCTTCGATGACGACCAGCCCTGCGGCGCGGCACAAAGGCAGCAGGGCCGGCATGTCGGCCAGCTGGCCATAGAGGTGGGTCACGACCACGGCCACGGGCTTGGGCCCCGGGGCGGCCAGGGCCTGGGCCAAGGCGGCGGGGGACAGGGTCAGCGAGGCCTCGTCCACGTCCACGTACACCGGCACGGCGCCGATGGCATGCAAGGCCGTGCTGCTGTAGAAGCCCGCATTCGCCACGGTCAGCACCCGGTCGCCGCGCTGCACCCCGGCAGCGCGCAGCGCCAGCTCCAGGGCATCGGTGCCGTTGGCCACGCCCACGGCATGGGGCACGCCCACATAGGCCGCGAACGCCTCCTCAAAGCCCTGCACCTGCGGGCCCAGCACATACCAATGGGTGTCCAGCGCCTGCTGGAGCACGGCGCCCAGCCCCAGCGGCCCATTCACGGCCGCGGCACTGAACAACGCAATCGGGGACACAGACGGCAGGGAGGGCATGGGCGAAAGGCGTTGGGCCACTCAGGCAAAGACTTCGGCGCGGTCGAGCGCCAGGCCCTGCGCATCCTTGGCCGACAGCAGCGGCGCCAGGGGCAGTTCGGGCCAGGCGATGGCCAGCGCCGGGTCGTTCCAGGCAATGCAGCGCTCGTGCGCGGGGGCGTAGTAATCGGTGGTCTTGTAGAGGAACTCGGCGCTCTCGCTGAGTACCAGGAAACCGTGCGCGAAGCCCGGCGGCACCCAGAGCTGGCGGTGGTTGTCGGCGCTCAGCTCCACGCCAACCCACTTTCCGAAGGTCGGCGAGCTGCGGCGGATGTCCACCGCCACATCGAACACGGCGCCCTGCACCACGCGCACCAGCTTGCCCTGGGGCTGCTGGATCTGGTAGTGCAGGCCGCGCAGCACGCCCTGGCGGCTCTTGCTGTGGTTGTCCTGCACAAAAGCGTGGTCGGTGCCCGTGGCCTCGTTGAAGGCGCGCTGGTTGAAGCTCTCGTAGAAAAATCCGCGCGCATCCCCGAACACCTTGGGCTCGAGGATCAGCACGTCGGGCACAGCGGTGGCGATCACGTTCATGGCTGGACCTCTTCCTGCACCAGGCGCTGCAGGTACTGGCCGTAGCCGTTCTTGGACAGGGGCTGCGCCAGGCGGGCGAGCTGTTCGGTGGTGATGAAGCGGCTGCGCCAGGCGATTTCCTCGGGGCAGGCGATCTTCAGGCCCTGGCGGTGCTCCAGCGTGGCGATGAACTGGCTGGCTTCGAGCAGGCTCTCGTGGGTGCCGGTGTCCAGCCAGGCATAGCCCCGGCCCATGATCTCGACATGCAGCTGGCCCTGCTCCAGGTACAGGCGGTTGAGGTCGGTGATTTCCAGCTCGCCGCGCGCCGAGGGCTGGAGGCTCTTGGCCAGGTCCACCACCTGCGCGTCGTAGAAATACAGGCCCGTGACCGCGTAGTTCGACTTGGGTTGCGCGGGCTTTTCTTCGAGCGACAGCACCTTGCCCCGGGCGTCGAACTCGGCCACGCCGTAGCGCTCGGGGTCGTGCACATGGTAGGCAAACACGCTCGCACCCTCGGTGCGCTGCTGGGCACTGCCCAGCAGGTCATGGAAGTCGTGGCCGTGGAAGATGTTGTCGCCCAGCACCAGCGCGCTGGGGGCATGGCCGACGAAGTCTTCGCCGATCAGAAAGGCCTGGGCCAGCCCGTCGGGACTGGGCTGCACGGCGTACTGCAGGTTCAGGCCCCACTGGCTGCCATCGCCCAGCAGCTGCGCAAAGCGCGGCGTGTCCTGCGGCGTGCTGATGACCAGGATGTCACGGATGCCCGCCAGCATCAGCGTGCTCAGCGGGTAGTAAATCATGGGCTTGTCGTACACCGGCAGCAGTTGCTTGCTGATGGCCAGCGTGGCGGGGTGCAGCCGGGTGCCGGAGCCCCCGGCGAGGATGATGCCTTTGCGTGCGGTCATGTGGGGGGTCGGTAGATCAGAGGATTTCGTTCAGCATCCGCGCCACGCCCTGCTGCCAGGGGGGCAAGGTCAGGCCGAAAGTGCTTTGCAGCTTGCGGGTATCGAGGCGCGAATTGTGCGGGCGCGGGGCCGGCAGGGGGTAGGCGCTGGC
>JAQUDN010000094.1 GCA_028685665.1 Burkholderiaceae bacterium | reverse complement strand
GAAATGAAATCGACCGTGCGCCATTCCGGGGGAGCCAGGAGCTCCCCGAACAGGGGCACGGTCGGGGTCACGGTGGGCTGCCGGCAGGGATCAGAGGGCCACGGCCTTCTCGATCACCACGTCTTCCTTGGGCACATCGTCATGGAAGCCGCTGCGGCCGGTCTTCACGGCCTTGATCTTGTCGACCACTTCGGCGCCGCCGACGACCTTGCCAAACACCGCATAGCCCCAGCCTTGGGCCGAGGGGGCGGTGTGGTTCAGGAAGCCGTTGTCGGCCACGTTGATGAAGAACTGGGCGGTGGCCGAGTGCGGATCGCTGGTGCGGGCCATCGCCACGGTGTAGTTGGCGTTCTTCAGGCCGTTGTTGGCTTCGTTCTGGATGGGCGCATCGGAGTTCTTTTGCTTCATGCCGGGTTCAAAGCCGCCGCCCTGGACCATGAAGCCCGGGATCACCCGGTGAAAAATCGTGTTGTCGTAGTGGCCCTTGGTGACGTAGGACAGGAAGTTTTCGACCGACTTCGGCGCTTTTTCCTTGTCCAGTTCCAGGGTGATGACGCCGTAGTTGGCGATGTGCAGTTCGACTTGGGGGTTGCTCATGGCAGGGCTTTCAAAAAAAGAGTTACTTGATCAGGGAAGCGGAAATGAGGGTGACCGGGGTGGTCGGTACGTTCTGGTGGCCGCCGCGGTTGCCGGTGGCGACGGTCTTGATCTTGTCGACGACCTCGGTGCCGCTGACCACCTTGCCAAACACGGCATAGCCGTCGCCGCTGGGTTGGCGGGCGTTCAGCATGGCGTTGTTCTGGACGTTGATGAAGAACTGCGCGGTGGCCGAATCGGGGTTGCCCGTGCGCGCCATGGCGATGGTGTAGGCGTCGTTGCGCAGGCCGTTGCTGGCTTCGAGCGGAATGGGCGCCTTGGTCGGCTTTTGCACCATGTCGGCCGTGAAGCCGCCGCCCTGGACCATGAACCCGTCGATGACGCGGTGGAAGACCGTGCCGTCGTAGTGCTTGTCTTTCACATAAGACAGGAAGTTCTCGACCGTCTTGGGGGCTTTGGCGGGGTTCAGCTCCAGCACGATGTCGCCCAGCGACGTGGCGAGTTTCACCCGGGGGACTTCCTGGGCCCCGACAGGGTTTGCTATCGAAAAAATAGCTGTCAAGGCAATGCTGGTAAGCGCCAGAGTCGATTTTCTTCTCGAAATCATCCAATCACTCCTTCAAAAAAGATCTGCCACTGGTTGCCACGGCGGGCCCAGTACTGGCGTTTGACCGGTCCGGTGCGAGAGCCTTCGATGACTTCGCCAAAGGTGACGACCATGGTTTCTGCCGAATCGATCCAGCGCAGATAGGACTTGTCCTTGAGCTGGATTTCCCGGCCGCGCAGGGCTTTGGTCTCTGCGTGCAGCAGGGTGCTCCATTCTTCGAGGGGCTTCTTCTTGGCGCCCTGGAAGTCGGGGGCATAAAAGCCCAGCAGGCGTTTCATGTCGCCTTCGGATTTGGCGGTGCGCCAGGCGTCCAGGACCGTGTCAAACGATTTGCGTTCGGCCTGGATGGCTTGTGGCTGGGTCCATTGCAGGGACTTGGCAATCACCACCGGCGTGGAGCGCGGCTCCACGGTGCGCAGGATGCGTTCCAGGTCCGGGTTGGCCAGCACCAGGCAGCCGTCGGTGGCCAGGGGCGCGCGCGCGAACTGGTCCGAGGGCGTACCGTGCAGCCAGATCCCGCTGCCAGTCTTGCCGCGGACCTGGTCCAGCGGGTTGGGGTAGTTGATGGGCAGGGCGCCTGCGCCGTAGAAGTCGCGCAGGGTGTTGGGGTCCAGGCGGCTGGTGATGAAGTAGATGCCCAGGGGCGTGCGCTGGTCGCCCTCGGTGGTTTTCTCGATGCCCGATTTGCCCACCGAGGCGTAGTAGTCGGCGATCAGCCGCAGGCCCTTGGGGGTGTTCTCGAACAGGTACAGGCGCGAACGCGAGGCATCGACGGCAATCGCGTGGCGGTAGCGCGGGGCCAATTCCAGGAACTGGACGGGAATGCTGGTGGCGGACGGGCGCAGGCGCTGGGCATCGACGCGCTGGCGCGATTCCTTGCGCAAGTCGCTCAGGGTGGTGGGCGCCTCGGGCGTCTGGTCCGTCAGGGGGCCGGGCACATCGCCCAGGTGCTGCACAGGGCGTGTGCGCGCCGTCAGCAAGTCGCCCAGGGCCAGTTGGGCCAGCTGGAAATGCGGGTAGTCGCGGGCCAGGCTTTCAGCCTGGGCCAGGGCTTCGCGTCCGCGTCCCTGGCCGGTGAGGCGGTACACCTCCAGCAGGCGGGATTCCGCCTGACCGTCGCGCAACACCACACTGGGGGATTCCGCCGCCGCCTCGGGGCGTTTGCCTTTGTTCTTGGCCCAAGCAGGGGCGGCCTGGACCAGGGTGCTCACCAGCACACCGAGGGCGATCAGGGAGGCCCTGGAGGGCCGTGCCAGCAGCATGCGCATCAAACCCCGAAAAAAAATCCAAGTCCACCAGCCCGCAGCGCGGGCCGGCAAGCCAAGCGGTGGAACATCAGTTGCCTGTCGATTCCCGAACAATCAGCCAGCGGCCATCGGTCTGGACCAGATCGAGCGACTTGCGGCTGGTGACCTGCAAGGCGTCGGCGCTGTAGGCCTGGCGGAAGCGGGCCGTGGCCTTGTGGCCCTCCACGGACACCTTGATGTCCGAGAGTTTCACGCTGATCTTGGATTTGCCCACGATGCGCGACTCGCGCTCTTTTTCCCAGGCGCTGCGGGATTTGCTGCCCGGGGGATCGAATTCCTTGCCGTAGGCGCCCAGGTAGGCTTTCATGTCTTTGGTGGACCAGGCGCTGGCCCAGGCCTGAACAGCGGCGGTGACGTCTTTGTGTTCGGCCGTTTCGCTGCTGGCGGCCGCTGGGGCGGCAGCCGGAGCCGGGCTGGGCACTGCGGCTGGGGCGGGTGACGCTGCAGGGGCTGGAGTGGCCGCCGCAGCGGGAGTGGGGGCTGGTGCGGGTTTCGGTGCCGCGGCAGCAGGTGTCAGGGCGGTGGAGCCCGGCTTGGACTTGGTGCTGTCCAGCGAGAACAGTTCGCGGATCAGGGCCAGCTTGGGCTTGACCGTGGCGGCGTTGGCGCTGTCGAGCTGCAAAGCCTTGCTGTAGGCCTGGCTGGCCAATTTGGCGTAAATATCACCCAGGTTTTCGTGGGCGGTGGCGTAGCTGGGATTGGTGCGGATCGCCATGTCCAGGGCCGTGCGCGCCTTGTCGAGCTGGTTCTGGTTGGCGTAGAGCACGGCCAGGTTGTTGTAGGGCTCGGGCAGCTCGGGGTAGTCCTCCGTCAGCTTGGTGAAGGTGGCGATCGCGTCCGCCGACTTGCCCGAATCGGCCTGAGCCACCCCCCGCAGAAAACGCAACTGGGGATCGCGCGGGGTGCTGGCCAGGCGCTGGTCGGCCTTGGTCAAGGCCTCGCCTGCCTTGCCCGCCTTCAGCAATTGGGTGATGTCGGCATAGTCGCTGGCGTAGGCCAGGGGGCTGCCCATCAGAGCGGACAGCACCAGCAGACGCAGAAGACGGGGAAGAGGACGGCAGACTTGCTTCATGGGACGAGGTGTTGGGGCGCCGTGACGGGCCTGGACGGGGGGGCTTATACTGCGGCGGATTGTAGCTGAGGGGTGTCGTGGCTGTTGGCCGCGGCTGCCGACGAATCCACCGGGCGCACAGCCGGGTGTTCCGGCTCTGGCGTACCGCCCCCTCGCCTCCGGGTGAACCCTTTTCACCCTCTCCCCATCGAATCTCCCGTGACTAACACCCCATGAGTTTGCGCATCTACAACACGCTGTCGCGTGCAATGGAGGATTTTTCCCCGATCGAACCTGGCCATGTGCGCATGTATGTGTGCGGTATGACCATTTACGACCTGTGCCACATTGGCCATGCGCGCATGATGATGGCTTTCGATGTGGTGCAGCGCTGGCTCAAGGCCAGCGGCCTGCGCGTGACCTATGTGCGCAACATCACCGACATCGACGACAAGATCATCCAGCGCGCCCTGCAGCGCGGCATCACCATCCGGGCACTGACCGATGAAATGATTGCCGCCATGCATGCCGACATCGGCGCCCTGGGCATTGAGCCCCCGAGCCTCGAACCCCGCGCCACCGAATACGTGCCGCAAATGCTGTCCTTGATCGCTACCCTGGAAGGCAAAGGCCTGGCCTACCGTGCCGGCAATGGCGATGTGAACTACTCGGTGCGCAAGTTTGCTGGCTACGGCAAGCTGTCGGGCAAGTCGCTGGACGAGCTGCGCGCAGGCGAGCGCGTGGCCGTGCAAGGCAGCAAAGAGGATCCCCTGGATTTCGTGCTCTGGAAATCCGCCAAACCCGAGGAGCCGCCCGAAGCCCAGTGGCCCAGCGCCTTTGGCGCCGGCCGTCCGGGCTGGCACATCGAGTGCTCGGCCATGAGCTGCGCCACTTTGGGCGAGACGTTCGACATCCATGGGGGTGGGGCCGATCTGCAATTCCCCCACCACGAAAACGAAATCGCCCAAAGCGAAGGGGCTACAGGCCAGCCCCTGGCGCATTTCTGGGTGCACAACGGTTTTGTCCGCGTGGACAACGAGAAGATGAGCAAGTCGCTCGGCAACTTCTTCACCATCCGGGACGTGCTGGCCCAGTACGACGCGGAAACCGTGCGCTTCTTTATCGTGCGTGCGCACTACCGCAGCGCGCTCAATTACAGCGATGCGCACCTGGACGACGCCCGCCAGGCCTTGAAGCGGCTGTATACCGCGCTGGCCTTGGTGGCCCCGGCCGAGGTCGCCCTCGACTGGACCCAGCCCTGGGCCGCCCGCTTCAAGGCGGCCATGGACGAAGACTTTGGCACCCCCGAGGCAGTCGCCGTGCTGTTTGACTTGGCAAGCGAGGTCAACAAGACCCGTTCCCCTGAACTCGCGGGCCTGCTCAAGGCGCTGGGCGCGTGCCTGGGCCTGCTGCAAGGCCCGCCCGAAGCCTTTCTGCAGGCGGGCGCCGGAATGGACGATGTGGCCATCCAGGCACAGATTGCGGCCCGTGCCGCGGCCAAGGCGGCCAAGGATTTTGGCGAAGCCGACCGCATCCGCAACGCCTTGCTCGCCCAGGGCATCGTGCTCAAGGATGCGGCCTCGGGGACCACCTGGGAAGTCGCTCAGTGATATGTTTGATGAACAAAACCCATCCACAGAGCAGACGGATATTGCGGTGAGTGCTTCTGAAAAAATAGCAGTGGGATCCGTCCAGGCCACCGAGCCGGGCCTGGCTACGCCCGCCTACTGGGCCGAGGCCTGCAAGCACCTGGTCAAGAAAGACCGCGTCATGCGCCGGCTGATTCCCCAGTTGGGCGATGCCTCCCTGCGCACCCGGGGGGATGCCTTCACCACCTTGGCGCGCAGCATTGTGGGCCAGCAGATTTCGGTGAAAGCCGCCCAGACCGTCTGGGACCGCTTCGCCGCGCTGCCCCCGGCCATGGCGCCCGCCAATGTGCTCAAGCTCAAGGTCGACGACATGCGCGCCGCAGGTCTGTCGGCGCGCAAGGTGGACTATCTGGTGGACCTGGCCCTGCACTTCGAGGCCGGCAAACTGCATGTCAAGGACTGGGAGTCGATGACCGACGAAGCGGTCATTGCCGAGCTGGTGGCGATCCGCGGCATCGGCCGCTGGACCGCTGAAATGTTCCTGATTTTTTACTTGCTGCGGCCCAACGTCCTGCCCTTGGACGACGTGGGATTGATCAACGGGATCAGCCAGAATTATTTTTCAGGCGACCCGGTCAGCCGCAGCGATGCCCGCGAGGTGGCCGAGGCCTGGAAGCCCTGGTGCAGCGTGGCGACTTGGTATATTTGGCGCTCGCTGGAGCCGCTGCCCGTCGTGTACTGACCCCCTTTCAATGACCACGCGGGTTGCCGTGTGTGCGCCCGTGGCGAGCATCGCGGGCCTTGCCCCAAGGAGAAAAACGTTGGCCAAAAAGACTTTTCTGGATTTTGAGCAGCCGATTGCCGAACTCGAAACCAAAATTGAAGAACTGCGCTACGTGCAGACCGAAAGCGCCGTCGATATTTCGGAAGAAATCGACCAGCTCAGCAAAAAGAGCCAGCAGCTCACCAAGGACATCTACAGCGAACTGAGTCCCTGGCAGATCACCAAGATTGCCCGCCACCCCGAGCGCCCCTACACGCTGGACTATGTGCGCGACATCTTCACCGACTTCATCGAACTGCATGGCGATCGCCATTACGCCGACGACCTGTCGATCGTCGGCGGGCTGGCCCGCTTCAATGGCCATGCCTGCATGGTCCTGGGCCAGCAAAAGGGCCGCGACACCAAGGAGCGCGCGCTGCGCAACTTTGGCATGAGCAAGCCCGAGGGCTACCGCAAGGCCCTGCGCCTGATGAAGACGGCCGAGAAGTTCAAATTGCCTGTGTTCACGTTCGTGGACACGCCCGGCGCGTACCCCGGCATCGACGCCGAAGAGCGCGGCCAATCGGAGGCGATTGGCCGCAACATCTTCGAGATGGCCCAGCTGGAGGTGCCGATCATCACCACCATCATTGGTGAGGGGGGCTCGGGCGGGGCGCTCGCGATCAGCGTGGCAGACCAGGTGGTCATGCTGCAATACGCGGTGTATTCCGTGATCAGCCCTGAAGGCTGCGCGTCCATCCTCTGGAAGACCAGCGACAAAGCCCAGGAAGCCGCCGATGCCCTGGGTATCACTGCCCACCGCCTCAAGGCCCTGGGATTGGTGGACAAGATCGTCAGCGAGCCCGTCGGCGGTGCCCACCGCGACCACAAGCAGATGTCGGCTTTCCTGAAGCGGGCCCTGGGCGACGCCTTCCGCCAACTGGCAGACCTCAAACCCAAAGACCTGCTGGACCGCCGCTATGCCCGTTTGCAAAGCTACGGCCGCTTCAATGACACCAAGGCCGACAGCCACTGAAGCCCCTGGATCCGTACAGGGACGGGCTGTGGCGCGACCTTGCCACGGCGCTTTGCTCGCCAGCGCGCAAGCGGAATCGGTGTGACCCTGTCCTTCGATGGCGCCATGGCGGCTTTCAAGCCGCCGCTGCCCCTGGCCGTGGGTTTGAGTGGCGGTGCGGATTCCACAGCGCTTTTGCGGGCCTGTGCGCAGCGCTGGCCGGGTCAGGTGCAGGCGATCCACGTGCACCACGGCCTGCAGGCCGCCGCCGATGGGTTTGAGCAGCATTGCATCGCTTTGTGCGAGCGTCTGCAGGTGCCTCTGGTGGTGCAGCGGATCGATGCACGCCCCGCTCCGGGCGAGAGCCCTGAAGCGGCTGCACGCCAGGCAAGATACCAGGCTTTTGAGGCGGTAGCCCTTGCCAGTCAATCCGGAGCAGCTATCCAATCCATAGTATTGGCTCAGCATGCCGACGACCAGGTAGAAACCTTGTTGCTGGCCTTGTCGCGCGGCGGTGGTGTGGCGGGCCTGGCCAGCATGCCGGCTTTCTGGCAGCGCCAAGGCTTGTCCTGGTACCGGCCCCTGCTGCGTGTGGCGGGTTCTGAGGTTCGGGCCTGGCTGCGTGCGCAGGGCCAGGGCTGGATCGAAGATCCCAGCAACACCGATGAGCGCTTCACGCGCAACCGGATTCGAGCGCGTTTGCTACCGGCCCTCGATGCGGCCTTGCCCGCGTTTCGAGAGACCTTCGCGCGCTCGGCGGCGCATGCTGCACAAGCGAACGAACTGCTCCTTGAGTTGGCGCAGCAAGACCTGGAGGCGGTGGGGGTGCCCCCGCAATTGGTCTTGCTGCAGCGCCTGAGCCGAGCCCGGCAGGCCAACGTCTTGCGCCATTGGCTGCGCCGGTCGCACCAGACCACCCCGGCAACGGCCCAGCTCGATGCGCTGCTCGATCAGATTGCGGCGTGCACCACACGGGGGCACCGCATTCACCTCAAGGTCGGCCGTGGTTTCGTGGTGCGCCGCGGTGCGGGACTCGATTGGTACAATTGACAGGTTTTGGTCCAACTTCTGTACGAAAAACGCCGGCGCGCCAAAACCGTGTGTAACCTGCGCCGCATCTGTCGTTTCGTCACCCCAAATATCCAATGGCATTGATCGTTCATAAATACGGCGGCACCTCGATGGGCTCTCCCGAGCGCATTCGCAACGTTGCCAAGCGTGTGGCCAAATGGGCCCGCGCCGGCCACCAGATGGTGGTGGTGCCCAGCGCCATGAGTGGCGAAACCAATCGTTTGCTGGGCCTGGCCAAAGAGCTGGCGCCTTCCCGCGCCACAGAGGCCTACTACCGTGAACTCGACATGCTCGCCGCCACCGGTGAACAGGCCTCTTCGGCCCTGCTGGCCATTGCCTTGCAGGCGGAAAACATGGAGTCGGTCAGCTATGCCGGCTGGCAAGTCCCCATCCGCACTGACAGCTCCTACACCAAGGCGCGCATCGAATCGATCGATGACCAGCGTGTCCGGGCCGATCTGGCCGCTGGCAAGGTGGTGATCGTCACGGGTTTCCAGGGCATGGACGATGAAGGCAACATCACCACGCTCGGCCGTGGAGGGTCGGACACTTCTGCCGTCGCCGTGGCGGCAGCCATGAAGGCCGATGAATGCCTGATCTACACCGACGTGGACGGCGTCTACACCACCGACCCCCGGGTCGTTCCCGAAGCGCGCCGCCTGCTGACGGTGAGCTTTGAAGAAATGCTCGAAATGGCCAGTCTGGGCAGCAAGGTGCTGCAGATCCGCTCGGTCGAGTTTGCAGGCAAGTACAAGGTCCCCATGCGCGTGCTCTCCAGCTTTACGCCCTGGGACATCGACATCCACGAAGAAGCCAAGTCCGGCACGCTGATCACTTTTGAGGAAGACGAAAAAATGGAACAAGCCGTTGTATCCGGCATCGCTTTTAACCGCGACGAGGCCAAAATCTCTGTTCTGGGCGTGCCTGACAAGCCCGGCATTGCCTTCCAGATCCTGGGCGCCGTGGCCGACGCGAACATTGAAGTCGACGTGATCATCCAGAACGTGAGCAAGGACGGCAAGACCGACTTCAGCTTCACGGTGAACCGCGGTGACTATGCCCGCACCATGGAACTGCTGAAGGAGAAAGTGGTTCCTGAACTGGGTGCCCAGGAAGTGGTGGGCGATGCCAAGATCGCCAAGGTCAGCATTGTGGGCATCGGCATGCGCAGCCATGTGGGCGTCGCCAGCAAAATGTTCCGGACTTTGAGCGAAGAAGGCATCAATATTCAGATGATTTCGACTTCTGAAATCAAGACCTCGGTTGTCATCGACGAGAAGTACGTCGAACTGGCCGTACGCTGTCTGCACAAGGCCTTTGCGCTGGACCAGGCTGTTGCCTGATCTCTCCCTGAAATGCCTCGAAAATGAGGCATAATAGCGGGATTGGAAACGTGACCGAGTGGCCGAAGGTGCTCCCCTGCTAAGGGAGTATGGGGTGTAGAGCCTCATCGAGGGTTCGAATCCCTCCGTTTCCGCCAATTAAACGCCCTTGATGAGAATCAAGGGCGTTTTCGTTTTTGCGCCTGCAATTCGCAAAAAGCATTGCCAAGGCCTCGCCTTTGGGCGTTCCGGCGTGTCGTTCCATGACCGCGCCCACCAGTGCTTCCACTGGATCAAGACCCAACACTGCAGCAATCCGCGCCTGATCTTCGGGCGGGCATGGGCGCGTTCCGTTTTTCCACATCGAGATTGCTGGCTGGGGCACTTCCAGCATCTCGGCAAGCTTTGTTGAGCTTCCAACTTTCACACAAGCTTGACTGATTAGCTCGGATATTTGCGTCATAAAAATTAACATTCTGTTATGGTATGGTCCTCTAACGATTTGTTAGAAGATTTGCCATCAACTCTACGCGCACCGAGCCAACCATGCAAACCCTCACCCCAAAAACCGATTGGATCAGTGCAGCACCTGCGCTGGGTGTCTGCAGCCTCAAGGGCCAATCTGGTGCGGGCATGTTGGGCCTGTTCCTGTCGCAGCGCGCAGCGGCCGCACCCGCGCACGGAAAGCGCAGCGCGGGCGCGGGGGAGGGCGCGGGAGCGCTTCCAGTTCAGGCACTCACCCCCCATGGTAATCACGGGGAGATATTCCAACGGGCCTCTGCTCAAGCACCTACAGCCGGAGCCTGAGCACCATGGCAAAAAATAGCCCCCTGGTCCTCGACGGCAATGAAGTGAAGTTGCGCCTGGAAGCCAAACGCCTTGCCACCGGCTCGGCCGTCCATATCGATTGGCTTCGTTTCACCATTCAAACCCGCAACGCACCAGCCCCCAGCGTTGACGATCTTTTCCCCCAGAAGTCCGATCCTTCCGCCTTCGGTATCGACCTGCAAACCTGGATCAAGGAAAACACCCAGGGCGGACAGTACGCGCCCACCACCGGGGACCTGTACCACGCTGAACGGCGCAAAAAGATGGAACGCATCATCCAGACGCTTCCCGATGCCGATTTCGCGCCCAGCGCCCAGGCCAAAAGCATCGCCCAAACCGTTG
This sequence comes from Burkholderiaceae bacterium, assembly GCA_028685665.1. Taxonomy (GTDB): domain Bacteria; phylum Pseudomonadota; class Gammaproteobacteria; order Burkholderiales; family Burkholderiaceae_C; genus JAQUDN01. The sequence continues at coordinate 2,630 of JAQUDN010000094.1, read as the reverse complement.
CCCAACACCTTGGCGAAGAATTCACGGTGCACCCCGAATTGCTTAAGGGCCAGGACTTTTACCGCTACCGCTGGAGCATCCAACGCAACGGCAAGGAAACCGCGTGGGTTGGCTTCCTCGCCTCCGGCGACTCTCCGCGCCAGAAGGCCCAGCAATCCACCATCCACGTCAACATCAGCGGCACCGCTTGCACCTTCGCCGACTCGACCTGGACGGATCGGCTCTCCTCCTTCATAGAGGAAACCAAAGCCAAGATCACGCGGTGTGATCTGGCCCTTGACTACTTCAACGGCATCACGGGCGGCCTCCTGCGCATCAAAAGCGACTACGAAAACGGCCTCATGAACAACCGAGGCCACCGACCCAAATGCAATTTGGTTGGGGACTGGTGCAACGGCAACAGCCGCAGCTTCTACATCGGCAGCAAAGAGGCCGGCAAGCAAACCAACATCTACGAAAAAGGCCATCAGCTCTTTGGCCCGGAGAGCACCAGCCCATGGCAGCGCATCGAGCTGCGCTACGGCGACAAGCTCCGCGTCCTCTCTCCTGAAATCCTGCGCCGACCCGGCGACTTTTTCGCGGGCGCATCCGACTGGCACGCCCAGCTCATGCGCGAACACAACGACACCGCCACCACCCCCGAGGTCGTCACCGTCAAGCCACGGCGTGCCCTTGAAACCGTTGCCGCCGAAGTTTCTAGAAACATCCGCTGGTTGCTCACCACCGCAGCGCCTTCCGTTGCGATGGCCTTCCAGCACCTCGGCAGCGAATTTCTCGAAATTGTCAGCAACAAGGAAGCACCCGGACGCCTTCAAGCCTTCGGCCATTCCGAAGTTCAGCACGCCTACAGCAAGGCATTCACCCGCATTTCTTCAAGCGCCGGGCAGGGCACCCGGGCACCGCTTGCCTTTGCCCACTGACCACGAAAGCACACCATGAAATTTCAAAACACCGTCATTTGCACCGGCATCAAAGAATCCAAGGGCGAATACGAAGGCCGCGCCTTCTCGTCCACTACGTTCCATCTGATCGTGGACGTCGCTGAAAACAGCTCGGGCCGCTCCATCGGTGCCGTCACCCGCCCATTCAAGTTTGGCGACGCCACCGAGTTTGAAAAGTGGGCGCATCTGTCCAAGTCTTGGCCCGGTACCGGCCTGCCTGTCATCGCCGACTTTGAAATGGTCGCAGGCGCAGGCAACGACACAAAACTGACCCTGCTCGGCATCAAGCCCGCACCGCAACAACCCCAGGCAAAGGCGGCCTAAATGCAACCGCGCCTGATCGTCCAGTCCAGCACGACCGGGCGTTTCCTTGTCCCGGGCCCGGAGTTCCCTCACTCGCCCGAGTGGGTTGTTTCTCTGCGTGATGCCGGTGCGGGTGTTGTCTCTGACCTCGATCAGGCCTTGGGCCTCATTGAGGAATACGCCGAAATCGACGACCGATGCACCGTCATCGATCTGGACCGACTCGGAACGATCAACGATTACTGAATCCAGCCGGTAGCCCTCTGGCGAGGGCCTCCGGGTGCATTTCGCACCGTTCAATCTCAACCTTCGGAGAATTTTTCATGACTGCACAAAATCGTTTCCTGACCGTTCGCAACGCTGCCGCTTCTGTTGTGGCTCTGCCCCTCCTGCTGGCCGGCCAAGCCCATGCCGCACTGCCTGAAGGCGTTTCGACTGCCCTCGACTCTGCAAAGGGCGATGCGGCCATGGTCGGCGGTCTGGTGCTGGTGATCATCATCGGCATCGCTGCTTTCAAGTTCATTCGCCGCGCCATCTAAGGCACGACCATGTACCAAGCCGGGGAAGCCTGCTATCCGACGAAGGCAGCGGCCAATTCGGCCCTTGCCTCCTCCAAGGTCGGGGGCATCCTCGGCGATGGCCGTGTCGTGAACGTTGGTGCTGTGACAGACACCAGCATCACCTACACGTACACCAGCTACGGCCAGGGCCTTCTCGGCCCCACCGTCACCACCAACACCTACACCGTCCAAGCAAGCCCGGTCCCTTGCCAGTTGCTGACCTTCACCGATGGCATTTCTCTGGCCTGGAAGGTCGTCGCCGTCTGGTTCGCTGCTTGGGCACTTGCCACCATCGCGCGGATCGTCATGGTCGAAGCTGAAGGGAGATCCGACTATGGCAACACCTGAGTTTTATGCCGTTATTGCGGCCATCCTGGGGGCGTCATGGCTTTTATTCCACGGCTGATTGCTGCCGCTGTCCTGTCCTTGGCTGGTGCACCTGCAATCGCAGGCTATGCCCAAGCATCTCCACCCCCAGGATTCACCCCAACACCCCAGGGCGCCCCCAATACCTTTGGCTATGCCAAAACAGCGAACGAAGCATTCGTGAATGGCACCGTCAGAAACACGGCATCCCTCAATGTCGGCGGTCGCCCTGTGACCATGCCTGCAGCTATGCGCCTTGCCGCAAACGCTCCCAGGTTCCTCGGCGCTTTGATTTATGCCAATCCAACACTCCGCCTTCTGGGTGGTGCTGCTGCATGGCTCGGACTCTCCAAATTCCTTTGGGACGAGGTTGGCAAGCGTTGGACTTCACCAGACCAATCATATTAAAGAGGCGTGGACTATCTCGTCGCACTCTGGACAAATCTTGCTCGGTGCAATA
>JAQUDN010000263.1 GCA_028685665.1 Burkholderiaceae bacterium | reverse complement strand
GGGGATCACGTTGATGAGGTTGGGGTGCAGCTGCAGCGCGCCCACCGTGCCCAGCTGGCGGCCGCCGTAGCGCTGGGCGAGGGCCTGCACGAAGGTGGTGATCTGCGCGGCGACCAGGCCGGCGTCCTGGCGCAGGGCCATGGGGGTGGTGCCGGCGTGGTTGCTGGTGCCGTTCAGGGTGAGTTCCATCCAGCAGATGCCTTGCACGCCTTCGACGATGCCGATGGCGACGCCTTCGCGGTCCAGCACCGGGCCTTGCTCGATGTGCAGCTCGACAAAACTGTCCACGCGCACCGGGCTGGCGGGGGGGCTGCCGGCATAGCCGATGCGGGCGAGTTCTTCGCCCACGGTGGCCTGGTTGTCCACGGCCCGGGTGGCCAGGGCTTCTTCCAGCGGCATGCCGCCCACCAGGACGAGGCTGCCCATCATGTCGGGCTGGAAGCGCGCGCCTTCTTCGTTGGTGAACACGGCCACTTGCAGGGGCCGGCGCGTGCGCAGGCCCGCGTCGCGCAGGGTGGCCACCACCTCCAGCCCGGCCAGGACGCCCAGGTTGCCGTCGTACAGCCCGCCCGTGCGCACGGTGTCGATGTGGCTGCCGGTCATCACGGGCGGGCGGTCTTCGGTGCCGGCGAAGGTGCCGAAGACATTGCCGATGGCATCGATGTGCACGTCCATGTCGAGCGCCCGCATGCAGGCCACTGTCCAGTCGCGGGCGGCGCGGTCGGCGTCGCTCAGCGCCAGCCGGTGGGTGCCGCCGCCGGGCAGGGCGCCGAACTGCCCGAGCGTGTGCAGGCGTTCCAGCAGGCGCGGGGCATTGATTGCCAGGGCGGGGCTCATGCGGCGCGGTCCTGTGCGGCGGCGCGTGCGGCCACGGACGCGGCGCTTTCGCCCACCAGCGCGGCGTACAGCGCCGGGTCGGTGGCGCTTTCGCTGCCGAAGAACAGCAAGCGGCTCTCGGCGGTGAGGCCCAGGGCGGCCCGGGTGGCCAGGTCCTGGCAGGCCGCCACGGCAGCGGCCACCCCGGCCACGGCCGATTCCCCGGCGACGACCACCGGGTCCCGGCCCAGCGGATGGGCCATCAGGCGCATGGCGGCCGGGGCGGCGGCGTCCGGAATCACGCAGAACGCGTCGGCGCCGGGTTCCAGGATGTCCCAGGCCAGGTGCGAGACCTCGCCACAGGCCAGTCCGGCCATCAGGGTGTCGATGTCGCCGGTCACGGCGGTGAGCTGGCCCGCCCGGGCGCTTTGCATCAGGCAGTCGGCGCGGTCGGGTTCGACCACCACGCAGGTGGGGCGCTGGCCGCCGTCGCGTTCCCAGAAATACGCGCACACGGCCGCTGCCAGCCCGCCCACGCCCGCCTGCACAAAAACGTGCGTGGGGCGCTGCGCCAGGGCCTGCGCTGCCTCGTGCACCATGAGCTGGTAGCCCTGCATCACGTCGCGCGGCACGTCCATGTAGCCGGGGTAGGAGGTGTCGGAGATCACGAAGCGCCCGTGGGCCCGGGCGTCGGCATCGGCCTGGCGCACGGCGTCGTCGTAGTTGCCTGGCGTGCGCACCACCTCGGCGCCGTAGTGGGCAATGGCCTGCTCGCGGCCTTCGCTCACCGTGGCGTGGACATAGATCACGCAGCGGCAGCCGAAGCGCTGGGCGCCCCAGGCCACGGAGCGGCCATGGTTGCCGTCGGTGGCGCAGGTGACGGTGATCTCGGCGCACTGCGCCCGCACCGCGGGCGAGAGCAGGTCGCGCGTGCCCAGCGTGCGGCCCAGGCGGGCGCCCAGCTCCCGGCACAGCAGGCGCGCCACGGCATAGGCGCCCCCCAGGGCCTTGAAACTGCCCAGGCCAAAGCGCCCCCCCTCGTCTTTGTAGTGGACCTCCGCCACATCCAGCACCTCGGCCAGGGCGGGCAGGCGGTGCAGGGGGGTGGGCGCATGGCCTTCCCATTGCGAAAGCTCCTGTTCGGCCCGCGCCAGGGCCTCGGCCCCGAGGATGGCCTGGCGGTGGGGCCCATAGGGCGCGCTGCGGTCCCGCGCCGGGTTGATCAAGCAGGTGACGGACGGGAAGGGCAGGGGGGCGGTCATGCGGTCTTTCAAGGGGACGGCGGGCACCACGGGGGTGGCGCCCAGGGATTCGAGGTCGTTCAGCGCCACGTGCAGGCGTTCGATGCGTTCCAGGCGCTGGTGGGTGCTGTGGCGCTGGCGCTGTGCCAGGGCGGCGGCCAGGAAGTTCACCACGCTCATGGCGCACACATAGGAGTCGAACAGGCCCTGCGGGTGCGAGGCGGCGCAGCGCAGCACGACCTGCGCCTGCAGGGCCAGGGCCGAGAACGGCGCATCGGTCAGCACCAGCACCTGGGCCCCGGCGCTGCGGGCCGCGGCCAGGGTGCGCGGCAGGCGCAGGCTGCGGCGGCGAAAGTCCACGGCCAGCACCACGTCCTTGTCGCTGGCGCTGGCCAGCAGATCGGCCTCGCGCCCGGCGGCATCGTTGAGCGTGAGCACATCGCCGCGCACCTGCGAGAGCAGGGCCTGGGCATAAAAGGCCGTCACATGGCTGTGGCGGTAGCCCACCACCCAGACTTTGCGGGCCCGGGACAGCCGTTCCAGGGCGGCCTCCATCTGCGCATCGGGCAGGGTCTCGGCCCATTCCTGCAAGCGCAGCGCATCGTCGCGCAGATGGGCCTTGAACTGCTCCCCCAGCCCTTCCTTGCGCCGTGGCGGCTCCATCCGCTCCAGGGGCGAGGGCGGCACCTGGGCGGCCCGCACGGCCTGCCGGAAATCCCCGTAGCCCGCATAGCCCAGGCTCCGGAAAAACCGGGCCGCCGTGGATTTGGAGGTGCCTGCCAGGCCGGCCAGCTCGGTGGCGGAATAGCCCAGCAGCGCACGCCCCCGGCCCAGGACCAGATCGGCGAGCTTGCGCTCGGCCTCCGACAGGCGCCCATAGGCATGGCGAATACGCGACTCCGGGTCGGAGGGCAAAAGAAGGGGCTCGGTCATGGGCAAAAGGGCTCTCCATCGGGAAACATCCGCTCCATTTCAGGGCGGCGATGCACCATTTGTGAAACGCGGGTGCCAGTGGCCAGGGCATCTGGCACCCGCGTTTCAGGGGGCGCGCAGGCGGCCATGCAAAACC